>NZ_JBHTZD010000019.1:166816-179931 GCF_042790455.1 Streptomyces sp. NPDC056734
CGAAGGGCCGGGTCCGGCCCCGAACCGTACGTCGCCCCTGCCGGGCGGCGCCCCCGACCAGTCGTCGAGGGCGCCGCCCGGGCCACCGACGAAGGCCCGCCCAGGACCACGGCCCGAGCGGCGCGGCACACCACAACAGGGGGAACGCTGCCTGGACGCAAACCCCTAGCAGCCCCACTCCTCCTGGCCCCGGGTTTCGCCCGCGGGACGGCCGCAGACGAGGGTGATGTCGAAGCCGGCTCCCTCGGTGGGTTGGGTGATCTCGTAGAGGCCGATGCCGTGTCCGCGCAGGTTCGGGTCGGAGGCGTCGGAGTGGCGGAAGGTGATGTCGCCGGTGGCGGCGCTGCGGAAGTCGACCGAGCGCAGGGCGGCCAGGACAGCGGGGGCGCCGCCGTTCTCGGGGACCTTGGCCTTGTCCGCGGCGCGGTGGAGGGCGGTCGCGGCGTCGTAGGACAGGGCGAGGAAGCCGTCGACGAAGAGGGGGTCCTGGTAGGTGGGCTCCTGGGCGGATCCGAAGGCGCGTTGCGCGAAGCGGTACAGATCGGAGGTCTTGAGTGTCTCCTCGTACGTCAGGGAGGCGTAGAGCAGCCGGGCGCCGACCGGGAAGTCGAAGGAGTCGTTCGCGAACTGCTTCTTGGTCATGTCGTCCCCGGACAGGACGGTGATGGTGTGGCCCTGGCAGCTGGAATTCTGGGCAAGCCCCTGCATCAAGGGCTTGAGGTGACTTGCCCGGCCCGCCAGGTAGACGATGTCGGCCTGCTGGTCGCAGACGGCCTTGATGGCGTCGACGAGTTCGGGGCTGGTGCCGTCGACCGGATAGTCGATCCGCGGGTGCGAGGTGAAGTCGGCCCGCTCCAGTTCCTCCCGGGCGTACTGCGCCTGGTCGGCGCCGTAGGAGTCACCGCTCTTGCCGCTGCCCGCGGGGGCCAGGACGATCGAGCTGCGCCCCTGCGCCGCGCCGAGGAGCTTGACCAGGGCTGACGCCTGCTCGCGGTCGGTGGCGGCCATGCCCACGTAGTTGCCGAACTGCTCGGCGAGAGCGGTGGCCGAATTGGTGGTGCCGACCACGGCCAGACCGGCTTTCTGGAACTCCCTGACGGCCGGGGCGCTGCCGGGCGTGTGGATGCCCATGCCGACCACGCCGACGACGGACGGATCCCGGCGCGCGAGGCCGACGATCTTGGCCGCCATGGCCTCCTGGTGTCTCATGCCCTGGCCGCCGTTGGCGATCAGGATCCGCACCTTGAGGGCACTGTTCGACTCCGCGAAGCTGTTGATGTGGTGCTGTGCCAGATACACCCCGGCCAGTTGCCGCAGGACGTCGACCGCTTCGCCGGTTTCCTGTGCCTTGGTGGTCAGTGCGCCGGCGAAGACCAAGGTGATGTGGTCCTTGCCCGGATCGAGACTGCCGTTCGCCTCACTGATCTTCTCCTGGAGCCCCTCCAGGCCGATCCGGCTTTCACCGCCCACACTGAGGACCGGGTCGTCGCCGACCGGCAAGGGGGCGTTGCTGGCGACACCGACGCACTCGTCGCCGATCAGTTCCAGGTCGTGGTTCCACACGGCCTGCCAGCCGCCGCAGTACTTCCCGGTCAGATGCTGGTAGTGGGCCGCGGCGCCGACCGTGGTGAGGGCACAGGCCGCCAGCAGGGTCCAGCGCGACCACAGCAGCCAGGCACTGCGCGGCACGCGGAAGGTCTTGCGCCGGTGGCTCTCGGGCGAGGCGTAGCCGTCGTAGGGATGGAGGAGTTCATCGCTCAGGGCCACCGGCAGGATCCAGGGCAGAGCGGCGTTCATGCTCGGCGACTGGCCGGTCCGCAGACTGCGCTCCACCCAGGCCTCGTACAACTCACCGACGTCACGGCCGTGGGCACCCAGCGCCGGCAGCGGCAGTTGGGTGCGCTCGCTCAGCCCGGCCAGATCCGTGTGCGCGATGCCGGCGACCACCAGCAAGGGGTCCTGCTCGCTGCGGCGGCTGCGCACATCACTGATCGCCCGCAGCAGCGGCAGCGCGCCATTGGCCCGGGTGGCCCGGGGAATCAGCAGCAGCGGGGGAACGGTGCGTTTGCGGTGCCGCAGGTCCCAGGCCGGGCGGTGGCTCTCCCGCAGATCCTCCAGCAGCGCCAGGGTCCGCAGCTGGAGGCAGAACTGACGGGCCACCTCCCGCTCGGCGGCCTGCGCCGCGGTCTCGCCGGCATCGACGGGCCTGGCGGCGGTCAGCAACTGACGCACCACCTCGACGGCCCGTTCCTCCAGCGTGGCGCGGGACAGCCGTGGATGCCACAGCGACCAGACCGGTGCCTCGGTGCTCGGGGACACCGGGAACGTCGTGGTGGCGAACCAGCGGCAGCCAGGGCCCAGCCGCGCCGGGGCCGCCCAGTGCCGGACCCAGCCGCCGGCTCCCCACAGCAGCAAGGCCACCAGCATCGCCCCCACCAGATACCAGGAGCCCAGCCTGGCGGCCAGCACACCCACACAGGCCACCGCCGCCGAGCCCAGCGCCGTCGCCGGGCTCAGCACCGGCCCCAGCGCCTGCCGGAAACCACCGGACCTTCGCCGGGCACCGGCCGGCCGGCGCAGCTCTCCGAGCCGGGTCACCACCGCCCGCGGGTCCGGTGTCCCGTCACCGCGGCCGGCCACATCGTCGAGCGCCCGGTCGAGCGAGGCCAGCAACTGCGAACACGGCAGCCGGTACGGACGGTACTGGGACCGGCCGCTGTTCTCCCACAGCCCGCCGGCCACATCCTGCACCAGCGCCGTAGCCGCGTAGTACCCACCCTCGTCCGCGTCCGGCGCGGCACCGGGCGCCTGGCCGGACAGCGCGCCGCTCCCGGGCGGAGGATCAACGCTGCGGCACAGCAGCCACCTGGGTTTTTGCGCCTTGTACACCAGGTCGACGATCTCCTTGACCCAGTCGTCGTGCCGCCCCAGCGGGTCCTCCTGGGCCGCGTGGAGCAGCACGACCGGCATCGGCCCCTGACGCCGCGCATATCCGTCGATCAGCTCCGCGCACAGGTCCAGGACAAGTCCGCCGCCGTCATTCGGCACGGAACCCCGCCACGCCTCTTTCCTGCGATGTCGTAACCCCACTTCGCTTCCCCCATCCGCCCATCTGCCCCGGCGACACCAACGCCGCCGCGCTACGCAGGAAGGTAGGACCGCCTCCGGCCACCGGAGGCCCGATCCGCCCGGCCATCACCCGATAGGGCGGACCGGGCACCCGCACTCGCGTGACCCGCAACCTGCCGTCTTAGCGGTCACTGCTGACCTATTGCTGGTCCAGGAGGTCTTCGCCCGGGGCCGCCGCTTCTACGTCGTCGGCGAGGGCGTCCTCGCCGACCCCGGGGACGGCACTTTGGCCCGGGCCACCCCGGCGACCACCGCAGCCGCGCTGCGCCGCTTCCGGTTCTCCCGGCTCGGCCCGCGGGCGCAGGAGACGGCGCTCCTCGACCGCGCCGCCCGCGCGGAACTCGCTGCCGCCATGACCGCGGCCCGCCGACAGCCCGACGCCGACGACCCGCCGGTCCCGGCCGGGTTCACCTACCTCGGCCAGTTCGTGGACCACGATCTGACGCTGGACGCCACGGCGGTCCGGCTGGAGGACGAGATCACGGTCCGTCAGCTGCTCCAGGGCCGCTCACCCGCACTCGACCTCGACAGCCTCTACGGCCTGGGCCCCGACGACCGCTTCGACCGCCGGTACTACGCCGACGACGGCTTCCGGCTGAGGACCGGCACCACCCAGGGTGTGCCCGGCGAGGACCCGGCGGCGGCGCTGTCGCTGGCCGGGTTCGACCTGCCCCGGGTGGGCACCGGTTCGCTGGTCTCCGAGCGCCGCCGCCCGCTGATCCCGGACCCGCGCAACGACGAGAATCTGGCGGTCGCCCAGCTCCACTGCGCGTTCATCCGCTTCCACAACCGGGTCGTGGCCGATCTGGTGGGCAAGGGCGTGTCCAGCGCGGTCCTCTTCGAGACGGCGCGCGAGACGGTCGTGAAGCACTACCAGTGGATGCTGGTGCACGACTTCCTGCCGAGGATCGTCGATCCGGGCGTGGTCCAGGAGGTCTTCGCCCGGGGCCGCCGCTTCTTCGAGCCACGCCCGGCCGAGCAGGACCGGCCGACTATGCCGGTCGAGTTCTCCGTGGCGGCCTACCGGCTGGGCCACAGCATGGTGCGCGGCCGCTACCACTGGAACCGGCTCTTCGACAACGGCGGCGGGACCCTCGCCCTGCTGTTCCGCTTCAGCGGCACCAGCGGCAATCTCTCCCCGCTCCCGTCGGACCTCACCGACCCCGAGTCCGGCACCTTCGAGCGGCTGCCCAGCAACTGGATCGCCGACTTCCGCCGGTTGTTCGACTTCTCCGAGGTGGGCCGGGACGACCTGGTCGTGGAGGCGGCCCGGTTCAATGTCGCCAAGCGGATCGACACCCTGATGGTCAACGCGCTGGCCGATCTGCCGCTCGGTTCGTTCGGCGGCCGGGGCGGCCCGCCCGTCGACGCCGTCGAGCTGAACCTGGCGTTCCGCAACCTCACCCGCGCCCACATGATGAGCCTGGCCACCGGCCAGCAGATGGCCCGCCTCTTCGGGGTGAAGCCCCTGCTCCCGGCGGACTTCGAGAACGGCGCGGGGGCGCACCTGGGCGAAGATCTGCGCCTGCGGCTGGCCGAGCACTGCCCGCTGTGGTTCTACATCCTGCGCGAGGCCGAGGTGTACGGCGGCGGACGGCTGACCGGCGTCGGCGGGCGGATCGTCGCCGAGGTGTTCCACCGCGCCATCGAGGGCAGCCGGCACTCCATCGTCCGCGACCCGTCCTGGCGCCCCTTCCTCAGCCCGGTCGCCGAGCGCGACGCCCAGGACCTGTTCGCGATGACAGACCTGATGCTGTACGCGTTCGAGGGCCGGGCGGACCAGCTCAACCCGCTGGGCGCCTAGGCGCACGGTCCAGGAGGTTTTGCGGGACAACCGCACGGAGGCAGGCCACATCAACTACCCGCCGATGCGACCACATTCCGCACGCCGGACGGATCCCAGTGGGACACGGCCTTGGATTGTGGAACAAAAATGACTACGGTGAGTCGAGGCTGGTCGGTCCATCGGATGTGGAGAGGGAAGCAATGGGCGCAGAGGCGGCATACCGGGCGAATGATGGCGGTGCCCTGGACGTGGACCGGGAGTTCTACCGGAAGGTGGCCGGCGCCGACCGGGAGCTGGTCGACTCCTTCGAGATCCCGATCCGCTCGGGTCGTGCCTGGAAGGTGCCCGCCGGGCATCTGTGCAGGCTGGTCACGGTGGACGGACCACAGGTCGGCGATCTGAACGTGTGGAACGCCAACGACCCCCGGGAGCGGCTGTGGGCCGCGCGGACCCGGCAGCTCCAGCGGGCGCATGTGACCACCTTCGACCGGCTGTGGTCGAACCTGCCGTTCCTCCGCCCCTTGCTGACCATCACGGATGACACACTCGCCGACTACGGACGCGACGGGAACGGCGGCCGGGTGCACGATCTGCTCGGCACCCGGTGCGATCCCTATGTGAGCCGGATGCTCAGCGGTACGGACTTCGACTTCCACTGTCATTCGAACCTGGTGCGGGCGGTGCTGCCGTACGGACTGACCGAGTTCGACGTCCACGATGTGCTCAATGTGTTCCAGTGCACCGGGCTCAATGAGGAGGACCGCTACTTCATGAGCCCGTGCCCGGCGCGGCCCGGCGACCACTTCGAGTTCTTCGCGGAGACGGATCTGCTCTGCGCGCTGTCCACCTGCCCCGGCGGCGATCTGTCCGTGCCGATGTGGGGGCCGGACGCCCGCGATCCGCTGGACACCTGCCATCCCATCGGGGTCGAGGTCCACCGCCCGGATCCCGGGGTGCTCTCCGGCTGGGCCCCGCCCCGGCGTGCCGCCTACAAGGGGTTGCACGGAATGGCGCTGCCGCACTGGCCGCAGCACCGGTAGGCGGGCGCCCGGCCCGGCCGAGGGGCGGGTCAGTCGGACGGTCCCCGGGCGCCCCTCAGCACGGCGAGGACCAGGCGCTCCGAGTCGTCGAGGTAGCCGGCGAGCACACCCTGGGCGTGGTCGATCCGGCCGCGCCGGATCAGCTCGTACAGCTCACGGTCCCGCTGGGGCCACGGCCGCTCGAACTCGACCTCGTCGCCGACCGCCCCCCACGACAGCCGTAGCAACGCGCCGAGCCGGCCGAAGAAATCGTCGACCAGCGGGCTGTCCAGCAGGGACACGAGCGCCTGGTGGAAGCGCAGACTCGCGGTGCCCACATCCCGCCAGCGCTTCTGCGCGGCGGCCAGCTCGACGGCCCTGACGGCGGCCTCCAGGGCCTCCAGCCGGGCGTCGTCCCGCAGGGCGCTCGCGGCGATGGCCTGCGGTTCGATCAGCCGGCGGACCCGGTAGATGTCCCGTACCCGCGCGGCGTCGATGGACGCGACCACCGCGCCGCGATGCAGTTCCTGGTGCACCAGCCCCTCGGTGACCAGCAGGCGCAGCCCTTCGCGCAGGGTGTTGCGCGAGATGGCGAACAGCGCCGCGAGCTGCACCTCGCGCAGCCGGTGCCCCGGCGCCAGCTCCCCTTCCAGGATCAGTTCCCGGATTCTCGCCGCCACCCGCTCGGCGGACGCGATCCCCTCACCGTCGGCTGCCGCGCCCGGCCCGCTCGTACTGTCTGCCCTGTCCGCCACATGATTGGTCACCGGGGCATCGTATGAGTGATGTGGTTCAACAAACAAGGTAGCGCCGTCGCGAGGACAGGCGGCCTTGTCGGGCGGTTTGTCTGCCCCTCTAGCCAGTTTTCCGATTCCATTGACATGGATCGTTGAGCAATCTAGCGTCTGCGCTCATGACTAGCGAGAGAACCGCCGCAAGGCGTGATCGAGCCACGTCGGACCGGGCCGTGTCGGACACCGTCCCGTCCCGCTGGGCCACCGCGCCCGGAGTCCGAGGCACCCACCAGGGTTTCGTCCGGCGTTCCACGGGGGTGGTGCGGCAGATCTCCGGTGCCGACGCCGTCATCGGGAACATCCTGCTCGTGAACTTCGTGGCCGCCGTCGCCACGCTCGTCGTGGTGCCCTTCACCTTCCCCGGCGCCAATCTGCCACTGGCCGTCCTGCTGGCCATGCTGCCCGCACTGGCGCTGGCCACGGTCTATGTCCTGTTCGCACTCGCGCTGCCACGTTCGGGCGGCGAGTACCTCTATGTCTCCCGGGTCTTCCATCCATCGATCGGCTTCGCCGCGAACTTCAGCTTCATCGGGTGGAACATCCTCTTCGGCGGCCTGCTGGTGAACCAGTTCGCGACCGTCTACCTCTCCGGCTTCTTCGCCTCGCTGGGCTGGTCGGCGGGGGTCGACGCGATGTCCCACAAGGGGGTCGTCCTGCTCGTCGGCGTGGCCCTCATCACTCTCACCACGGTCCCGGTGATCATCGGCACCCGGTTCGCCATGCGTCTGATGAAGGGCGCCTTCTACGCCGGGTCGGTGCTGCTGCTGATCACCCTGGCGGTGCTGGCGTTCGCCGGCCATGACACCTTCGTGGCCTCGGTCGATCAGCAGGCGTCGTACACCGGCATCATCGAATCCGCCCGGCAGGCCGGATTCGAGTCCCGCCCGCAGGGGTTCGCGCCCACCGTGCAGGCCGTCGCACTGATCAGTCTGGCCACGATGTTCGTGATGTGCTCCACGTACACCACCGGCGAGGTCCAGGACGTACGGCGGACCGTGCCCAAGGCCGTCTACGGGTCGGCGCTCATCGGCGGCGCGGTCATCCTCGTCATGGCGCTGATCGCCACCCGGGTCTGGAGCACCGACTTCCTCGCCGCGGCGAACTATCTCGCCTCGGTGGCGCCCGAGCGCTATCCGCTGGAGTCGACCCCCGACTTCTCCTATCTGGCGGTCCTCACCCACCCCGGATGGCTGTTCTCCACGGTCGTCAATGTCTCCTTCCTCTGTCTCATCACCGGGAATCTGATCTTCGGGACGGCCACCATGAGCCGCTGCTTCTCGGCCTGGTCGTTCGACCGGATCGTGCCGCAGAGCCTGGCGTCGGTGAGCACCCGCCGCCGTACACCGGTCAACGCGCTGGTCCTGTTCGCGGTCTGTTCCGTGCTGGCGCTGGTGTACTACACCTTCGACGGCGATGTGACCTTCCTGGCGGGAGCCACCCTCGGTTTCATCGCCACCTTCCTGACGGTCTCGGTGGCCGCCATCGCCTTCCCCTACCTGCGGCCCCGGCTGTTCCGGGGCTCCGCCGCCGACATCCGGGTGCTCGGCATCCCGCTCATCGTGATCGCCGGAGTGGCGTCCTCGCTGATGCTCGCCGCGATGGTGTACGCGTTCCTCACCAATGACGCGTTCGACGCCAACGGCACCACGGGCCTGCTCTTCTTCGCCGGGTTCTGGGTGGTCGGCCTCGTCATCTTCGGCGTGGCCCGGCGCATCCACCTGGCCAGGGGCCTGCCCTTCGACGCCGCGTTCAAGGAGCTGACCGGAGAATGAACCCACCCCCGATACCGACGACACCGGCGAGACCAGCAAGACCGACAAGACCGGCGAGACCGGCATGACAGGCACCAGGCTCTACTTCGCGACCGATCTGCGCGCCGCGGACCGCTGCTTCACCAAGTTCCTGAGCGCGGCCTCGGCCTACGACGCACAGGTACTGGTTCTCGGCGGCAACCTCACCGGCACCCGGATGGCGCCGGTCGTACGCCACCGGGCGGGAGTGTGGCGGGCGGTGCTCGACGGGACCACGGCCGAGCTGCGGACCGATAAGGAGGTCGCCCGGTTCGAGAAGCGGGCGGCGGACATCGGCGTGTACACCTTCCGCACCGACCAGGACGAACTGGCCGCGCTGGACGACGACCCGGCCGCCGTCGACGCCGTGTTCCACCGGCTTGCCACGGACCGGCTGCGGCGCTGGCTGGAACTGGCCGCCGACCGGCTGCCGGAGGGCCGGGTACGGCTGCTCGTCTGCTGCGGCAACGACGATCCCACGACCCTGGACACGCTCATCGACGCCTCCCCGGCGGCCCTGCTCACCGAGGGCCGGTCGGTGGAGCTGGACGAGCGCAGGGTGCTGGTCGGCGTCGGCTACTCCAACGCGACGCCATGGCAGTGTGAGCGGGATCTGCCGGAGGACGAGCTGGCGCAACGGCTGGCCACCGCGCTGGACACAGTGGACCGCTCCGGCGCCCAGCTCGTCCTGCACACCCACTGCCCGCCGTACGACTCCGAACTCGACGCCACCGTGGTCCTGGACGAGGAGCTGCGGCCGAGGACGGAGGCGGGCCAGGAGATCGTGGCACCGTCGGGCAGCACCGCCGTACGCGAGATCGTCGAGCGGTACCAGCCGGTCCTGTCACTGCACGGCAGGGCGCTGGAGAGCCGGGGCTATGTACGGCTGGGCCGCACCCTCGCGGTCAACCCGGGCAGCGAGTACTCCGACGGCATCCTGCGCGGGGTGCTGGTGGATCTCGACCGGGACGGAGTGGCCCACCATCTGCTGACCTCCGGCTGACAGCCGGCCCGCCAAGCCCGAGGGCCGCCGCTCCGGCCGGTTCGATCAACAAGTCCCGACACAGACGAAGAGAGCAGGGAAGCAGCGATGAAAGAGACCGCACGATCGGTGGAGGTCCCGGCGCAGCAGGGGCGCGCGTTCACCGTCGCCCGGGGCGAACTCGTGAAGATCACCGATGTGGAAGGGCATCAGGTCGGTGATCTGTGGGTGATCGACGCCGAGGACCACGGCCGCTGGCTGTCCACCAGCCACACCAGGGACCGGCTGGAGCGGATGTTCCCCCGGGTGGGGGAGTCGTTCACCGATCAGTTCGGCGGGCCGATGGTCGAGTTCGCGGCCGACGACTCGCCCGGCAGGCACGACATGCTCTTCCCGCCGTGCAACCGCTGGCTGTACGAGAGCGATGGGCTCTTCGGCCATCCGAACTGCCATGACAACTTCCTCGCGGCGGCGGCGGCCTCGGCCGGGGTCACTTTGCCGGTGGTGCCCGATCCGGTGAACTTCTTCCAGAACTCGGCCCCGGAACCGGACGGCACCCTGAACGTACTGACCGCCGCGTCCAAGGCCGGCGATTCGGTCACCCTGCGGATGCTGCGCCCGGCCGTGGTCGTCCTCACCTCCTGCTCCGTGGACAACTGGCCGACGAACAACAAGAACTGCACCCCGCTGATGGCTTGGATCGGCCCCGCGTGAACGCGCCGACCACGCCGCCCCATCCACCGGTTTCCGCAGGGCCGGCGGAGCCCGTACGGATCGTCAGTGCCCGCCGCGTCCACACCATGGCCGGGGCCCCCGGTACGGCCGGGAGTGGCCGGGACGTCACCGCGCTGGCGTTCCTCGGCGAGTGGATCGTCGCCACCGGCACGACAGCGGAGCTGCGGTCGCGCTTCCCCGGGGCCGAACACATCGATCACGCACCCGGAGTGATCGTCCCCGGCTTCAACGACGCCCACCAGCACCTCGGCGATCTGGCCGATGGACTCGACCATCTCGATCTGGGAGCACCGGAGTTCGGCGACCGGGCGGTGGTACTGGCCGCGCTGGCGGCCCGGATCGGGGCAGCGGCTCCCGGGCAGTGGGTCCGCGCCCACCGCTACGACGAGACCCGCACCCCGCCGGGCGCGCTCACCCGGGCCGACCTGGACTCCCTGGACTCTCTGGGCGGGGGCGCACCGGTTCTGGTGACACATGTCTCCGACCACAGCGCCGTACTGAACTCCCCGGCCCTGCGGCTCGCGGGGCTCGACCCGGAGCGGGTGCCCGACGGCCGGGTGCACGGACCGGAGCTGTTCCGGCTGCTGTGGAGCGACGAGGCGATCGTGGACAAACCGTCGACGGACGGCTGGATCACGGGTGTCGAGCGGCTCACCGCGCGGTACCACGCGGCGGGCATCACCTCGGTCGGCGACGCCCTGGTCTCCCCGGGGCAGCTCGGCCGCTATCAGGAGGCCCGACGCCGGGGAAAGCTGACGGTCCGGGTGAACACCCTCATCGACGCCAGCCACGCGGACGGCTTCCTCGCGCTCGGCGTCGGCAGCGGCTTCGGTGACTCCTGGCTGCGCGTCGGCGGGTTCAAGGCGTTCGTCGACGGGGCGGTCGCCGGACACTCCTGTCTGCTGGAGCAGCCCTTCAGCGATTCCGACCCGCCCGATCACGGCGAGCAGGTGACCCCGACCGCCGAGCTGTACGCGCTCTTCGAGCGGGTCCACCGGGCCGGGAGCGTGATGGCCGTCCACGCCAACGGTGACCGGGCGATCGGGGTGCTCCTCGACATCGTGGAGTCCGTCCAGGCGGCCCGCCCGCGCCCCGGGCTCGCCCACCGCGTCGAGCACTGCACGGTCCTCGGCCCCGGCCTGGCGGCCCGGATCAAGGCCGCCGGGCTGGCCGCGGTCCCCTTCGGCTCGTATCTCACCGCCCATGGCACCAAACTGCTCCAGTGGTACGGGCCCGAACGGCTGCACCGGATGTTCCCGCACCGGACGCTGCTGGACCACGCGATCCCGGTCGCCGGGGCCTCCGACCACGGCGCCGCCCCCTACGAACCGCTGATCGCCCTGCGCGACATGGTCACCCGCACTTCTCCCGACCAGGTGGTGCTCGGCGGGAGCCAGCGGATCACGGCCGCGGAGGCGCTGTGGATCCAGACGGTGGGATCGGCGACGGTCGCGGGGGAGTGGCAGCTCAAGGGCAGTCTGACCCCCGGACGGCTGGCCGACTTCGTGGTGCTGGAGCAAGACCCCCTCACGGTGGACCCGAACGGCCTGGCGGAGATCGGCGTACGGGAGACGGTGGTGGGCGGGGTCACCCGCTGGACGGCGGGCAACCGATGAGGGCTGTGCGGCAGGCGGGTCGGAAGGACGCCATCGCGGGTCAGGGGCTGGCGGAGGACCGACCCTGCGTGCGGAGGGTCTCCGGTGATGGGCAGGAGGCGGGCGGTGGGTGGATGTCTCCGGCGACGATCAGGTCGTGGGCGATGACCGGCAGTCCCGGCGACGATCAGGGCACGGGCCGTGGCTGGCAGCCCCGGCCACGAACGGAACGCGGGCAATGACCAGGAGCCCCCTGGCCAGGCCCCCGGCCACGAACAGGAAGCGAGCGATGACCAGCAGCCCCCCGCGCAGGACAAGGAGCCCCCGATGACCGGTTGGCCACCGCCGCTGGACGACGCGGCCCGCGCCGAACTCGACGCGCTGCGCACCGGCCTGGCCGGGCTGCCCCGCTCCCCGCTCCGCACCCCCTCGGCCCCGGCCGCCCCCCGCTCGGACCTGCCCACGCTGCCTGAGCTGCCCGCGCTGTCCGTACCGCGCGCACTGCCCGGGATCGGGCCAGCCGAGCCCGGGGCAGCCAGGGCCGCCGTCGACCCGGCGGCAGCCGAGCGGCTCGGCGCCCTCACCTGGACCGACTGGCACGCGGACTTCACCCCGGACGGTCCGCTGTCCGGGCTGACCGTCGGCGTCAAGGAGAACTTCGACGTCCAGGGCCGCCCGACCCGCGCAGGGCGGGCCGCGACGCCCCCGCCCGCCGACCGCGACGCGGCGGTCGTGGCCCGGCTGCGGTCGGCCGGTGCGCGGCTGGTGGCCGGGTGCGCGATGACCGAACTCGCCGTCTGCCTGGACGGCAATCCGCACCGGCCCGAGACCCGCAACCCCCGGGACGACACCCGGATCGCGGGCGGCTCCTCGTCCGGTTCCGCGGTCGCCGTCGCCGCCGGTTTCGTGGCGGCGGCCCTCGGCAGCGACACCGGCGGTTCGGTACGGATCCCGGCCGCGCTGTGCGGAGTCGTCGGATTCAAGCCGACGTACGATCTGCTCCCGCGCGACGGCTGTGTGCCGCTGTCGCCCTCCCTCGACCATGTCGGTGTCATCACTCCCGACGCGGCCACGGCGCTGGCGACCGTCCTCGCGATGGCCAACCCGGGCTTCCCCACCGTCCCTTCCCCGGTACGGCGCCGGGTCCGGGTCGGCTGGCCCGTCGACTGGACCGCTCCCGCCGACCCCGCGGTGAACGCGGTCTGCCGTACCGCCCTCGCCGCGCTGCCCGACTCGATCGAGGTCGTACCCCTGGAGCTGCCGCTGACCACCCGCACCTCGGTGG
>NZ_JBHTZD010000020.1:0-60317 GCF_042790455.1 Streptomyces sp. NPDC056734
GGGGGGGGGGGGGGGGGGGGGGGGGGGGGGGGGGGGGGGGGGGGGGGGGGGGGGCCGCGGGGGGGGGGGGGGGGGGGGGGGGGGGGCCCCCCCCGCCGGGTGGAGCCGGGTGATGCCGGTGATACGGGTGGTGCTGGTCAGCCGTCCGTGGGTTCGGCGGCTGCCGTGGCCTTGCGGGTGCGGCGGACCTTGGGCTTCGGCTCGGCGTCGGCCTCCGTGGCCACGGCCTTGCGCGTACGCCGCGGCTTGGCCTCGGCCTCCTCGGCGGTGGTCTGCGCCGGGATCGTGGCGGTGGCCTTCTTGCGGGTGGTCCGCTTGGGCTTGACCTCGGCGGCGTCGGTCTCCGGGGCCGCCACAGCCGTTTCCGTTGCCGTGGTCCTGGTGGCTGCGGTCTTGCGGGTGCGGCGCGGCTTGGGGGCCGCTTCCGTGCCCTCCGCCGTGTCGACCGCGGCCTCGGCCGCCTTCTTCCGGGTGCGCTTCGGCTTGGCCTCGGCCTCGGTGGTGTCCGGGGTCTCCGTGGCGACGGCGACGGGCGCGGCGGCGGCCTTCTTGCGGGTCCGCTTGGGCTTGGCCTCGACACCTTCGGCGGTGTCGAGAGCGGCCTCGGCGGTGACCTCGGGGGCGGCGGTGGCCTTCTTGCGGGTGGTCCGCTTGGGCTTGACCTCGGCGGCGTCGGCCTCCACAGCCGTGGCCGTGGTCTTGCGGGTGCGGCGCGGCTTGGGCGCTGCCTCCGTGCCCTCCGCCGTGTCGACCGCGGTCTCCGCGGCCTCGGTCACTGCCGCCTCGGCCGCGTCTGCCGCCTCGGTCGCCGGGGCGATCGCGGTGGTCTTGCGGGTGCGGCGGCGCGGCCTGGTCTCCGTGGCCTCGGCCGTGTCGAGCGCGGTCCCGGCGGGCTCGGCCGGGGCCTGCGGCTCCACCGGGGTCTCCGTGACCACCGTCTGCGCGGCCGGTGCGATCGGCGTGACCGGTGCGGTCGTCGCCTCCGCCGACTTGCGGGTGCGGCGGCGGCGCGGCTTGGCCGCGGCCTCCGGGTCGGTCTGGGGTGCCTGGGCCGCCTCGGGCGTCCGGGGCTCGACGAGTGTGGTCGGGCCCTCCGCCGTCGTCACCGACGTCACCGCGTCGGCGGCCTGCTCGGTCGGCGTCAGTGCCGGGGCCGGGGTCTGGGCCGCCACGGCTCCGTTGCGGGTACGGCGACGGCGGCGCGGGGTGCGCGTGCCGGTGCCGGACTCCTGCTCGGCGGGGGCGGAGGCCGGCTGCTGGGCGGGGCCGGTCTCCAGCTCCGTACCCCCACGGGTGCGGCGGCGGCTGCGCGGGGCGCGGGACGGGCGCTCGCGGTCGCGCTCGGGGCGGGACTCGGCGCCGCCGCGAGGGCCACGGCCGCGCGGACCGCGGCCACCCGGCTCGCCCAGGTCCTCCAGCTGCTCGGCGTCGAGCCCGGCGCGGGTCCGCTCCGAACGGGGCAGGACACCCTTGGTGCCCGCCGGGATGTTCAGCTCGGTGAACAGGTGCGGGGAGGTGGAGTACGTCTCCACCGGGTTGCCCAGGTTCAGGTCCAGCGCCTTGTTGATGAGCTGCCAGCGCGGGATGTCGTCCCAGTCGACCAGGGTGATCGCCGTACCGGAGGCACCCGCGCGGCCGGTGCGGCCGATGCGGTGCAGGTAGGTCTTCTCGTCCTCGGGCGTCTGGTAGTTGATGACGTGCGTCACACCCTCGACGTCGATGCCGCGGGCGGCGACGTCCGTGCAGACGAGGACGTCCACCTTGCCGTTGCGGAACGCGCGCAGCGCCTGCTCACGGGCTCCCTGGCCGAGGTCGCCGTGGACCGCGCCGGAGGCGAAGCCGCGCTGCTTGAGCTGGTCGGCGAGGTCGGCCGCGGTGCGCTTGGTGCGGCAGAAGACCATGACCAGGCCCCGGCCCTGCGCCTGGAGTATCCGCGCGACCAGCTCGGGCTTGTCCATGTTGTGCGCGCGGTAGACGAACTGCGCGGTGTTCGCGACCGTCGCGCCCTCGTCGTCCGGCGCGGTGGCGCTGATGTGCGTGGGCTGGGTCATGTACCGGCGGGCCAGGCCGATCACCGCGCCCGGCATGGTCGCCGAGAACAGCATGGTCTGGCGCCGGGCCGGAAGCATGTTGATGATCTTCTCGACGTCGGGCAGGAAGCCCAGGTCGAGCATCTCGTCGGCCTCGTCCAGGACCAGGGACCTGACGTGCTTGAGGTCGAGCTTCTTCTGGCCCGCCAGGTCGAGCAGCCGGCCGGGCGTGCCGACGACGACGTCGACACCCTTGCGCAGGGCCTCGACCTGGGGCTCGTAGGCACGACCGCCGTAGATCGCGATGACGCGCACATTGCGCACCTTGCCCGCGGTCAGCAGATCGTTGGTGACCTGGGTGCACAGCTCGCGGGTCGGGACGACGACCAGTGCCTGCGGGGCGTCGGTGAGTAGATCGGGGGTGGCGCGTCCGGCCTCCACATCGGCGGGGACGGTGACGCGCTCAAGGAGCGGCAGACCGAAACCGAGCGTCTTGCCGGTGCCGGTCTTGGCCTGTCCGATGACGTCCGTGCCGGAGAGGGCGACGGGGAGGGTCATCTCCTGGATGGGGAACGGGGAAACGATGCCGACGGCCTCAAGGGCTTCGGCGGTCTCGGGAAGGATCCCGAGCTCTCGGAACGTAGTCAGGGTTTTGCCTCTTCTGTGTGCGCGGTGCGAGGCGAGCGCGGGGGTCGTGCTTGACCATGCCGGGGGACGTCGGCTGCCGTACGGCGAGCCGTAGGGCACGGGACCTCTGCCGACGCTCTAGCGCTCGTACCGCTGAGGGTTCCCTCCGATCGTCGTACGCGGGAACGCGTACGGTCAGGGAGAGCTGTCGGGTCGGAGCCGATCGGGCCACCGACCGGGCATCCTCATACGTGCGGCCCGTCGAGCGAGGACGTCGTATGACGGCTGGATACTCAGCAGGCGCATTACCACCATACCCCGGAATGGCGCACACGTGATGGCCGATTCGGTCACGTTGCCGTCGTCACATTCACCCGGGCGTTCACAGGGGGGTGATGCGGTGGTGGTGCGAGAGGCGTGTGTCGGGGCCTTCGTACGGGGGTTTCCGCGGGTTCTCACCATGGCTGGCCAGGGGGTTCCGTCATGCGAGGAGCGGGCTATTGTGCGCTGCATGACCTCCGCTGACAAGTCCGATCACGTCTCCGACGCAGTCTCCGATTCTTCCCGCGCCGCCTCGTCCGGTGATCCGTCCGCGGGTGCCGCCGGACACACCGGCGTCGCCGCCCAGGACTGGACGGCCGCCGTCGCCGCCGCGCCGCAGTACCGGGCCGCGGTCGTGGATCTGCTGGGCGCCCTCGCGTACGGGGAGCTGGCGGCGTTCGAGCGGCTCGCCGAGGACGCCAAGCTGGCGCCGACGCTGGCGGACAAGGCGGAGCTGGCGAAGATGGCGTCGGCCGAGTTCCACCACTTCGAGCGGCTGCGGGACCGGCTGACGGAGATCGGCGCGGAGCCGACGGAGGCCATGGAGCCGTTCGTCGCCGCGCTCGACGGCTTCCACCGTCAGACCGCGCCCTCGGACTGGCTGGAGGGGCTGGTCAAGGCGTACGTCGGTGACTCGATCGCCAGTGACTTCTACCGCGAGGTCGCCGTCCGGCTGGACTCCGACACCCGGCAGCTGGTGCTGGCCGTGCTGGACGACACCGGGCACGCGACCTTCGCCGTGGAGAAGGTACGGGCCGCGATCGACGCCGAGCCGCGGGTCGGCGGGCGGCTCGCGCTGTGGGCGCGGCGGCTGATGGGGGAGGCGCTGTCGCAGTCCCAGCGGGTGGTCGCCGAGCGGGACGCGCTGTCGACCATGCTGGTGGGCGGGGTGGCGGACGGCTTCGACCTCGCGGAGGTGGGGCGGATGTTCTCGCGGATCACCGAGGCGCACACGAAGCGGATGGCGGCGTTGGGGCTGGCTGCGTAGGGGGTGGCGCGGCGGCGTATCGGCTTGGCGGCGTATCGGCCCGGTGGCCCGGTGGGTCCGCCTGTGTCCTGCCCGCGCTGTGCCGGTACTACGTCGGTACTACGCCGGTGCTGAGCGGCGGCGGAGTCTGCCCGTCGGGCGGAGCAGCAGCGAGACGGACGCCGCCGAGACGATCACCGAGCCGGTGAGGATCAGCAGGAGGCTGCCCGTCTCCAGGGCGCTGTGGGTGACGAAGGCGCCGAAGAGGGAGCCGGCCACGCCGGTCGACAGGACCACGCGGCGGGCGGGCAGACGGTGCGGGAGCCGGCTCATGGCCGCCCACGCGAGGGCCAGACCGAGCACCGCGGAACTGATCGCTTCCAAGACCATGTCGGGGTTCCTCCCACCCGGCCGTCCTGCCCTAAACGGTCGTAGCCCGTCTTACCCCTGACCTGCGGAATGCAATCCTCCTCTGTGGATGAACTGTGGTGGGGATGTGGAGGCGCAGGTGGGGCGGGCGAGCAGCTGAAAGAACGTCAAAGGCCGGTGGATCCGCAGGTGCTCGACCGCGGGTCCACCGGCCCATTGATGTTCGTCGGGCCCGCCGGCCCTGGTGTGCGTAGTGGTGTGTTGCTGGTGTGCTGCTGACGTGCTGCTGACGTGCGCAGTGGCCGTGCGTGGTGGCCGTGCGTGGTGGCGACTACAGCGCGCCGAAGCCCACCTTGCGCGGGGCCGCCTCGCCGATCTCGACGTACGCGAGTCGGTCGGCCGGGATGAGGAGCTTGCGGCCGTGCTCGTCCACGAGGCTCAGCAGCCGAGCCTTGCCCTCCAGCGCCTCGGCGACCACACGCTCGACCTCCTCGGCGGTCTGACCGCTCTCCAGAACGATCTCGCGGGGCGCGTGCTGCACGCCGATCTTGACCTCCACGGCTATGTCCCTCCGACGGTCAGAAATGTGCGCGACCTTCCGCGCCGTACGCAGCACACATTAGCCCGGTGAGGGGACCCGTACGCTCCGCCCTGCCACGCCAGGAGCGAACAGGGGCGAGCGGCGGGGTGGGAACAAATGGCCGGGGTCCGGTATCGGTGGCTCAGTGCTGGGGCTGGTCGCTGCCGTGCAGCGGGAAGCCGGCGATGCCGCGCCAGGCCAGCGAGGTGAGGAGCTGCACCGCCTGGTCGCGCGGGACGCTGCGGTCGCTGTGCAGCCAGGAGCGGGCCACGACCTGGGCGAGCCCGCCGAGGCCCGAGGCCAGCAGCATCGACTCCGCCCGGGACAGCCCGGTGTCCTCGGCGATGACGTCGCAGATGGCCTCGGCGCATTCATTGGTGACCTTGTCGACGCGCTCGCGCACGGCCGGCTCATTGGTCAGGTCCGACTCGAAGACCAGCCGGAAGGCGCCGCCCTCGTCCTGGACGTACGCGAAATAGGCGTCCATGGTCGCCCGGACCCGCTGCTTGTTGTCGCTGGTCGACGCGAGCGCGTTCCGTACGGCCTGGATGAGGGATTCGCAGTGCTGGTCCAGCAGGGCGAGGTACAGGTCGAGCTTGCCGGGGAAGTGCTGGTAGAGGACCGGTTTGCTGACCCCGGCGCGCTCGGCGATGTCATCCATCGCCGCCGCGTGGTAACCCTGCGCCACGAAGACTTCCTGTGCGGCGCCCAGCAGCTGGTTCCGTCGTGCGCGGCGCGGCAGGCGAGTGCCCCGCGGGCGCGCCGCCTCTGTCTGCTCGATGGCTGTCACGCCGCCTCCCAAAATCGTCCATATGCGGTGTGCCGCCGCGCGGCCATCGTACTTTTCGGTAACCGTGGTGTGCGCGGTGCGAGCGCAGAATTTCACGGACCGGACTGTCTTGAAAGCCGTGCGTATGGGCTTGAACACGGTCCGGGCGGGTGAAAGCGGGCGGGGTGGCGCGTGGTCCACAGGAGGTCGACAGGTGCCTGGCGGTGTCGTCCCGTGCCGTCCTGTGCCGTCCCGTGCCGTCCGCCGGGTGCCGTTACAACCCGTTCTGTCCCGTCCTGTTCTGTTCCGTCAGCGGTAGTCGTCCTCGTCCAGGGAGACCACACGGGCCTGCTCGGCCAGGTCTCCCTCGTCCGCCTCGTCGGTGGTCGCGCCGGTCAGCGGATCGTCGCGGTCCTGGGCGAGCGTGGCGTGCTGCTCGGCGGTGTCGGCGTCCGGGGCCTCGACGTCGTACTCCACTCCGTTCTGTGCGTCCTCGTCGACGAACGTCTCGGGGTCGGTGGGATCGACGGCCATGGCAGGCTCCCTTCCACCTATGAGCCTAGGAGACACCCTCTCCGGACGCTATGCGATCCGCGTCCGGAAAAGGGGTGCGGGTCGGGGCGGGCGGAGGGGCGAGGGCGGACTTGTGAGGGCGAACACATGAACCCGTACGTGATCGTCTCGTAACATTGCCGCATGTCTTCGACCGAGTTGCCGTCCGTGTCGGCCAACGTGCTTCCGAAGGTGGCACCCGTCAGGATCGCCGATGGTGAGCGGCTGCGGTCGGTGCGGCTGCCGGGGATCTCGCTGACGGTCCGTTCGAGGCCGGCGCGGCGCGAGGGGCTGCCGCCCGCGCTGTACGTGCATGGACTGGGCGGTTCCTCGCAGAACTGGTCGGCGCTGATGGAGCTGATCGACGACACGGTGGACGGCGAGGCGCTCGATCTGCCGGGGTTCGGGGACTCCCCGCCGCCGGACGACGGCGACTACTCGGTCACCGGGCACGCCCGCGCGGTCATCCGCCATCTCGACGCCGCCGCGCGTGGCCCCGTCCATCTCTTCGGCAACTCGCTCGGCGGAGCGGTCACCACCCGAGTGGCCGCCGTGCGCCCGGATCTCGTCCGTACGCTGACGCTGATCTCGCCCGCGCTGCCGGAGTTGCGTGTCCAGCGCACGGCGGTGCCCACCGCGCTGCTCGCCCTGCCCGGTGTGGTCGGGCTGTTCACCCGTCTCACCAAGGACTGGACCGCCGAGCAGCGGGTCCGCGGGGTGACGTCGCTGTGCTACGGCGATCCCGGACGGGTCACGTCCGAGGGGTTCCAGCACGCCGTGGACGAGATGGAACGACGGCTCCAACTGCCGTATTTCTGGGACGCGATGGCGCGCTCCGCGCGCGGTATCGTCGACGCGTACACGCTCGGCGGCCAGCACGGGCTCTGGCGGCAGGCCGAACGGGTCCTCGCGCCGACGCTGCTCGTCTACGGCGGCCGGGATCAGCTCGTCGGTTTCCGGATGGCCCAGAAGGCGGCCCGCGCCTTCCGCGACTCCCGGCTGCTGTCGCTGCCGGACGCCGGGCATGTGGCGATGATGGAGTATCCGGAGACGGTGGCCACGGCGTTTCGCGAACTGCTCCGGGATGTCGCCGCGGAAACGGGTACGGATGCGAGGTCCGTCGCTGAGGGCTCGGAGGTCGCCGAGGGCCCGGAGGTCGCGGAGGGCGTTCAGGTCTCGGAGGGTGCTGAGACCTAGATCCAGGTCTGGACGCAGATCCAGACCTGGACGCGGAAGACGAGCAGAGGCAGTAGACAGCTGAAGCAGAAGGCAAGCAGAAGACGTAGACAGCAGACGCCGTAAGAAACGTAGACATCGACGACGGAAGCCCGGTCAGTGACGCAGACGAACACAGGGAGCTGAGGCGCGACGTGGGACGCCACAGTCGCCGTGGGCCCGCCCCCAAGGGGGACGCCGCGGACACCGGGAGCCGTCGCCGGGGGGCGGGGGCCGAGTCGGCGCGCGGTTCTACCGGTGCGGCGCGGGCCGAGGGGGCGGCCGGGCCCGCCGCCGTGCCCGGAACGGGGTATCGGGGCCCGGGTTTTTCTGACGGAACGTCCGCCGCCGGGGCGTCAGGGCCGGGGATGCCCGGGGCCGGTGGGCCGAGGCTCGCTGACGGTACGCCGGCGCACGGGTTTCCGAGGATGCCCGACGGCACCCCGGCGCACGGATTTCCCCGGCTGCCGGACGGCACGCCCGCGCACGGCTTTCCGCGCCTCCCCGATGGCACGCCGGCGCACGGCGCGAACCCGTTGCCGGACGGCACTCCGGCGCGCGGCACGTCGCCGGTGCGGGGCGGGCACCCCGAGCAGCATGAGACCGGGGGCGGCTGGGGCGAGTTCCGGGGGCGGGGGACCGGTGGCGGTGCCTCCGCGGGTCCTGGTGGCGGTGGCATACCGCGACAGCGGCCGACGCCGGCGGGTCCCCGGCAGGATTACGTCGAGGCCTTCGACGGTGGCGAGAACGTCCTCGCCGCCCGGCAGCAGGGCCGCCCCGACGACCCGTACGCCTCCGTCACCGAGTGGGAGACGGAGCCGCGCGGGCGGGTCGGGCTGCTCACCGACCCCCGGCAGCCGGACGAGGACGCGCCGCCGGTCGGCGTGCCCGAGCGGGCCAAGGGCGGCAAGGGGCGGACCTTCACCGGGATCGCGGCCCTCGCGGTGACGACCGTGCTGGCCGTGGTGGTCGCCGGGCAGGTCCGCGACGGCGGCGTGGACACCTCCGTACAGTCGCAGTCCGCCGCCGAGCAGGCGCGGGACGACGGGGACGGGGCCGCGCTCGGGGACGGGCGGCCGACGGCGTCCGAGTCGCCGAGCCCGGTGCCGCTGACGTACGAGCAGAAGATGTCGAAGATCTACCCGCTGAGCGCTTCGCTGGCCGGGCCGGGGACCTTCGAGGCGATCGAGGGGATCGAGCAGGCGCCGGGCACGGGGAAGCAGTACACCTACCGGGTCGATGTCGAGGAGGGGCTCGGGCTCGACGCCGAGCTGTTCGCGGAGGCCGTGCACCGGACGCTGAACGACGAGCGGAGCTGGGCGCACGACGGCGGTCGTACGTTTGAGCGGGTGCACTCCGGTTCGGTGGACTTCGTGATCACGCTCGCCAGTCCCGGCACCACCGCCGACTGGTGTGCCCAGTCCGGGCTGGACACGACCATCGACAATGTCTCGTGCGACTCCGCCTCCACCGAGCGGGTGATGATCAACGCGTATCGCTGGGCGCAGGGGGCGGAGACGTACGGCGACGACGAGATCCTCGCCTACCGGCAGATGCTGATCAATCACGAGGTCGGCCACCGGCTCGGCTACACCCATGTGACCTGCGACAGCAAGGGCGATCTCGCGCCGGTCATGCAGCAGCAGACGAAGTTCCTGGAGTACGACGGGGTGCGGTGTCTGCCCAATCCGTGGCCGTATCCCGGCGATGCCGGGAGATGACGGGAGGCGCCGGGAGGCGCCGGGAGGCGTGGGGAGGCGTGGGAGACGTCGGGGGACGTCGGGAATCGCGCGTGCGATGGGTAGTCGAATGATCGCCTAGCGCGATCGAACGCGATCCGCACGGGAAAGTTACGACCGTTCACCCCTTTTGGTGGCGCGATGGACAACCGTCCGTCGCGCCACCGCCTTGTCCGCATACGTTCGTCCCGCTGTGAGCCGCCGGGGCAAGGGCGGCTTCCTATACGGGAGATCGGGGGTGGACACATGCGCATCGGACTGCTTACGGAGGGTGGCTATCCGTATGTGAGCGGTGACGCCAGGCTCTGGTGCGACCGGCTCGTGCGCGGGCTCGCGCAGCACGAGTTCCATGTCTACGCGCTCAGCCGCACCGAGCGTCAGGAGGACGAGGGCCGGCTCTCGCTGCCGCCCCAGGTCGGCCTGGTGCGGACGGCGCCGCTGTGGACGGCCGAGGGTGACGGGGTCGGCTACGGGCGGCGCGCGCGCCGGCGGTTCGCGGAGGCGTATGGGGAGCTGGCGCGGGGGTTGTGCGCCGGGGGTGTGGAGGGGGTGGGGGTGGGTGCCGGGGGTGGCGGTAGCGCTGGCGGGGGTGGCGGGGGTGCTGGGGGTGCTGGGGGTGCCGAGGGCGTCGGGGGTGCTGCCGAGGGCCTCGGTGGGGGTGGCGGTCGGGGTGATTCGTCCGCCTTCGCGCTTGAGGCGGACCGTTTCGCCTACGCGCTGTACGGGCTCGCGGAACTCGCCCACGACGAGGGCGGGCTGGTCGGCGCGCTCCGCTCGGAGGCCGCCGTACGCGCCCTGGAGCGCGCCTGCCGTGCGCCCGGCGCACCGCACCCGGCGCGCGAGGCGCGGGTGCCGGATCTCCTGACCGTCGCCGCACACCTCGAACGAGCCCTGCGCCCCCTCTCCCTCGACTGGTACGAGGACGACGCACTCGGCTCGGTCGACCTGTGCCATGCCGCGTCCGGCGGCATCGGCGCGCTGCCGGGGCTGCTGGCCCGGCACTTCACCGGCGTACCGCTGGTGGTGACGGAGTATGGCGTGCCGTTGCGCACCCACTACCTGGCCTCCGGCGCCGACGCGGCGGCGCCTGCCGTACGGGGCCTGCTCGCCGCCTTCCACGGGCGGCTGGCGACGGAGGTGTACCGCCGGGCCGTCCTGGTCACCCATGGCAACGCGCATGCGCGGCGCTGGCAGGAGCGGTGCGGGGCGGAGCGGGGGAAGTTGCGGATCGTTTATCCGGGGATGGATGCGGCGGCTTTTGCCGAGGGCGGCGAGGGTGGCGAAGGCCGTAAGGGTGGCGAAGGCCGTCGGGGTGGTGAGGGCCGTAGGGGTGGTGAGGGCGGCGAGCGGGCCGGGGGCGGTCGAGGTGGCCGCTCGGGCGCGACACCGGGCGCTGGGTCGGGCGCGGGGGCGAGGTCGGGTGTGCGCGGGGCGGTGGATCCGAAGACGCTGGTCTGGGTCGGCCGGGTCGAACCGGCCAAGGACCTGGTGTCCCTGCTGCATGCCTTCGCGGAGGTCCGCAGGGCGGAACCGCAGGCCCGGCTACGGGTGGTGGGGGCGCCGTCGGACGCGGAGGGCGTGGCCTACCGGTCGCACTGCCGGGCCCTGGCCGCACAACTGTTCCCGGACGAGGCGGCCGGGCCGCACGCCGTGGGCGACAACCCGGTGTCGTTCGAGGAGATCGGCGGTCCGGAGATCCCGACCCAGGCCGCGGCCTATGCCTCCGGCGCGGTCGTCGTGCTGTCCAGCGTCGTCGAGGGCTTTCCGCTCAGCCTGGTCGAGGCGATGCTCAGCGGCCGGGCCACCGTGTCGACGGACGTCGGCGCGGTGGTCGAGGTCATCGGCGGTACGGGGCTGGTGGTGCCGCCGCGCAATCCGCGGGCGCTCGCAGAGGCGTGCGTGGCGCTGCTGAATGACCCCGCGCGCCGTGCACGCCTGGGAGAGGCGGCGCGCGCCCGGGCGCTCGAACTGTTCAGCGTCGAGCAGAACATCACGGCATTTCACGGCATTTACCTGGAGGCCGTCGCCCAGTCCCCGGTCCGCCGTGTCGTCCTCGACGCGACCGGCGAGCCGTTGCCGTTCGCCTACCCGGCCGAGGCCCATGTCCCCGGCCACTGGACCGGCCCGTCCCGCGCGACCGCGCCCCGCGCCCTCCCGTCATGGGCGGCGGGCCCACCGGTACGGGCGTCCGTGATGACGCGTGCGGGGGAGGGGGCTGGATGAGCGGCTTGAACGAACTGAGCGGATTGAACGAACTGGGCGGGTTGAGCGAATTGAACGGGTTGAGCAAATTGAACGGGCTGGATCGGCCGGGGACGCCCAGCAGCCCGGGGGCCTGGGACACGCGGTCGGAGAAATGGGTGGGCGACGGAGACGGAGGGCTCGGAGCATCGGTACCGGGCGATTCGCCGGCGGCACCGGACCACGCGGGTTCCCCACGCTCCTGGGCCTCGGTGGACGTGGCCGGCGGCGCTGCCCCACGGGTGAGCGACCCGCTGCCTTTCCCCCGGGAAACGGCCGTACCCCGCCGGGGCGCCGCCGATCCGGTCAAAGCCCTGATGCACCGTCACCGCGAACTGTGCGAGCAGGCCGTCGACCCCCTGGAGATCGCCGCCGGACTGGAGGCGCACGGTGTGACGGACCGGACGGCGGCGCGCTTCCTGCACCGGGACGTCTTCTCCCTCGCGGAGGAGATGTACGCCCGTGTCCCCCGCGACGGTGAGGCCCGCCCCCGCGCCGAGGCTCCGGCGCCGCCGAAGGTCCGGGCCGGGTGGGTGATCCGCACACTGCTGCCGGGCGCGCTGTGTGGTGCGACCCTTGTCGGGCTGCGGTTCACCGAGGGCCAGAACCGGCTCCTCGTGGCCGCGGCCGGTGTCCTCGCCGTCGGACTCGCCCTGCGCGCGGCCCTGACCCGAGGCCCGCTCGGCATCCGTCGTGAAGGGTCCGGCCTCTCCGGGGCCGCCGGCATCCGCCGTGATCGGTCTGGTCTCTCCGGGTCCACTGGCATCCGCCGTGATCGGTCTGGTCTCTCCGGGTCCACTGGCATCCGCCGTGATCGGTCTGGCCTTTCCGGGTCCACTGGCATCCGCCGTGATCGGTCTGGCCTTTCCGGGTCCACCGGCATCCGCCGTGAACGGTCCGGCCCCTCCCGGTCCACCGGCATCTGGACCTGCTGGCTCCTCGCGTACGCCGTCCTCGGCGACGGTCTGCTCCGAGCCGCGGTCCACGGGGGCCCGGACACCCTCCCGGGCGGCGCCGCCGCAGACTCCTGGCCGGTGGCCACGGCGCCCCTGCTTGCCCTCGCTCTGGCCTGCGCACCCGCGGCCTGGACGACCCACCTCTTCACCGCCGTGGCCCGCCGCAGGCTCACGGCCAGCCGCGGCCTGGCGGAGTTCGCCGGTTCCGTACGCCCACTCCTGCTCGGCACGTTCGCCCTGTACGTCGGTGCCCTCGCCGCCCTGGCCGCCGGTTCCGTCCGGGTCCTGGACGAACCGGCGGCCCTCTTCCAGACCCTGAGCCTGGGCGCCCTCCTCCTGCTCGCCCGCCTTCTGCACCTCCACGGCTTCACCCGCGCCCCGTCCATGGTCCTCACCGCCGCCGCGAGCGCCGAGGCCCTCGCCCTGGCCACCGTCTTCGCCGCCCGGCTGCCGGGCTGCGACTTCCTCTCCCTCCCGGTCGACACCCTCGTCGACACCTGGGGACCGGGCAGCGTCCCGATCCTGATCTGCGGCACGGCGACCCTGACCCTCCTCACCCACGCCTCCCGCACCCTCACCCGCGCCTCATCCCACGCCGGCACGGAGGCCCCGTGGTGACCCCGACATATGTGCCGGACGGCTATGGGGCGTTTCGGCGTCACATGCCCGACGGCTATGGGACGTGTCCGCCAGGCGTGCCCGACCAGCACCGGGCGGGTCGGCTGGGCGTGTTCGACCGGTGCGAGGCGAGTTGGCCGGGTGTGCCCGACCGGTACGGGGCCTGTCGGCCGGGCGTGCTCGACCGATGCCAGGCGAGTTGGCCGGGCGTGCCCGACCGATACGAGGCCACTCGGCCGAACGCGCTCGACCGGTACGGGTCGTATCCGCCGAACCTGCCCGCCCGGCACAGCACCTGTCGGCCATGGGGCCACCCACCTGGTCGTGGGGCGGCGACTCTCGTCGCCCCGCCCGGGCTTGGCCCGCCGGCTCTGGGACGGGCTCAAGGCCGGGCCGTGGTTGCCTCAGGACACTGCACGCCTGGCACGGGCAGGACCGCCGGAGTCCCCCGGCCGACGCCCACCCCGGAAACCGAAACCAACCAGCGCCCGCCCCCCACGCCCAGGCAACCCGCGTCACCCACCCCCAACCCCCGGCACACCAGCCCCGTTACTCGCTCCGCCCGCCCCACCCCGGGCACCCGGCCCCCCGCAACCCGCCGGAGGCCCCCGTACCACCCCTTCGAAGGAGAGCACCTGATGACCACCTCCCGACCCGGCGCGACCGGAGCCCCAGGGGCCGACGGCGCCTCTGGCACCACCGGAGCGCACACCCCGGGAGCCGCCCGATGAGGGTCCTGCTGATCGGAGCCAACGGATACATCGGCCGCTTCGTGGCCGACCGGCTGCTCGCCGACCCGGCCGTCCAGCTCACCGCGCTCGGCCGTGGCGACGACGCCGACGTCCGGTTCGACCTCGCGTCCGGCAGCCCCGGCGCGCTCACCCGGTTCCTCGACGCGGTCCACCCCGGCGTCGTCATCAACTGCGCCGGCACCACCCGCGGCGGCGCCCGCGACCTCACCCGGCACAACACCGTCGCCGTCGCCACCGTCTGTGAGGCCCTGCGCCGCAGCGGCTGCGGTGCCCGCCTGGTGCAGATCGGCTGCGCCGCCGAGTACGGCCCCAGCCAGCCCGGCTCCTCCACCGCCGAGGACGCCGTCCCACGACCGGGCGGTCCCTACGGCGTCAGCAAGCTCGCCGCCACCGAACTCGTCCTCGGCTCCGGCCTCGACGCCGTCGTGCTCCGGGTCTTCTCCCCGGCCGGACCCGGCACCCCGGCGGGCTCCCCGCTCGGCCGGCTCGCCGAGGCGATGCGCCGCGCGATGCAGTCCGGCGACGGCGAACTCAAGCTCGGCGGCCTCGGCGCCCAGCGCGACTTCATCGACGTACGGGACGTGGCCCGCGCGGTGCACGCCGCCTCCCTCTCGGCCGCCCAGGGCGTGATCAACATCGGCTCCGGCCGTGCCGTGCGGCTGCGCGACGCCGCCGCCACCCTCGCCCGGGTCGCCGGCTACGGCGGTGCCCTGCACGAACTCGACGGCCCGCCCGGCCCGCCGCTGCGCGGGACCATCGGCCACCCGCGCGGCGACTCCGACCACATCGCCCCCGTCGCGTACCCGTACCCGGACGGCTGCGGCAGCTGGCAGCAGGCCGATGTGCGCACCGCCCGCGACCGGCTCGGCTGGCGGCCCCGGATCCACCTCGAAGAATCCCTCGCCGACATCTGGATGGAGGCCGCGTGTCGCATCTGACCAGCATCACCCCGAGCACCCCGATCGCCCCGAGGTCCTCGACCAGCCGAAGCGTCCCCCACACCGGTCTCGGCACCGGCTTCGGTGTCCCCGGCTACGCGCACCCCCTGGTCGCCCGCGCCGAGTGGGCCGCGCTCACCCACCCCGGCACCCCGCTGCACTGGGTCGTCCTCGATGTCGCCGACGGTCCCGGCGACCGCCCCGACCCGCACTGCCTGGAGGCGGCGGGCCGGCTGCGCAACGCCGGCGTCCGGGTCCTCGGCCGCATCGACTCCGGCTACGGCACCCGAGGCTTCGGCGAGATGATCTCCGACGCCCACCGCTATCTCGACTGGTACCTCGCCGACGGTTTCCTCCTCGACCGCTGCCCGGCCGACCGCGACACGCTCCCCGAGATCCGCCGCACGGTCACCACCCTTCGCGCGATCAGCGACCGCGAACCCCATGTCGTCCTCGGCCACGGC
This sequence comes from Streptomyces sp. NPDC056734, assembly GCF_042790455.1. Classification (NCBI taxonomy): domain Bacteria; kingdom Bacillati; phylum Actinomycetota; class Actinomycetes; order Kitasatosporales; family Streptomycetaceae; genus Streptomyces; species Streptomyces sp. NPDC056734. The sequence continues at coordinate 15,139 of NZ_JBHTZD010000020.1, forward strand.
ACCCATCCGCACCCCGGCTACGCCGAGAACGCCGACCAGTTGGTCACCTTCTCCGGCCCTTGGAGCGACTACCGCTGGTCGCAGGTGCCCGAGTGGACCGCGGGCTATCCACCGGAGAAGTTCTGCCACTTCGTGCACGGCGTGCCGGGCGGGCATCTCGACGAGGCGCTGCGGATCGCCCGCTGGCAGGGCGCGGCCACGATCTGGCTCACCGACCGCGCCGTCCGCGGCGATCCGGGAGGCGCCGAGGACCCCTGGACGGCCATGCCCGGCTACTGGGACGAGATTGTCTCGCGCCTTGGACCATGTGTCTCGGAATGAAAAAGGCCGTGGCACTGTTACGGGGAGAACAATCGTAGTGATAGACCGACCAACGGAGTCCCCGTGTCGCTGCCACCCCTGGTCGAGCCCGCCGCCGAGCTCACCGTAGACGAGGTCCGCAGGTACTCCCGCCACCTGATCATCCCCGACGTCGGGATGGACGGGCAGAAGCGGCTGAAGAACGCCAAGGTGCTCTGTGTGGGCGCCGGCGGCCTGGGCTCGCCGGCGCTGATGTACCTCGCCGCGGCGGGCGTCGGCACGCTCGGCATCGTGGAGTTCGACGAGGTCGACGAGTCGAACCTCCAGCGGCAGATCATCCACAGCCAGGCCGACATCGGCCGCTCCAAGGCCGAGTCCGCCCGTGACAGCGTCAAGGGCATCAATCCGTACGTGGACGTGATCCTTCACCAGGAGCGGCTGGAAGCCGACAATGTGATGGAGATCTTCAGCCAGTACGACCTGATCGTCGACGGCACCGACAACTTCGCGACCCGCTACCTGGTCAACGACGCGTGCGTGCTGCTGAACAAGCCGTACGTATGGGGCTCGATCTACCGCTTCGACGGCCAGGCCAGTGTCTTCTGGTCCGAGCACGGCCCCTGCTACCGCTGCCTGTACCCGGAGCCCCCGCCCCCCGGCATGGTCCCCTCCTGCGCCGAGGGCGGTGTGCTCGGGGTGCTGTGCGCGTCCATCGGCTCCATCCAGGTCACCGAGGCGATCAAGGTCCTCACCGGCATCGGTGAGCCCCTGGTCGGCCGGCTGATGATCTACGACGCCCTGGAGATGCAGTACCGCCAGGTGAAGGTCCGCAAGGACCCGAACTGCGCGGTCTGCGGCGAGAACCCGACCGTCACCGAACTGATCGACTACGAGGCCTTCTGCGGGGTCGTCTCCGAGGAGGCACAGGAGGCCGCCGCCGGTTCGACGATCACTCCCAAGCAGCTCAAGGAGTGGATCGACGACGGCGAGAACATCGAGATCATCGACGTCCGCGAGATCAACGAGTACGAGATCGTCTCCATCCCGGGCGCCAAGCTGATCCCGAAGAACGAGTTCCTGATGGGCACCGCCCTGGCGGCCCTCCCGCAGGACAAGAAGATCGTCCTGCACTGCAAGACGGGTGTCCGCAGCGCGGAGGTCCTCGCGGTCCTGAAGTCGGCGGGCTTCTCCGACGCGGTCCATGTGGGCGGCGGCGTCATCGGCTGGGTCCACCAGATCGAACCGGACAAGCCGGTCTACTGAGCCGGTCCGGCACTCCGTACGGCGGGGGCCACGAGCGCCATGGGTGCTGGTGGCCCCCGCCGTCGTCATGAGCAGCGGGTGCCGTTGTCGGGCACCTCGCCGTCCAGCAGATACGCGTTCACCGCCGAGTCCACGCAGTCGCTCCCACTGCCGTAGGCGCCATGCCCCTCGCCGTCCCAGGTGAGGACCACGCCGACACCCTCGCCCAGCTCGTCGGCCATCCGCTGGGCCCCCTCCACCGGTGTCGCCGGATCCCCGGTGTTGCCGACCACGAGGATCGGGGCCGCGCCCGGCGCGCTCACCTCCGGGGTGTCGAACTGACCGGGCACCGGCCAGTCGTGGCACCAGCCGGCCGTGTCCCAGCCCAGGAACGGCCCGAAGACCGGTGAGATCTCCTCGAACTCCGGCAGCAGCTGCTTCGTCTCCGCGACGGTCGGCCGCTGCTTGTCGTCCAGGCACGATATGACGCGCTGGGAGTGGGTCGTCGTGCCGTAACCGCCGGAGGCGTCCCGCTCGTTGTAGGCGTCGGCCAGCGCCAGCAGCCCGGATCCGTCGCCCTCCTCGGCGGCGGCCAGCGCGTCGGTCAGGCTGGGCCAGCCGGACTCGCTGTACAGCGGCAGCACGATCCCGATGACCGCGAGCGACTGGGTCAGCTCCCGGTCGCCCGACGTGGGCAGCGGCTCCGCGTCCAGTCCCGCCAGCAGATCCGCGATCCTGGCCGTGCCCTGCGCCGGGTCCTCGCCGGTGGACTCCAGATAGTTTTCGAGGGCGCGCTGGAAGCCCTGGGTCTGGTTCTTCGCGTGCTCGACGGTGTCCGCGGCCGGGTCGACCACCGCGTCCAGGACCAGCCGTCCCACGTTCTCGGGGAACAGGTGGGCGTAGACCCCGCCGAGTTCCGTGCCGTACGAGAAGCCCAGGTAATGGAGCTTCGTGTCGCCCAGGACCAGGCGCATCAGGTCCATGTCCCGCGCGGTGTCCGTCGTGGAGACATGCGACAGCAGCGGCCCGGCCGCCTCCTCGCATCCGTCGCCGAAGTCGGCGGCGTCCTTCAGGAACGCCTCCTCCTCGGCCGCCGTGTCCGGCGAGGCGTCGACCTGCTCCGCCGCCTGGATCTCCGCGTTGTCCCGGCAGCGCACGCCCTCGCTGCCGCCGACCCCGCGCGGGTCCCAGCTCACCAGGTCGTAGCGCTCGTGCAGCCGGGAGACCACGGACTCGTACGACGGCATCGTGGACACCCCCGAGCCGCCCGGTCCGCCGAAGTTGAACAGCAGCGAGCCGATGCGGTCGCCGCCCGTGGCCTCGGAGCGGATCAGGGACAGGCCGATCGTCTCGCCCGACGGCTTCGACCAGTCCAAGGGCACCTTGAGCGTGGCGCACTCCCAGCCGTCGCCCGGTGCGGGGGAGTCATCCGTGCCATCACACTCGCCCCAGCCGGGTTTCTGCGAGGTCAGCGACGACGGCAGTGTGGACCCGGACGGCGGCGCCGCGTCCGACGCACTCGAACTCTCCCCGCCCTTCCCCTCGTCCGACGAACCCGGGCTGCACCCCGCCACCAGCAGCGCGGCAGCCGCACCGAGCGCGGACCACCGTACGAAACGCGTCATCGCACCTTCCCCCTCGCAGGCCGTCCGCGCTTCGACGGCGAACGGTGTGACCATCGTAGGCGGGGCGAGGAAAATCCGTCGAAGCCTGTGGATAACCTTCTGACCTGCGACTTCTCTGAGGTGGTGGGGGTCGGCCGCCGCGGAGGGCCGGAGTGCCGGTGCTCAGCCGCAGACGGTTCCGGCCGGCGGAACCCGGCCGTTGAGCAGATAGCCGTCGACCGCCGTCCGCACACACCGGTTGTTGCTGTCGTAGGCCCCGTGCCCCTGGCCCTTGTACGTCAGCTCCACGCCGACGCCGTCGCCGAGCGCGGTCACCATCTTGCGGGCGCCCTCGTACGGCGTCGCCGGGTCGCCGGTGTTGCCCACGACCAGGATCGGGGCCGCTCCCGGGGCACTGACGTCGGGGTGGTCGGCGGCGCCCGGCACCGCCCAGTCGGTGCAGCTGATCATGCCCCAGGCGAGATAGTCGCCGAACACCGGCGAGGCGGCCCGGAACTCCGGCAGCTTCCGCTCCACGTAGGCCACGTCGTAGCGGGGCTTGTCGTCGGCGCAGTTGATGGACACGTTGGCCGCGGTGAGATTGCTGTACTCGCCGTTCTGGTTGCGCCCGTTCATCGAGTCGGACAGCAGCATCAGGATCTGCCCGTCACCGTCGTACGCCTGTTCAAGGCCCTCGGTGAGGTACTGCCAGAAGTCCTGCGAGTACAGCGACTGTGCGATGCCGCTGGTCGCCGCGGTCTGGGTCAGCTCACGCGGGAAGATGCCCGGGATCGGCTTGCGGTCGAGATCTTTGAGCAGTTTGGCGATCCGGTTCTTCACGTCCTGCGCGCTGTCCCCGATCGGGCAGTCCTCGGTCTGCGAGACACAGTTCTCGGCGAAGTTGTCCAGCGCGCGCTGGAAACCCTTGGCCTGTCCCAGCGAGCCCTGCTCGGAGTTCTGCGTCGGGTCGACGACCGCGTCGAAGACGGCCCGGCCCACCTTCTTGGGGAACAGATGGGCGTAGACCCCGCCGAGTTCGGTGCCGTACGAGATCCCGAAGTAGTACAGCTTGTCGTCGCCGAGAACCTGCCGCATCAGATCCAGATCGCGGGCGGCGTCCGTGGTGCGCACATGCGGCAGGATCGTCTTGGAGTTCTTCTCACAGGCGGCGTTGAAGCCCTTGACGTTGGCGAGGTAGGTGGCGCGCTCGGCGCTGTCGTCGGGGGTCGCGTCCTGCTGGAAGTACGCGTCCAGTTGCTGGTCGTTCTCGCAGCGCACCCCGTCGCTGCGGCCCACCCCGCGCGGATCGAAGCTGACCAGGTCGTAGCGGGTGCGCAGGGTGTCGTACGAGCTGCCGAAGGCGGGCAGCGTGGTGACGCCCGAACCGCCGGGACCGCCGAAGTTGAAGATCAGCGAACCGATCCGCTGGTCCGCCGTGCCACTGGTCTTCGCCCGGATCAGGGCGATCCCGAGCATCTCGCCCTGGGGGTGGTCCCAGTCGAGTGGCGCCTGCATGGTGGCGCACTGCCACGCGGTGCCGTCCGGCAGCGGTGACGGCGCCTCCCCGCCGCCCTCCGCCTGGGACGGCGCCGGGCAGTCCTTCCAGCTGAGCCGCTGCGCCGTCAGATCCACGCCCAGGGGAGCGTCACCGCCACAGCCCGCGGTGGCGGAGCCGAGCAGCACGGCGGTGGCGGTCAGGGCGGCGGCACGCAGAAAGGATCGTTTCGGCATGAACCCATCCTGCGGTCGGGCCGCACAACGCGCTCGGGGCGCGGGCCGTAAGAGGTACGGCGGTGGTGCCCCGCGGTTCGTACGCCCGACCCGTGGAGGGCCTACAGCGCTCCCTTGCGCGACAGATGGTTGAACGCCAGCCACCCCGGCAGCACCGGGAGCCAGAGTGTGAGCAGGCGGAACATCAGGACGGCGGGGGCGGCCACCTCGCTGGGCAGGCCGACGGCGATCAGGCCGACCGTCAAGGTGGCCTCCACCGCGCCCACGCCGCCCGGGGTGGGCGCCGCGGAACCCAGCGCGTTGCCCGCGAGGAAGACGACTGCGACGCTGGCGAGGCTGATCGAGGTGGACTCGTTGCCGAAGGCCCGGATGGAGGCGTCCAGGCACATCACGAAGCAGGCCGTCAGCAGCAGCATGCCGCCGATGCCGGTGACCAGCTTCTGCGGGCGCTGGAGCACGTCCAGCATGCGCGGCACGACACCCGCGAACAGCGACCGCACGCGCGTGGCGACGAATTTCCGCAGGAAGGGCACCGACGTCACCACCAGCACCAGGACCGCCACGGTCAGCAGACCCGCGATGACCGTCCGGGACGGCGACAGCGACGGCGTCTTCTCGATGCCGGTGAGATAGCCGAAGGCCAGCAGCATCAGGATGTGGCAGCCCAGGCCGAACAGCTGCGACGCGCCGACACTCGCCACGGCGAGCCCCGGGCGCACGCCCTGGCGTTGCAGGAACCGGGTGTTGAGCGCGACCCCGCCCACCGCGGCGGGCGCCACGATCTTCACGAACGACCCGGCGACCTGCGCCGCCACGGTCCGCACGAACGGCACCCGCTCCGGTACGAACCCCAGCAGGCTCATCGCAGCGGCCACATAGCTCACCGCCGAGAACAGCGCCGCCGCGATGACCCAGCCCCACTCGGCGTTGGCGACCAGGGTCCCGAACTCGATGTGGGTGAGCTGCGTCAGCAGGAAGTACGCGCCGATGGCACCCGCGAGGATGCTGATCAGGGTGCGCGGCCGGACCCGTTCGAGGCGGGCCGGCTCCACCGGTGCCTGCGGCCTGATCTTCAGCACCTCGTGCCGGATCTGGGTGAGCGGATCCTCCTCGCGGGCCTCGTCCATGGCTTCGTCCATGGCCCGCTTCTCGGCCCGTGACTGCGCGCGTACGGCCTTCTTGCCGGGCTTTTCGAGCGCGGCCGCGAAGTCGCCCCCGGCGGCCTCCGCGCGGGCGAGCTTCGCCTGCCGGGACGCCTCCAGGACCGCCTCGCGCTCCCGCTCGCCCCGCTCCCGTGCCAGCCGGCGCAGCGTCGTGCGCGTGGTGCGGGTCAGGCCGATCGGCTGGAGCATCGGCAGACAGTCGGCCACCGTGTCGGGCCCGAGCACGCTCAGCGCGGAGGCCACCGCACGCTCGGCGCCCACCCGCAGCGCGAGGGTGGTCACCAGCTGGGCGATGTCCATCCGCAGCAGCAGATCTCCGGCCGCGATCTCCCCGCCGCGCAGATCGGTCAGGATCACCTTGCCGGAGCGATCCACCAGGATCGCGTCACCGGCCAGCCTGCGATGGGCGATCCGCCGCGACTGCAACGCGCGCACCTGGTGCCAGGTGTTGCGCAGCAGATCGTCGGTGATCTCGTCGTCCGCCAGCGCGTCCAGGGAACGCCCGCCCGTGTGCTCGTACACCAGCATCACGGCGTCGGGGCCCAGCTCGGACGTCGCGATCAGCTTCGGCGCGTTGGCCCCGGCGGCGATCGCCGCGTACGCCAGCAGCGCCTCCTGCTCCAGCGCCTGGCGCAGTGACTGGAGGCTGCGGCGGGTGGCGAAGCCGCGCAGCGTCAGATTGCGCCACACCCGGTAGTAGAAGCCCTGCGCCTGCTGCTCGCGGTCCACGACCGTGACGTCCAGTGGCCGGCCGTCCTCCAGGGTGACGAAATAGCGCCGGCCGCGGTCGCCGTTGTCGGTGTTCTCCGCGAAGTCCTCCCGCGCGGCGCTCACCGGGCGGAAGCCGACCGTCCTGAGGCCCGCCATGAGTGTGCGGCCGGTGGGCCGGACGTTGGGCGAGCCGACCGCGTAGAGCGTGCCGTAGGCCACGCTCCAGCCGATCAGCACCGTCAGGATGATCGAGAAGGGTGTCGTGTAGCCGGTGACCAGCATGGAGAACGCGTCGAGCAGCAGCACGATCCACAGCACCGCGCGCCAGCGTGGTCGGCGCGACATGCCGACGGCGGTCATGTAGGCGATCACCGGCGCGAGATAGCCGTGCACCGGGTCGGTGAGCACGCTGACGTTGCCCGGGGAGGGCTGGGTGAGCGCCTGCTGGATCGATTCGGGAGCCGCCTGGGCGACCCACAGATCGGTGGCCAGGGTCACGCCGTGCGCGAGGACCGCGGCGAGCACACCGTCGGCGATGCGCAGACCGTCGCGTTTGATCAGCCGTTCGATCGCGAAGGCGACCGGCACCAGCAGGATCGCGATGCTGGACGCCAGTCCCGCGATCTTGATCAGCAGATCGGGGGCCTGTCCGGTGCCCTTGCTGATGTCCTGTTCCAGGCCGGACGTGGTGCCGTGCGCGAAGGCCGAGATCGCCAGCAGGACGACGACCCCGAGCACACCGACCAGCAGGCGCATGAGGTCGGAAGGGCGGTGCACGCGCGCGGGGAGGAGCGGTTCGTCGCCCTGCACCTCATCCGCGTGGGGGTCGTCGGGGTCGTGGGCCGCGGGGCCGCCGCCGGGGTGGTGGTCGCCGGGGCCGTCGGGGGGGCCTGTGCCGTCATCGGGGGGGTCGCGGTCGCCGGGATCGCCGGGGTCTCCGGGACTGGTGGGGTCGCTGGGTCCGTCGGATCCGCCGTCGCTGGATCCGCCGTCGCCGGGTCCGTCGGGCGCAGGGTTGTCGTGGCCACGGGGAGTGTGGTCGTCCTGGCCATGGGGATCGGGGTCGGCGCGGCCGTCGGGATCGTGCTCCGCGCGGGCGCCGGTTTTCGCGTTCCCGCTGCGGGTCTTCGCGTCCGCATCGGCGGTGTCCGGGCGCGACGCGGCCTCAGAGGTACCCTCCGCGTCCTCGGGGTGCACACCCTGCTGCTTCATCGACCCTTCTTGGTCTCGTATCACCGGTCACCGCCCGCACGATGGTGGCATGCCGCACCGACACACGGGGGCATCAGGGTGCAAATGCGGGGCGGCGCAGTTTGCCGGAAACGGTGCCGGAAGCGTTGCCGGGGAGCGAGGGCCGCACACCGCCCGAGCCCGCCGCACTGTCGGTGCGGTGGGGCAGGATGGGGCGAATGAGCGAGGAGAGCTTGCCGGGGGAGGCGCGCGCGGAGCACGGGGACGCGCCGCCGGAACACCCGGAATATCCGGAATACGCAGATCGGGTCCTTGAGGTCGCCGAACTGATCCCGCCGGGCCATGTCATGACGTACGGCGATGTCGCGGAGTGGCTCCAGGAGGGCGGGCCCCGTCAGGTCGGCCGGGTGATGGCCCTGTACGGCGCCGCGGTGCCGTGGTGGCGGGTCGTCCGCGCGGACGGCGTCCTGCTGCCCGGACATGAACTGCGGGCGCTGGACCGGTACAGAACCGAGGGCACGCCGCTCAAGGAGGCGAGCCGGGCCGCCGAAGGCCATCTGCCCCGTATCGATATGAGACGGGCGCGCTGGGACGGCGGCGAACACGGTCAGGCTCACACCTGACAGCTTCCGCCATTCGAGGCCGCCATGGAGGGCACGTGATCCGTACGAGCGATATTGGTCACTTCCGTGACATGACGTACGTTCGTGAGGCGCGGGGCGCGCGTGACGTACGGGTCGCACGGGAAGAAGCGGAAGTCCGTCTTCCGCTGTCCTCGGCGGCGTAGCGTCACCTGCACCCGTCCCGTTCACCCCTCGGTCACCGTCCTCGACACCTGACGGAGACCGTCCCCCGACATCCGCTCCGGGAGGGCGCACACCGCCGCCCGGGACAGACCCGAGCACGACCACCAGGACCGGCGAACCACGTGAGCTCCTCTTCCTCCACCAGGCGCCCGCCGCACCTCCAGGTGCGGCGGGGGAACCGTGGCGCTTACCGGCTGGTGCGTACTCCACCGGCCCTGCCGGATCCCCCTCGTCTGGACGCCGAACAGCGCGCGGTGGTTGCCCACGAGAGCGGCCCGCTGCTCGTTCTCGCAGGTCCGGGTACCGGAAAGACCACCACACTGGTGGAGTCCGTCGCGGCCCGCATCGCGCGCGGGACCGACCCCGAGCGGATCCTCGTCCTGACCTTCAGCCGCAAGGCGGCCGTCGAACTGCGCGACCGTATGGCGCTGCGCATGGGAGCGGCCCACGCGCCCCGGGCGACGACCTTCCACTCGTACTGCTACGCGCTGGTCCGCGCGCACCAGGACAGCGCTCTGTTCGCCGAGCCCCTGCGGCTGCTGTCCGGCCCCGAGCAGGACGTCACCGTCCGTGGGCTGCTCGCGGGCCAGGCCGACCTGGAGCGGGCCGGTCTCGCCCATCTGCGCTGGCCCGACGAACTGCGCGCCTGTCTCACCACGCGCGGCTTCGCCGACGAGGTCCGCGCGGTGTTCGCCCGGACCCGCGAACTGGGCCTCGGGCCCGAGGCCCTGGACGTTTTCGCCCGCCGGATCGGGCGCTCCGACTGGCGGGCCGGAGCCGCCTTCCTCGCCGAGTACCTCGACGTGCTCGACCTCCAGGGCGTCCTCGACTACGCCGAACTCGTGCACCGCGCGGTGCTCCTCGCCCACCGCGCGGAGGTCGCCGAGCGGCTGGCCGCCCGGTACGACGCCGTCTATGTCGACGAGTACCAGGACACCGACGCGGCCCAGGTACGGCTGCTGCACGCGCTGGCCGGCGGCGGACGCACCCTGGTCGCCTTCGGCGACCCCGACCAGTCGATCTACGCCTTCCGGGGCGCCGACGTGAACGGCATCCTGGAGTTCCCGCGCGACTTCCCCCGCGCGACGGGCCGCCCGGCCCCCGTCGAGGTGCTGCGCACGTCCCGCCGCTCCGGTGCCGCCCTGCTGGACGCCACCCGGCTGCTGACCCGCCGCATGCCACTGACCCGGCTCCCCGCCGACAAGGTGCGCGCCCAACGCGAACTCGCCCCCGCGCGCGAGGGCGGCCGGGTCGAGGTCTTCACCTACCCGACGGCGGGCACCGAGCTGGACAACATCGCCGACATCCTGCGCCGGGCCCACCTGGAGGACGGCGTGCCCTGGCGCGAGATGGCCGTCCTGGTGCGCGCCGGATCCCGCACCATCCCGAGCCTGCGCCGCGCCCTCACCGCCGCTGGCGTCCCGCTCGACATCGACGGCGACGACGCACCCCTGCGCCACGAACCCTCGGTGGCCCCCCTGCTGACGGCACTCCGCGCGGTGGCCATGGCGGAGGCGACGGGGCATAGCGGTGGGGCCCCTGGAGGGGAGGCGGTGGGCCGGGGGGATGGGGTGCCTGCGGGGGAGACGGCTGGGCATGGCCTTGAGCTGCCTGGAGGGGAGGCGGTGGGCCGCAGGGACGGGGTGCCTGTGGTGGAGGCGACGGGCCGTGGCGACGGGGTGCCTGCCGGGGAGACGGCCGGGCGCGGCGACGGGGCGCCTGCGGGGGAGGCGACTGGGCGCGGCGACGAGGTGCTTGGGAGGGAAGCGGCGGGCCGTGGCGACGAGGTGCCTGGAGCGGAGGCGACGGGCCGCCGGGACGGGGTGTCTGCGGCGGAGGAGGCGGGCCGCAGTGACGGGGCGCCTGCGGGGGAGGCGACGGGCGGCAGTGTTGAGGTGCCAGCGGCGGAGGCGACCGGCCGCGGCGACGAGGCGCCCGCAAAGGAGGCGGCCGGTCGTGGCGGCCGGGTGAGCGCGGGCGAGCCCTGCTGGCTCGACACCGAGACCGCCCTCACCCTGCTCACCTCCCCCCTCGCCGGTATGGACGCCGCCGATCTGCGCCGCCTGGGGCGGGCCCTGCGCGACGAGGAGCGGGCCGGGGGCACGGCGCTGCCGCCGCCGTCGGACGAACTGCTCGCGCGGGCGCTCGCCGAGCCGGAGCGGCTGGCCGTGCACGACCCCGCCTACGCGCGCGGCGCCCAGCGGCTCGGCGGACTGCTGCGTTCGGCCCGTGAGTGCCTCGCGCGCGGCGGTACGGCCGAAGAGGCGCTGTGGCTGTTGTGGGCGGGCACACCATGGCCCGCGCGACTGGAGGGGGCCGCCCGGCGCGGGGGCGCGGCCGGCCGCAACGCCGACCGTGACCTGGACGCCGTGTGCGCGCTGTTCGCGACCGCCGCCCGCGCGGAGGAGCGCATCGGAGGCCGGGGCGCGCTGAACTTCCTGGAGGAGGTCGACGCCGAGGACATCGCCGCCGACACACTCACCCGGCGGGCCGTGCGCCCCGACGCCGTCCGCCTGATGACCGCGCACCGCTCCAAGGGCCTGGAATGGCGCCTGGTCGTCGTCGCGGGCGTGCAGGAGGGCCTGTGGCCGGATCTGCGCCGCCGCGGCTCGCTGCTGGAGGCCGACCGGATCGGCCGCGACGGACTCGCCGAACCCCTCACACCGGGCGCGCTGCTCGCCGAGGAACGCCGTCTGTTCTACGTCGCCGCCACGCGCGCGAGGGAACGGCTCGTCGTCACCGCCGTGAAGGCTCCCGCCGACGACGGTGACCAGCCCTCCCGCTTCCTCACCGAACTCGGCGTCGAACCCCGGGACGTCACCGGGCGCCCCCGCCGCCCCCTGGCGGTCGCCGCGCTGGTCGCCGAGTTGCGTGCCACCACCGTCGACCCGCGCGCCTCGGAGGCGCTGCGGGCGGCCGCCGCCCGCAGGCTGGCCCGGCTCGCCGCCCTCGCCGACGAGGACGGTCGCCCACTGGTGCCCGCCGCGCACCCCGACCGCTGGTGGGGCCTGTTCGAGCCGACCGCCGCCACGGTGCCGCTGCGCGACCGGGACCAGCCCGTGGTGCTCTCCGGCAGCGCCCTGGACCAGCTCGCCAACACCTGCGCGCTGCAATGGTTCCTGGGCCGCGAGGTGAAGGCCGACGCGCCCGCGACGGCCGCCCAGGGCTTCGGCAACGTCGTGCACGTCCTGGCCGACGAGGTCGCCTCCGGGCACTCCCCGGCCGATCTGCCCGTGCTGATGGAACGCCTCGACTCGGTGTGGAACGCGCTCGCCTTCGACGCGCCGTGGAAGTCCGCCCAGGAGAAGGACAACGCGCGCGTCGCCCTCGAACGCTTTCTGCAATGGCATGTGCTGGACCGCGCGGGCCGCACCCCCGTGGCGAGCGAGCACGACTTCGACATCACCCTCGAAGCCGGTGAGTACAAGGTGCGCATCCGCGGCCAGATGGACCGCGTGGAGGCCGACGGCGACGGCCGCGCCTATGTCGTCGACTTCAAGACCGGCAAGCAGGCGCCCACGTCGGCCGAGGTCGCGCGCCACCCGCAGCTCGCCGTCTACCAGCTCGCGGTCCGCGAAGGCGCCGTCGACGAGGCGTTCGACGGCGTACGCCCCGAGCCGGGCGGCGCCGAACTCGTCCAGCTCCGGCAGGGCGCCGCCGTGCGGGACGGCGGCGAAACACTGCCCAAGGTGCAGGCCCAGAAGCCCCTGGACGGCGACTGGGTCGGCGAGTTGCTCGCCACCGCCGCGGGCAAGGTCCTCGACGAACGGTTCACCCCGACCACCGGCCAGCAGTGCACGCACTGCGCGTTCCGCGCCTCGTGCAGCGCCCGCCCCGAGGGCCGCCACGTCGTGGAGTGACGTGACCTACGGCACCATCCGTGCCCTGTGCTCTCCCGCCGCCCGGGGCGCACCCATGCCCCCTGCTCTCCCGCCGCCTAGGTACACGCGCGCCCACTCGCCCTCCCGACGCCTGGGGCACACCCGCGCCCACCCCCTCGCACACCTATGCCCCCTCACCCTCCCGCCCGCCCTGGCACCCCCCGTGCCCACCCGCCCCCGCCGCCTGCGCAACCCGTTGTCAGTGCCCGCCGATAGCCTCTCCGACATGCCCGCACACCTCACCGACCCCGAGCAGCTCAAGGAGCTTCTCGGGATTCCGTTCACCCCGGAGCAGACGGCCTGCATCGTCGCGCCGCCCGCCCCGCAGGTGATCGTGGCCGGAGCGGGCTCCGGCAAGACGACGGTGATGGCGGCCCGCGTGGTGTGGCTGGTCGGCACCGGCCAGGTCGCCCCCGAACAGGTGCTCGGCCTCACCTTCACCAACAAGGCAGCCGGCGAACTCGCCGAGCGGGTCCGCAAGGCACTGGTCAGGGCGGGCGTGACCGACCCCGACGTCATCGACCCGGACCACCCGCCGGGCGAGCCGGTGATCTCCACGTACCACGCCTTCGCGGGACGGCTGCTGACCGACCACGGACTGCGCATCGGCCTGGAGCCCTCCTCCCGCCTCCTCGCCGACGCCACCCGCTTCCAGCTGGCCGCGCGCGTCCTGCGCGAGGCCCCGGGGCTCTACCCGGCGCTCACCCGCTCCTTCCCCGACCTGGTCAGCGACCTCCTCGCGCTGGACGCCGAACTGGCCGAGCACCTCGTCCGGCCGGAGAGCCTGCGCGCGTGGGACGCCGAACTCCTGCTCGCCGTCCAGGGCGCCAAGCTCACCAACCCGGACCTGCGCAAGGTCCCCGACACGGCCGCCGCGCGGCGTGAACTCGCCGAACTGGTCCTGCGCTACCGCACGGCCAAGCGCGAACGCGACCTCCTCGACTTCGGCGACCAGATCGCCCTCGCCGCCCGGCTCGCTCAACTCCCCGAGGTGGGCCGGCTGCTGCGCGAGGAGTTCCGCGTGGTGCTCCTCGACGAGTACCAGGACACCTCGGTCGCCCAACGCGTCCTGCTGGCGGGGCTCTTCGGCGGCGGCACCGGCCACCCGGTGACCGCCGTGGGCGACCCCTGCCAGGCGATCTACGGCTGGCGCGGCGCCTCCGTCGCCAACCTGGACGACTTCCCCGAGCACTTCGCCCGCGCGGACGGCGGGCGCGCGACCCGCCAGGCGCTCAGCGAGAACCGCCGCAGCGGCGGCCGGCTCCTCGGCCTCGCCAACGGCCTCGCCGAGCCGCTGCGCGCCCGGCACGCGGGCGTGGAGGCCCTGCGCCCGGCCCCCGGCGCCGAACACGACGGACAGGTCCGCTGCGCCCTGCTGCCCACCCACGCCGAGGAGATCGACTGGCTCGCCGACTCGGTCGCCCACCTCGTGCGCACCGGCACGGCCCCCGGCGAGATCGCCGTCCTGTGCCGCACGGCGACCGACTTCGCCGAGATCCAGGGCGCGCTCGTCGCCCGGGACGTCCCCGTCGAGGTGGTCGGCCTGTCCGGGCTGCTGCACCTGCCCGAGGTCGCCGACCTGGTCGCCGTGTGCGAGGTCCTCCAGGACCCCGGCGCCAACGCCTCCCTGGTCCGGCTGCTGACCGGCCCGCGCTGGCGCATCGGCGCGCGCGACCTCGCCCTCCTCGGGCGGCGCGCCCGGCTGCTCGTCGCCCACACGCGCGTGGGCGACGACGACCTGGACCGCAGGCTCGCCGAGGCCGTCGAGGGCGTCGACCCGGCCGAGGTGATCTCCCTCGCGGACGCCCTGGACACCTTCCTCGGCGGCCGGGACGACGACACGCTGCCGTTCTCGGCCGAGGCACGCGTGCGGTTCGCCCGCCTCGCCACCGAACTGCGCGACCTGCGCCGCTCGCTCGCCGACCCGCTCATGGACGTCCTGCACCGCGTCCTCGCGGTCACCGGCCTGGAGGTCGAACTCTCCGCGTCCCCGCACGCGCTGGCCGCCCGCCGCCGCGAGACCCTCTCCAACTTCCTGGACGTCGCCGCGTCCTTCGCCGCCGGCGACGGCACGGCCACCCTCCTGGCCTTCCTGGGCTTCCTGCGCACCGCGGCCCAGTACGAGAAGGGCCTCGACAACGCCCTGCCCGGCGGCGAGAACACCGTCAAGGTGCTCACCGCGCACAAGTCCAAGGGCCTCGAATGGGATGTCGTCGCCGTCCCCGGCCTGGTCACCGGCACCTTCCCCAGCACCCAGGGCCGCGAGAAGTGGACCGCCCAGGCCAAGGTGGTGCCGCACGAACTGCGCGGCGACGCCGACACCCTCCCCGACATCCGGTCCTGGGACGCGCGCGGGATGAAGGCGTTCCACGAGGCGATGAAGGACCACCAGCACACCGAGGAACTCCGCCTCGGCTATGTGACCTTCACCCGCCCCCGCTCCCTCCTGCTCGGTTCCGGCCACTGGTGGGGCCCCACCCAGAAGCGCCGCCGCGGCCCCTCCGGCTTTCTCACAGTCCTGTACGACCACTGCGTCGCCGGACACGGCGAGATCGAGGTCTGGGCCGGCGAACCGGAGGACGGCGAGGAGAACCCCGCTCTGGGCCGGCGGACCGCCGACCACGCCTGGCCGCTGCCCCTGGACGACACCGCCCTCGCCCGCCGCCGCGCCGCCGCCAGGACCGTCCTCGCCCACCTGGACGCCCTAGCCGCCCGCGAGACCGCCCACCGTGCGGCCGTCCACGACCCCGGCACGTACGAGGACCCGGACTGGCCCACCGCACCCGAGGACGAGCCACCGTACGAGGAGGAACCACCCGGCTACGAGGAGGAGCCGCCGGAGCCGCCCTACGGGGAAGAACCCGCCGACGAGGACGGGCTCACGCCCGCCGAGCGCCCCTACGGCGCCCTACCCGACGACGACCCCTACGGCAGCCACCCGCACGACAGCCACCCCTACAACGATCACCCGTACGGCGACCCCCCGCCCGACGACGACCCGCCGTACGCCCCCACACCCCACGACGAACACCCCCGTCGCCCTACCGTCCCCCACCAGACACCCCCGCACCGGACGTCCACGCACCAGACACCCGCGCACCAGCCCCCCCCGCACCGGACATCCACGCACCCGACGCCCGAGCCGCTCACCCCCGAGGAAGCCCGCGCCATCGCCTCCTGGGACCGTGACCTGGACGCGCTCACCGGGGAGCTGCTGCGCGCGCGGGAGGCCGTCACGGAAGTGACCCTGCCCGCCTCGCTCACCGCCACGCAGGTGATGCGGATGGCCGCCGACCCCGAGGGCTTCGCGCAGGAACTGGCCCGCCCCATGCCCCGCGCGCCCCAGCCCGCCGCACGCCGGGGCACCCGTTTCCACGCCTGGGTCGAGGCCCGCTTCGAGGAACTGACCCTGCCCATGCTGGGGCCGGACGAACTACCCGGCGGCGACGCCGAGATCGCCGACGAACGCGACCTGGAGGCCCTCAAGGAGGCGTTCGAACGCACCGAGTACGCCCACCGCACGCCCTACCGCGTCGAGGCGTCCTTCCAGCTGGGCATCGCAGGCCGGGTGATCCGGGGCCGTATCGACGCCGTCTACCGGACGGACGACGGCGAGACGCGGACGTACGAGATCGTCGACTGGAAGACGGGCCGGGGCCGGGACGCCGATCCGCTCCAGCTCGCCCTGTACCGGCTCGCCTGGGCCGAGCGGCAGGGGGTGCCGCCGGAGTCGGTGACGGCCGCCTTCGTGCACGTGCGCACCGGTGAGGTCGTACGCCACGACGATCTGCCGGACCGCGCCGCGCTGGAGCGGCTGCTGCTGACGGACCCCGGGGACGGACGGCCCGGAGACGGACCACCCGGGGACGGACCGCCCGGTGACGAACAGCACGAACGGGTTGTCACTGTGGGCCGATAGGCTCGTGACCATGAGCCACACCCCGGACAGCGCCGTCCGTACGTACATCGCCCGGCACCGGGATGCCTTCCTCGACGGGCTGTGCGAGTGGCTGCGCATCCCGTCGGTGTCGGCCCAGCCCGACCACGCGGCGGACGTCCGGCGCAGCGCGGACTGGCTCGCCGCCAAGCTGACCGAGACCGGCTTCCCGGTGGCCGAGGTCTGGCCGACCCAGGGCGCCCCCGCCGTCTACGCGGAGTGGCCCAGCGACGACCCCGCGGCACCCACGGTCCTCGTCTACGGTCACCACGACGTGCAGCCCGCAGCGCGCGAGGACGGCTGGGACAGCGACCCCTTCGAGCCCGTCGTCCGGGAGAACCGGCTCTACGCGCGCGGGGCGGCCGACGACAAGGGCCAGGTGTTCTTCCACACACTCGGCGTCCGCGCCCACCTGGCCGCGACCGGCCGCACCTCCCCGGCCGTGCATCTGAAGCTGCTCGTCGAGGGCGAGGAGGAGTCCGGTTCGCCGCACTTCCGCGCGCTGGTCGAGGAGCGGGCCGAGCGGCTCGCCGCGGACGCGGTGATCGTCTCCGACACCGGCATGTGGTCCGCCGACACCCCGACCGTGTGCACCGGCATGCGGGGCCTGGCCGAGTGCGAGATCCGGCTGTACGGACCCGACCAGGACATCCACTCCGGCTCCTTCGGCGGTGCCGTGCCCAACCCGGCCACCGCCGCCGCCCGCCTGGTCGCGGCCCTGCACGACGAGCACGCGCGCGTGGCGATCCCCGGCTTCTACGACGGTGTCGCCGAGCTGACCGACCGCGAGCGGGCGCTCTTCGCGGAACTGCCCTTCGACGAGGCCGGCTGGCTGCGCACGGCCAGGTCGCACGCCACACTCGGCGAGGCCGGGCACACCACCCTGGAGCGGATCTGGGCCCGCCCGACCGCCGAGGTCAACGGCATCGGCGGGGGCTACCAGGGCCCCGGCAGCAAGACGATCATCCCGTCCGAGGCCATGGTGAAGCTCTCCTTCCGGCTGGTCGCCGGACAGGACCCCGGCCACATCGAGAAGGCGGTCCGCGGCTGGGCCGCCGAACAGCTCCCGGCCGGGATCCGGCACGAGATCGTCTTCGGCGGCGCCACCCGCCCCTGTCTCACCCCGCTCGACCACCCCGCGCTCGGGTCCGTGGCGCGCGCCATGGGCCGCGCCTTCGAGCAGCCCGTGCGCTACACGCGCGAGGGCGGCTCAGGACCGGCCGCGGACCTCCAGGAGGTGCTCGGCGCCCCGGTGCTCTTCCTCGGCATCTCCGTCCCGTCCGACGGCTGGCACGCGCCGAACGAGAAGGTGGAGCTGGACCTGCTGCTCAAGGGCGTCGAGACCACGGCGTACCTGTGGGGCGATCTCGCGGAGCACTGGAGCCATGCGCCCTGACCGTCCGGCGCCGTCCGGACGGGCCGCCCGCGCGGGGCACACTGGAAGCACCGCCCCGCACGGCCGGGCCCCGACGGACGACGACATCTCCCGCCGTACGTCCCGCCGAACCGCCCGCCGAAACGATCCGTTGCCCTGGGGGAGTTGGAAGCACCCGTGACCACCTGGACCGACCACACCGCCGACCGACCCATCTCGCTCACCGCCCCCACCGGCATCGACCGCGCCGCGCACCACCGGCTCGACGAGGGCTGGCTCGCCGCGGCGTGGAGCCACCCCACGACCCGCTGCTTCGTGGTGTCCGGCGGCCAGGTCCTGATCGACGAGACGTCCAAGGGCCACACCGAACTCGTCATGACCCCGTCCTTCGAGGCCCCCCTCACCGAGGCCCACCGCTACTTCCTGGGCATCGACGAGGACGGGGTGAGCTATTTCGCCCTCCAGAAGGACGCCCTTCCCGGCCGTATCGACCAGTCCGCGCGCCCGGCGGGGCTGCGCGAGGCCGGGCTGCTGCTCGCCCCGCGCGACGCGGGCCTCATGGTGCACGCGGTCGGCCTGGAGAACTGGCAGCGCACCCACCGCTTCTGCTCCCGCTGCGGCGAGCGCACGGTGATCGCCGCCGCCGGCCATATCCGCCGCTGCCCCGCGTGCGGCGCCGAGCACTACCCGCGCACCGACCCCGCCGTGATCATGGCGGTCACCGACGAGGACGACCGCATCCTGCTCGGCCGCCAGGTGCACTGGCCCGAGGGCCGCTTCTCCACGCTGGCCGGTTTCGTCGAGCCCGGCGAGTCCGTGGAGCAGTCGGTGCGCCGCGAGGTGTTCGAGGAGGCCGGCATCACCGTCGGCCAGGTCGAGTACGTCGCGAGCCAGCCCTGGCCGTTCCCGTCCAGCCTGATGCTGGGCTTCCTGGCCCGCGCCACCTCCACCGAGATCACCGTCGACGGCGACGAGATCGGCGAGGCCCGCTGGTTCTCCCGCGACGAACTGCGCGCCGCCTTCGACTCCGGCGAGGTGCTGCCCCCGTACGGCATCTCCATCGCCGCCCGACTGATCGAACTCTGGTACGGAAAGCCGATGCCGACCCGCAACGTGGCCTGACCGGCGCCCCCGTCACGACCTGCGGCCGAACGCCGACGGCCCCTTCCGGTACGTACCGGAAAGGGCCGTGACGTCAGACGCGCCGCGCGGCGAGGAACACGGGTCTCAGGCCGCGAGGGCCTGCTTCACCTGGGCCAGGCTCGGATTGGTCATGACCACCTCGGCACCGCCGGAGGCCGGGACGATCCGTACCGTGGGCACGGTCTGGTTGCCGTTGTTGGCCTTCTCCACGAAGTCGGCGGACTCCGGGTCCTGCTCGATGTTGATCTCGTCGTACGCGATGCCCTCGCGGTCCATCTGGCTCTTCAGCCGGCGGCAGTAGCCGCACCACGTGGTGCTGTACATCGTCACAGTGCCCGACATTGTCTCTCGCGCTCCTTCGGCGGTCCGGGGACGGGTGCTCGCGCTCAGGGAACGTATCGGAACCGGCAGCCATTCCCGCCGGGGGTATCCGCGTGCGGATCTGCCGGTCGGCAGTCACGGGCGCCCCGCGTGAGGTTCCGCCCGCCCGGGTCGCCCCGGCGAGCGTGAAGCGCCACACCCGGTCGTATTAGTACGACTGCATGAATCCGCCTGTGGACAACCGGCTCACCCGTCTCCGGCGACCTGGCAGCATGGCCGTGTGACAGCAGCAACGCACTCCCCCCTCTTCCCGGGCGTACCGGACACGGCCGACGCCGTGCTCGAAGGGCTCGACCCCGAGCAGCGCGAGGTGGCCACCACCCTGCGCGGCCCGGTGTGCGTCCTGGCCGGAGCCGGTACGGGCAAGACGCGGGCCATCACCCACCGCATCGCCTACGGAGTGCGCGCGGGCATCCTCCAGCCCTCCAGCGTGCTCGCCGTCACCTTCACCAACCGCGCGGCCGGGGAGATGCGAGGCCGGCTCCGCCAGCTCGGCGCCCAGGGTGTCCAGGCCCGTACGTTCCACTCGGCCGCCCTGCGCCAGCTCCAGTACTTCTGGCCGAAAGCCGTCGGCGGTGCCATGCCCCGGATCGTCGACCGCAAGATCCAGCTCGTCACCGACGCCGCCGCGGCCTGCCGGCTGCGCCTGGACCGGGGCGAGCTGCGGGACGTCACCGGTGAGATCGAATGGGCGAAGGTCACCCAGACCGTGCCCGCCGACTACGCGCTCGCAGCCGCGAAGGCCGGCCGCGACATCCCCCGCGACCCGGCCGAGATCGCCCAGCTGTACGCCGCCTACGAGGACCTCAAGCGGGCCCGCGCGGTCATCGACTTCGAGGACGTGCTGCTGCTGACCGTCGGCATCCTCCAGGACCGCCACGACATCGCCGAACAGGTCCGCGCCCAGTACCAGCACTTCGTGGTCGACGAGTACCAGGACGTCAGCCCGCTCCAGCAGCGCCTGCTCGATCTGTGGCTGGGGGAGCGGGACGACCTGTGCGTGGTCGGCGACGCCAGCCAGACGATCTACTCGTTCACCGGAGCAACCCCGGACCATCTGCTCGACTTCCGCGTCCGCCACCCCGGTGCCACCGTCGTCAAGCTGGTCCGCGACTACCGCTCCACCCCCCAGGTCGTCCATCTCGCCAACGGGCTGCTCGCCCAGGCCAGCGGCCGGGCCGCCGACCACCGGCTGGAGCTGATCTCCCAGCGGGCCGCCGGACCCGAGCCGGTCCACACCGAGTACCCGGACGAGCCCGCCGAGGCCGAGGGCGCCGCCCAGCGCATCCGCGCCCTGCTCACCGCCGGTGTCCCGGCGAGCGAGATCGCCATCCTGTTCCGCGCCAACGCCCAGTCCGAGACCTACGAGCAGGCCCTCGCCGACGCCGGGATCCCCTACCAGCTGCGCGGCGCCGAGCGGTTCTTCGACCGGCCCGAGGTGCGCAGAGCGATCGTGAACCTGCGCGCCGCCGCCCGCTTCGGGGGCAATGACTCCGCCCTCGACGGGGCCGTCGACCTGCCTTCCCAGGTCCGTGCCGTGCTCTCCGGCGAGGGCTGGACCGCACAGCCGCCGGCCGGCTCGGGAGCCGTGCGAGAGCGCTGGGAGTCGCTGGCCGCGCTGGTGCACCTCGCGCAGGACTTCACCGCCGCCAGAGCAGACGCCACCCTCGGCGACCTGGTGGCCGAGCTGGACGAGCGGGCGGGCGCCCAGCACGCCCCGACCGTGCAGGGCGTCACCCTCGCCTCGCTGCACTCGGCCAAGGGCCTGGAGTGGGATGTCGTCTTCCTGGTCGGCGTCGCCGAGGGCATGATGCCGATCACCTACGCCAGAACCGACGAGCAGATCGAGGAGGAGCGCCGCCTCCTCTATGTCGGTGTCACCCGGGCCCGCGAGCGGCTCCATGTCTCCTGGGCCCTCGCCCGCTCACCGGGCAACCGGCCGTCCCGCCGCGTCAGCCGCTTCCTCGACGGACTGCGCCCCGGCTCCCCGGCGGGCGCGGCCCGCGCGGCGGCGGCCGGTCCGGGCGGGGTCGAGCGCGGGGTCGTCGGCCTCGCCGAGGCCCCCCCGAGACGCACCCAGCGCACCCCCGCCCGCTGCCGGGTCTGCGGACGCACCCTCACCGAGGCCGGCGAGATGAAACTGATGCGCTGCGAGGACTGCCCGTCCGACATGGACGAGGGGCTCTACGAGCGGCTGCGGGCATGGCGGGCGGACGTGGCGGGGCGCAGCGGGCAGCCCGCGTTCTGCGTCCTCACCGACAAGACGATGATCGCGATCGCCGAGGCCGGACCCGAGGACGAGCGGGAGCTGGCCCGGATCCCGGGCGTGGGGATGCGCAAGTTCCGCCGCTACGGGGCCGATGTGCTGGCCATCTGCGCAGGCCATGACCCCGCGGCGGCGGACGGCACAGCCGATGCCAACTCGTCGAAAAAATAGTTTGCGAAAGCCCCGTCAATCCCCATAGGTTCTTACACACGGAACAGCGGCCTTCTCGGAGGCACTGATTCCGTGTTCTACTTGCATATCCGACCGGGTTGGTTCATCCCAACCCCCCGATACGCCGAGAGGAGGCGAGCCCAGTGATCACCATCAACACCAGCAGCTTCAGCAGCACGGTCAAAATGACCGATCGCTCGGCCGTCTCCCTGTGCATGCTCGGCGCTTCGGACCGGGGCACCCGTGTGTCCGGCATTCCTGCCGCACGCCTGGCGTCCCCCGTGTCTCTGGCGGGCCTCCCCGTCCGGGAGCGCAATGAGCGACCGACCAAGGCACTGGAAGCGGCAGTAAAGGCTAAGGCGCTGGCCTATGTCTTTACGGCGACCGGTGCCGGATTCCGGAAGCTGACGACGCAGCACCACCTGATGTGGGCCTTCCGTGGGCCAGAACCCTGGAGCGATCCAGCCTGATCGGCGATCAGGCCGGCACCTTCCAGGGCCGCGGAACCCCATCCGGGATCCGCGGCCCTTCTGTTTTCCCTGAACGGGGGAGAGCAGGCCGAAGGGGCCTCGGGACAAGAAAAGAACCCGGTACCAGCCGACCACCGGCCCAACAGGGCCGGACCGACCAGACGAGGAAGACGAACCGTGCAACTCGATGCGCACGCCACGTCCGTACCGCCTTCCGAAACGATCTCGCCGCCCGGCCTCACGGAGGACTCCACCTTGACCCCGCTCACCGCGCTCACCGCGCTCGACGACGCCATCGAGAACCTGGGCGTACCCGTCCCCTGCCGTTCCTACGACCCGGAGGTCTTCTTCGCGGAGTCCCCGGCGGACGTCGAGTACGCCAAGTCCCTGTGCCGCACCTGTCCGCTGATGGAGGCCTGCCTCGCCGGCGCCAAGGAGCGGCGTGAGCCCTGGGGCGTCTGGGGTGGAGAGCTGTTCGTCCAGGGTGTCGTCGTCGCCCGGAAGCGGCCTCGTGGCCGCCCGCGCAAGAACCCGGTCACGGCATGAACACCGCAGGAACGATCGACCGCCCCCTCACGCTCGACCCCCAGAAGCAGGCCCCGATGAAGCCGTCCGCCAACGAGCCCACCGGCTCGGCGACCGAAGACGTCACCACCACCGGTGCGAACGACTCGCGCCAGAACAGGACCCGAGAGATGCAACTCATCCCAGAAGCGCTGGCTCGTGCGCATATGCACGACCGTCTGCGTGACGCGGAGCAGGAGCGCCGGGCGATCAGCCTGGTGGCTGCCCGCCGGATGCAGCGCCGGGCCGAGCGCGCCTCGATGCGTGCCCGCCGTGCGCTGGCCATCGCCGTCATGCAGTGATCCACCCACACCCGAAGCGGTGACCTCCCGGACCGGGAGGCGAAGGCTTCCCGCGGGGGCCGGCCCGCCCCACCGGACCGGCCCCCGCCGTGCGTTGTGTCCGGGCATCCCCCGGGATGCGGAGCCATCGTCGCCGGATGACCAGTGATGCCGGGAGCGGTGGCGAGGGCGGCCCGGACGGGGTGGCCCGGGCTCTGGCCGACGAGAGTTACGCCTTCGCTGCCCGCGGCGGCGATTCCTGGTCCTCGCCTGCCGAGCCGTCCTTCAGGAGCCCGTTCTTCAGCAGCCCGTTCTCAGGCATCCCGTCCTCCGTCAGCCCGTCCTCCCGTACGTCCGCCAGTTCGCCCGCCGGTTCGCCCTCCGGCCCGTCCTCCGGTTCGCCTTCCGGCTCATCGGCCGGTTCCTCTTCCAGGGCGAACCCGGGCAGCCACTCCTCCAGTTCCTCCCGCAGCCGGACCGTCGCGCCGAGCTGGCACAGGACGCCGATGGTGCTGAGGGTGACGCGGTGTATCAGGAGATAGGCCGGGGGCAGATTGAGCTGCTTGCCGAGCTGGTAGGCGGGGGAGCGGACGTCGCCGATACGGGCGGCCTGGCTGCGCATCCAGCCGCGGGTGAAGGTGAACGACTCCACCAGAGCCGGCTCGATGATCGGAAGGAGGTAGTCCAGGACGGCGTCGGGGTCCAGCTCTATCGACTCCTTGACGAAACCCTCCGTGCGGAGCAGCTCGTAGACCGCCTCCGCCTCGCCGTCCAGCGTCAGGCGCAGGCTGGTGCCGATCGGGGTGGGCAGGCCGCCGGGGAGCCGGTCGACCGTGCCGAAGTCCAGGACGCCCAGGCGCCAGTCGTCGTCGCCGGCCGGGCCGCCGGGCAGCAGCCGGAAGTTGCCGGGGTGCGGGTCGGCGTGCAGCAGGCCCGTGCGGGCCGGGCCGGAGAACAGGAAACGGGCCAGAAGCTGCCCGGCGCGGTCGCGCTGCTCCTCGGTGCCGTCCGAGATGATCTCCGACAGCGGGATGCCGTCGATCCACTCGGTGATCAGCACCTGGTCGCACTGGTGGACCACGGCCGGGACGACGACATCCGGGTCGTCGGCGAACTCCTCCGCGTGTGCCCGCTGGGCCTGGGCCTCCAGGGCGTAGTCCAGCTCCTCGGAGACCCGGTCGCGCAGCTCCGTGATCAGCGGCTTGATGTCCATGCCGGGGATGAGCGGGCCCAAGAGACGGGAAAAGCGGCTCAATTGGTTCAGATCGGACAGGAGGGCCTCGCCTGCGCCCGGGTACTGGACCTTGATCGCGACCTCACGCCCGTCGTGCCACACGCCTCGGTGCACCTGGCCGATCGAGGCCGCCGCGGCGGGCTTCTCCTCGAACTCCAGGAACAGCTCCCGCCAGTCGTCGCCGAGCCGCTCGCCGAGCACGGCGTGCACCGTGCGGGTCGGCATCGGGGGCGCCGCCTCCTGGAGCTTGGTCAGCGCCGCCCGGTAGGGTCCCGCGATCTCCTCGGGCAGGGCGGACTCGAAGACGGACAGCGCCTGCCCGAACTTCATCGCGCCGCCCTTCAGCTCGCCGAGCACCTTGAACAGCTGCTCCGCCGTCCGCTGCTGTAGCTCACGGCCGACGATCTCCGCCGATTCGCCCACGATCCGCTTGCCCAGGCCCCAGGTGGCCCGTCCGGCGAAACCGAGCGGGAGCGCTGCGAGCTTGGCGGTCCGGGTGACCGCCTTCCGGGGAAGATCAGACATGCGCCCTCCAAGTGCCGGACGGCCGCGCCGCGCCGGGGGTACGGCATGACGGCTTCGACGACCGTTGCACCGCCATTGTCTCGTGCTGCGGCCCTTCCTCAGAGGTGTGTTCCGTCTTACCTTTCTCCGCGGCACCGCAGGGGCAGGCGGGATGCGGCCGGACCGGTCGCGCGTGCCACTGGAGAACGGGCAGCGACACCTCCCAGCGGGCGCCCGCGCTCGACGGCACCGCGCCGTCCAGGAAGGCCAGCGCGTGGGCCGCGGCCAGCCCGGCGACCGTCGTGGCCAGGGTCAGATCACAGGGGCGCACCTGGCGCTGCCTGCCGGAACGCCACTGCGTCACCAGCCGGGGCCAGGTGGGGTCGCGGTCCGTGCGGGTCTCCTGGAGACAGCCCGCGCAGCCGGTCTCGCCGGGCAGGACCAGCGGGCCGACCACACCGGTGGCCTCGACGACGCCCGCGTACAGATGCGGCGTACCGGAGGCGAGGAAAGACCGGACGGACTCCGGGGCCGGGGCATGGACGGCCACGTCTTCGCGCGGGGCGAGGATCACCAGGGACAGTCCCGGGTCGGATGCCTGCCCCGCTGGTCCGGGGCCGTGGCGCGGGGGCCGGTCAGGTGCCGCCCGGCGCACCGCGCGGCGGGCCGCGTCCGCCCGGTGCTCTCCCACCGACTCGACCGGCAGACCGCCCGGGGCCACGTCCCACGGCTCGACCTTGCCGATGTCGCGCACATCGACGTCGCCGACGCCCGCGCCGGACAGCAGCGCCGCCAGCGCCACCCCGACCCGGCCCGCGCCCAGCACCCGGACCCGCATCGCGCGCCGGGCCGCGAGCCGGGCCAGGGCGTCACCCGGCTCGGACGTGGTCACGGACAGGGACGCGTGGTCCGGGCGGAGCCGGTCCAGGACCTCCTTCTTCGCGCGCAGGGCATCGGCGGCCGGGCCACCGCCCCGGGCGTCGTCCAGCAGGCCGGAGCGGGTCAGCCGGTCGACGACCGCGTCGACATGGCCGTCCGGCAGATCCATCCGGCGGGCCTCCTCGCGCAGCAGCGGCAGCCCGCGCGTGCCGTTGAGCAGATCGAGGAAATGGCCCGTCGCGGTGTCCATCGGCCCCAGAGTCATCGCGTGCGCCGGCGCCATGCCGAACTGCACGGTGTTGAGATCGCGCCAGCCGCGCCGCAGCGCGGGCTTCACCATCGGATGCATGACAGGCCCCCGTAGCCCCAGAAGAATCGCGGAACATCCCCGTTCGCCGGTGGAACCGTCACGACCCGACCTGCGGTCCGCGCTCCGCCGACGTGAGTCAGGATGCCCGGCCGCGCTCTCGGACGCGGAAAGTTGTCCACAGGCGTCGGGTATTCGTCGTACAAATCAGACGCTTGGTGGGGGATCGGCAACGGAACGGTTCCGGAGTCAAGACTTCACACCTGCGTAGCGGGTAACGTCGGGGCGTGCCCGCCGATCCACTGCACAGCGCCGGAACGCCACAGCGCAGCACGACGAGCCAGCCGCCGAGCGGCTCGGGGGTGAGCGCGATCGAGGTACGCAGGAGCGCCCGTCGACGACGGACGGTCTCCGCATACCGCGAGGGCGATCGCACCGTGGTGCTCATCCCTGCCCGGATGTCCGAGGCCGAGGAGCAACGCTGGGTGAGCGTCATGCTGGACAAGCTGGCGGCCCAGGAGAGCAAACGCCTGATCGGCGACGCCGAGCTGGCCGAGCGCGCCGAGCGGCTGTCGGCCCAGTGCTTCGACGGCCGCGCCCGGCCCACCTCGGTGCGCTGGGTCACCAACCAGAACACCCGCTGGGGCTCGTGCACCCCCTCCGACGGCAGTATCCGGCTGTCCCACCGGTTGCAGGGCATGCCCGAGTACGTCGTCGACTACGTCCTCGTCCATGAACTCGCCCACCTGCTGGTGCCCGGCCACGGCCCGCGCTTCTGGCGGCTGCTGGAGGCGTATCCGCGCACCGAGCGGGCGCGCGGCTATCTGGAGGGCGTGGTGGCGGCCGACCGGCTGCCGCACCCGCCGGGCACGCGCCAGGAACAGGGAGAGCCCGAGGAAGACGGCGAACACGGAGACAACGGCGAACACGGAGACAAAGGCGAAGACGCGGACAACGGCGAAGACGTAGACACCGGGGAAGATGCGGACACCGGGGAAGCCGCGGACGACGGGGAACACGGGACTTCGGCGAGCGCGGGGAATGAGCCGCCCGCGCGGGCGTGATTTTCTGTGCGCGTCCAATGAGCGCATTTCCCGCGGACATCCACTGAGCGCACCCGCGCGGTGACCTCTCCGTGGCCGGGAGTCTGCGTTCTGTACCGGGTCTGTACCGACTTCGTCCGTTGTCCGGGATTGCCGTTAGCCTGACGCGACGCACTCGCATTCGGGATGGGGGACGGTCGTAACGCATGGCCAGGGAATTCCAACGCGGCCACAAGGCCAAGATCAGTGATCTCACCGCGGGGACCGATCTGTATGTAGGCGTGCAGATCTCGGGGCCCGGACTGAGCTTCGACATAAGTTGTTTCGGACTCGACGCCGACGAACGGCTCTCCGACGACCGGTACTTCGTCTTCTTCAATCAGCCGAAGTCCCCCGAGGAGTCCCTTCAGCAACTGGGCGCGCAGGCGGGCGACAGCGAGTCGTTCCGGGTCACCCTCGACCGGATACCGCCGCAGATCCAGAAGCTGTCCTTCGCGGCGTCGCTCGACGGCGACGGACAACTGTCGCAGATCGCCCCCGGATACATCCGGATCGTGGCGGGCGGCGAGGAGGTGGCCCGGTACTCCTTCGAAGGTTCGGAGTTCTCCACCGAACGTGCCGTGATGCTCGGCGACTTCTACCTCAAGGACGTCTGGCGGTTCGCCGCCGTCGGCCAGGGCTTCGACGGCGGGCTGGACGCGCTGCTGAAGAACTTCGGCGGCGAGGTGATGGAGGAGGAGGCGCCCGCCGCGCCCGAGCCGCAGGCCACCGCCGCGCCCGGGTTCGCGCCGCCCGCCTTCGGGGCACCGGCAGCGCCCGCTGCACCTGCCCCGGCCCCCGCGCCCGTACCGCCCCCCGCCCCGGCCCCGGCCCCCGCGCCCGCCCAGGGCTTCGCTCCACCCCCCGGTGCGACCCCGCCGCCCGCTCAGGCCCCCAACGTGCACGCCGCGCCGACCATCGCCGCGCCGCTGCACACCCCGCCAGCCGGGACGGTCCCGCCACCGGCCGTGCCGCCCGCCGCTCCGCAGGCGCCCCAGGGCGGCCCGTTCACACCTCCCGGCGGTGCCCCCGCCGGCGGTCCCTTCACGCCGCCGCCCGGCACGGGCGCACCGGCGGGCGGTCCGTTCACCCCGCCGCCCGGTGGCCCCTTCACCCCGCCCCCCGGCGGCCCCGCCTTCCCCGGCCAGGCCCAGCCCTTCGGCGGCGGTGTCCAGCTCGCGCCCGTCCCCCCGGAGGCCGGACTGGGGGTCGTACTGGCGAGGTACGCGGAGGCGCCCGTGGGCGACCGCTGGACCGAGCAGAACCCCGAACTGGTGCGCGCGACCCTCACCAAGGGCGCCAACATCCTCGCCAAGCAGGGCAGCATGGTCGCCTACCAGGGCGACATCGACTTCGCGCACAAGGGCTCCGGACTGCTCGGCAAGCTCACCGGGCAGCTCACCGGCCAGGGCATGGCCCTGATGCGCTGCTCCGGCGACGGCGAGGTGTTCCTCGCCGACGAGGCCAGCCGGCTCTTCGTGATCCGGCTCCAGGGCGAGCAGATCTACACCAGCGCGCGGGGCGTCCTCGCCTTCGACGAGGCCCTGGACACCGAGATCCGCCGGATCGAGGGCGCCGGACTGCCCGGCGGCGGTCTGTTCAGCATGCTCTTCTCCGGCAATGGCGCGGTCGTCGTCAAGACGCGCGGTGTGCCGGTCGTGCTGCCCGTGGGACCGGCCACCTATGTGGACGGCAACGCCGTCATCGCCTGGTCCGCGGGCGCGCAGGCGGTCACCACGACCTCGCTCAGGCTGCGCCGCTCCGGCTACGCCCGGCAGACCTCGGAGGCGGTCAACCTCCAGTTCCGGGGCGCTCCCGGCAACTTCGTCGTCGTCCAGCCCTTCGAGGTGTGAGGCAGTCCATGGACCTCCAGTCACTTCACGCGCAGCGCTCCGCCCCCATGGGCGTCCGGATGGGCGTGCACAACGCCAAGACGCTCAAGGTCACCATGGTCAGCGGACAGGACCTGTATGCCAAGGCCGGCTCGATGATCGCGTACGACGGCTATGTGCAGTTCGACGGGGCGCCCGCCGGCCTTCGGCGCACCGCCGAGGAGATGGTCACCGGCGAGGGCGGCAAGCTGATGCTGTGCCGCGGCGACGGCGAGCTGTATCTCGCGGACTACGGCGGCGAGGTCCTCGTCGTCCATCTGAACAACGAGGCGATCTCCGTCAACGGCCCCACCCTGCTGGCCTGCGACGCCTCCCTCGGGCTCACCATCGAGCCGGTCAAGGGCCTCGCCAAGCTCTCCGGCTCCGGACTGACCAACCTGGTCATCCGCGGCACCGGCTGGGTCGCCCTGGTCACCCGCGGGATGCCGATCTCCCTCGACTGCGCCGAGCGCGAGACCTATGTCGACCCGGACGCGCTGATCGCCTGGACCGACGGTCTCGACATGAAGGCCCGCCGCACCATGAAGGCGAGCGCGCTGATCGGGCGCGGCAGCGGCGAGGCGTTCCAGATCGGGTTCAAGGGGCGGGGTTTCGTGGTCGTCCAGCCCAGCGAGGACACCGGCGACCGTTTCAAGATCCGTGGCTGACCGGGGCTGAGAGGAGCACCAGCACAATGCACAGTACACTCTTCGCGCACATCCCGGTGGAGCACACCGCGCGCTACACACTCCAGAACCCGCAACTACTCAAGACCGACGTCACCCTCGGTTCCGGCCCCGTGCTCGCCCGGCAGGGCGCCATGGTCGCCTTCGAGGGACAGGTCGAGTTCAAGAGCCAGTACCGCGACCGCAGCTGGCGCAACATCGAGCGGGTGACCGACGAGCAGCTCGACCTGATGCGCTGCAAGGGCACCGGGATCGTCTACCTCGCCAACTTCGCCCAGTACCTGCACATCATGGACGTCGGCCGGGGCATCACCGTGGACAGCTCCGCCGTGCTCGCCTTCGACGGCTCGCTGAACGTGGGCATCGTCGCCATCGACAGCGCCGTGGAGGTCGCCTCGGCGGGCGCCTACAACCTGGAGCTGTCCGGCGCCGGGCAGGTCGTCCTGATGACCTCCGGCGAGCCGCTGGTCCTGGAGGTCACTCCCGAGAAAAACATCTGCTGCGACTCGGACGCCGTCATCGCCTGGTCCACGTCCCTGCGTACCCAGCTCCAGGCGCCGACCTCCACCTCCGCGGTGTGGCGCCGCCGCGGTTCCACCGGCGAGGGCTGGGAGATGCACTTCTCCGGCACCGGGCACGTCCTGGTGCAGCCCAGCGAACTGCTGCCGCCGCAGCACCTGCGCACCTCGGGCGTGCTCGGCCAGTTCGGCATGGGCTCGGGCGGCCTGAGCGGAAACTCCCTCGGGGGCAGCCGCAACTGACCCGCCGCGCGGGCGCCGGGTGAGCGTCGAGCAGACGTGTAAGGGGCGATCGCCATTGCGATCGCCCCTTACCCCGTCGGTAACGCCCCCGGGCTCACCCGCCGCCGCCCAGCCGCTCCCGCGTCGCCTCCAGCAGCCGTACGACGGATTCGTCCGCCACGTCCGCGACCTCGGCGTAGGCGAACCAGCGCACGTCGAGGGACTCGTCGCTCACCGTGTGCAGCGCGTCGGCGGGTGCCAGCGCCGCGTACTGGACGTCGTAGTGACGGTGGCAGGGCGGCGGGATCGGATGGCGGTCCAGGCGCACCGGGCCGCCCGGCAGCAGGCTCAGCCCCGTGATGCCGGACTCCTCGGTGGCCTCCCGCAGGGCCGCCCCCGCGAGGGAGAGGTCCCCCGGCTCGCAGTGGCCGCCCATCTGGAGCCACATGCGCAGCTTCCTGTGCAGGGTCAGCAGCACGCGCCCGCGTGAGGGGTCGATCACCAGCGCGCTCGCCGTGACATGGCCCGCGTGGCAGGACTTCCACACGCCGTCGGGGTGGGCGGCGAGGTGGTCCAGGTAGGACTGGCGCAGCTCGTCCTGGTGCCCGGCCCGGTCCTCGTAGCCCTTGAGCACGAGGACCGTGTCGTCGTACAGGTTCACGCGGTGCCGTCGCCCTTGCTGTCGTCGTCCTCGGGGTCGTCCGGCGAGTCCTTCTTCAGGTCGGGCTTGCCGGTGGAGCCGCTGCGGCCGTCCGCCGCCTCGCCGAGCATCTTGTCCAGCTCGGAGAAATCGATCTGCTCGCGGTGCACGAAACCGTCCGGATCGTCCAGGTCGGAGGCCGTCGGCAGCATGTCCGGGTGGCTCCACAGGGCGTCCCGGCCGTCCACCCCGCGCGCGTCCGTGAGCGACGCCCACAGACGGGACGCGTCGCGCAGCCGGCGCGGACGCAGCTCCAGGCCGATCAGGGTGGCGAACGTCTGCTCGGCCGGGCCACCGCTCGCGCGACGGCGGCGCAGGGTCTCGCGCAGGGCGTCGGCGGACGTCAGACGGGGCTTCGCGGCGGTGTGCACCACCGCGTCGACCCAGCCCTCCACCAGCGCCAGAGCGGTCTCCAGACGGGCCAGGGCCGCCTTCTGGGCCGGCGTGTCCTCCGGCTGGAACATGCCCTGCTGGAGTGCCTGCTGCAACTCCTCTGGGTTCTGCGGGTCGAACTGGCCGACCACGTCCTCCAGCTTCGCCGTGTCGACCTTGATCCCGCGCGCGTAGCCCTCGACCGCGCCGAACAGATGCGCGCGCAGCCAGGGCACGTGGGCGAAAAGACGCTGGTGGGCGGCCTCGCGCAGGGCGAGATACAGCCGCACCTCGTCCTTGGACACGCCGAGGTCCTTGCCGAACGCCTCGATGTTCAGCGGCAGCAGCGCGGCCTTGCCGGTCGGCGTGAGCGGCAGGCCGATGTCCGTCGAGCCGACGACCTCGCCCGCGAGCACGCCCACGGCCTGCCCGATCTGCGTGCCGAACATGGCGCCGCCCATGGAGCGCATCATGCCGATCAGCGGGCCGGCCATGGCCTGCATCTCCTCGGGAAGGATGTCGCCCATGGCGCCGCCCACCCGCTCGGCGACCGGGTCGACCAGCTCCTTCCAGGCGGGCAGCGTGGCCTCGACCCACTCCGCGCGGCTCCAGGCGACCGCGGAGCCGGCGCCGGACGGCAGCGAGGTCGCGTCGTCCAGCCACAGGTCCGCCAGCCGGACCGCCTCCTGCACGGCGGTGCGCTCGGCCGGGCCCACGCTCGCGTCCTTGACGCCGTCGGCGGTGCCCTGGGACACCGTCTGGCGGGCGATCTGCTTGGCCATGTCCCAGTTCACCGGGCCGCCCTCGTAGGAGAGCATCTGGCCCAGCTGCTGGAACGCGGCGCCCAGGTCGGTGGGGTTCAGTGAACCGAACATGGCAGCGAGCGGATTGTCCGCCCCGGGGCCGCCGGCCCCGAATCCGAACGGGTTGGCCGGTCCCTGACCACCACCGCTCTGCTGGTCCTTCTTCTTGCCCTCGTCGCCGTCGTCCGGCTCCTCCGGCGGAAGGCCGAATCCGAATGGGGTGTCACTCACGGGATTCCTCGGCTGGTTAAGGCCACCGGTTCTTTCCGGCGGCACGACTGCCCGACAACACCACCCAGCCTAGACACCCCGGACGGATAGGGCCTCGGTGCTTCGCCCACAGCAGCGCTGCGGCAGGATGGATGCCACCTGGTACGTACGCGTCACGTGCGCTGCGTATCGCGCTACGTAAGTAGACAACCGCTGGAGACGCCCGGTGAGTTCCCCAGATCCACAGGTTCGCGCACCGCGAAACCACTCAACCCCCTCGCCGCCCGCGGCGCCGTCGTCGCCGGCCGCCGAGCGGCGCCCCGCCGCCCCGGCGGCCCGCGCGGGCGAGTCGGGCGGCGGGCGCGGGCCCGTCGTCGCGGTCACCGGCGCGGCGACCGGCGTGGGTGCGCTGCTCACCGCGCGGCTCGCCGCGTCCGAGGAGGTCAGACAGGTCGTCGCCATCGACGAGCGGCGCGGCGAGTGCGCGTCCGCGCGGTGGCACATCCTGGACGTACGGGACCCGGCGATCGCGGAGAAGCTGCGGGGCGCGGATGTCGTCGTGCATCTGGCGCTCGACCTGGATCTGGAGACGGACCCCGCCGCGCGGACCGCGTACAACGTCCGGGGGACGCAGACCGTCCTGACCGCGGCGGCGGCGGCCGGGGTGCACCGGGTGGTGCTGTGCACCTCGGCGATGGTCTACGGGGCGCTGCCGGACAACGAGCTGCCGCTGTCGGAGGACGCGGAGCTGCGGGCGACGGCGGAGGCGACGGGCGTCGGGGATCTCCTGGAGATCGAGCGGCTGGCCCGGCGCGCTCCCCGGGCGCATCCGGGGCTGAATGTCACCGTGGTGCGGCCCGCGGTCCTAGTCGGAGGCACCGACACCGCGCTGACCAGGTATTTCGAGTCGCCACGGCTGCTGGTGGTGGCCGGCTCGCGGCCCGCCTGGCAGTTCTGCCACGTCGAGGATCTGTGCGGGGCGCTGGAGTACGCCGTCCTGGAGAAGGTCGAGGGCGAACTGGTCGTCGGGTGCGACGGGTGGCTGGAACAGGAGGAGGTCGAGGAGCTGAGCGGGATCCGGCGCATGGAGCTGCCCTCGGCGGTCGCGCTGGGCGCCGCGGCCCGGCTGCACCGGATCGGCCTGACACCGTCCCCCGCGGGCGACCTCGCGTACACGATGTACCCCTGGGTGGTCAGCGGCAGCCGCCTCCAT
Organism: Streptomyces sp. NPDC056734; assembly: GCF_042790455.1. Taxonomy (NCBI): domain Bacteria; kingdom Bacillati; phylum Actinomycetota; class Actinomycetes; order Kitasatosporales; family Streptomycetaceae; genus Streptomyces; species Streptomyces sp. NPDC056734. The sequence continues at coordinate 48,957 of NZ_JBHTZD010000020.1, forward strand.
GACGCCGGCTGGCGGCCCCGGTGGACCAACGAGGAGGTCCTCGCCGAGCTGCTGGACGAGGTCTCCGGGCGGCACACGGTCGTCGGCCGGCGCCTGGGCCGCAAGGACGCGACGGCCGCGGGCGCCGCCGGGGCGACGGTGGCGCTGCTGGGCGCGGCGGCGGTGGTACGGCGGGCGCGGAAGGCACGACGCCGGATGTGACCCCGTCGCCGGGCTGACCTGCACTGCGGGGCGGACCGGCGCCCCGGGGCGGACCGGTCGCCGGGCTGACCGGCGTCCCGGACGTACCAGGAGCGCCACGCGTGACCGGCGTCCCAGGCGCACGCAAGAGCGCCACGCGGCGCGGAAGGCGCGGCGCCGGATGTGACCCCGCCGCGGGGCTGACCTGCGCCGCGGGGCTGACCGGCGCCCCGGGGCGGACCGGTCGCCACGCGTGACCGGCGTCCCGGACGTACCAGGAGCGCCACGCGGCGCGGAAGGCACGGCGCCGGATGTGACCCCGCCGCCGGGCTGACCTGCGCCCCGGGGCGGACCGGTCGCCACGCGTGACCGGCGTCCCAGGCGCACCAGGAGCGCCACGCGTGACCGGCGTCCCGGGCGCACCAAGAGCGCCACGCGCGCGTGCCTCGTCGCAGCCGCGCCAGGAGCGCCACGCGCGTGCCTCGTCACAGCCGCACAGGGAAGCGCGCCACCAGCCCTCACCCACTCCCCGCGCCCGGAGTGAAAACGGTATTCCACACTCCGGCATACGTCAGGCACGATGGGCGCATGGCTGCTACCCACGATCACCCCGGCGAGCGGGCCGCCGCCGAGCCCGTCAAGCTGATCGCCGTACGCGAGACACCGCTCTCCCTCGACGAGGTCTTCGCGGCCGTCGGTGACGCCGCGGCGGGCGGGATCGCGCTGTTCGTGGGGACCGTGCGGAACCACGACGGGGGCGCCGGAGTGGACGCGCTCGGCTACTCCTGCCACCCGTCCGCCGAGAGCGAGATACGCAGGATCGCCGAGAAGGTCGCCGCCGAGTACCCGGTGCGGGCGCTCGCCGCCGTGCACCGGGTGGGCGATCTCGCGGTCGGTGATCTCGCGGTGATCGTCGCCGTGGCCTGTCCGCACCGGGCCGAGGCCTTCGACGCCTGTCGGATGCTGATCGACACCCTCAAGCACGAGGTGCCCATCTGGAAGCACCAGTCGTTCTCCGACGGCACCGAGGAATGGGTCGGCGCCTGCTGAACCCGCCCGCCCCCCGATCCGCACCGCCCCGACCGCCCCGATCAACCCCCATGCACCCTCTCCGCTTGCGTAACCGCGCCCCTGCCGCGAGCGTTGTCAGTGCGGATGGTTAATCTGCTGATCAGTCAGTTTCATTCCGTTGCGGACTCATCTGGGGTTGGGAGGTCGGAATGGCGGCGCTCGCGTGGTTGCTGATTCCGTTGGTGGCCGCGATCGCCGCGGGGCTGTGGGGAAGTTGGGCCAACCGCACCCGCAAGGCCCGCAGCGACGGCCCCGAGCTGGATGGATACGCCCGCTTCCGCGCGGCGATGGAGCGGTCCCACGCGCACACGACGGCTGGGAGCGCGGCGGCCGTGAAGGTGAAGGCCGCGGACGTGGTGGAGGACTCCAGAGCCGGCTCCTGAACCGGCTGCCCGAGCACCGCCCCCCGACCGGACGCCCTCACGGTGCGCTGACAGAAGCGTCCCGTACTGTCGGACCATGCCACGCCGTACCGTGACGATGCTCGCGTCCACCCTGATGCTGATCGCGCTGCTGTGCGCCGGAGTGCTCATCAAGGTCCCGTACTCGGAGATGTCCCCGGGGCCGTCGGTGAACACGCTGGGGGACCACGACGGCGAGCCCGTGCTCCAGATCTCCGGACACGAGACGTATCCCACGGACGGCCATCTCAACATGACCACGGTCCGGGTCACGAGCGCCGACTACCGGATGAACCTCGTCGAGGCGGTCTACGGCTGGCTCGCCCACGACAACAAGGTCGTGCCGCACGACACGCTCTACCCGGACGGCCAGACCGAGGAGCAGTCGACCCAGGAGAACGCCGAGGAATTCAGCCAGTCCCAGGAGAGCGCCAAGGTCGCCGCCCTGGAGGAGCTGGACATCGAGGTGCAGTCCTGGGTGATCGTCTCCACCGTCGTCAAGGACTCCCCGGCCGAGGGCGTGCTGCACGCGGGCGATGTGATCAAGGCCGTGGACGGTACGGAGGTCAAGGCGCCGGCCGATGTCGCCGAACTGGTCACCAAGCACAAGCCGGGCGAGGACGTCGTCTTCACCATCGTGCCCGCCAAGGAGCAGGCCGACGCGGAGAAGGAGAACCGGCAGCCGACCCAGACCGAGCAGGTCACCATCAAGACGGCCACCTCGGACGACACCGGTGCGGAGCGGGCCATCGTCGGTATCTCCGCCGGGACCGACCACACCTTCCCGTTCACCATCGACATCAAGCTCGCGGATGTGGGCGGGCCGAGCGCGGGTCTGATGTTCGCGCTCGGCATCTACGACAAGCTCACGCCGGGCAGCCTCACCGGAGGCTCGTTCGTCGCCGGGACCGGAACCATCGACGACGACGGCAAGGTCGGTCCGATCGGCGGCGTCGAGATGAAGACGGTCGGCGCGCGCGAGATGGGCGCCCAGTACTTCCTGACGCCCGCCGACAACTGTGCGTCCGCCGTCCAGGACACGCCCGAGGGGCTCACCCTCGTCAAGGTGGCGACCATGGACGACGCGCTCAACGCCCTCAAGGACATCCGCGACGGCGACACCGCCGACCTGACCACCTGCGCGGCGACCGGCTGACGGGCGCCGGTCCTCGAAGGCCGGCCCCCGTCGTCGAGACGTCGAAGGCCGGCCCCAGGTCCGTGAAGGCCGGACTCAGTCCGTGAAGGCCGGACTCAGTCCGCGAAGGTCGCCGAGAGTGCCTCCGCCAGGCCCGGCACCAGCTCCGACCCCGTGACCACCTCGGTAGGGGTGTCCTTGGCGCGCAGCCTGAGGGCCGACTCGCGGGCGCCGTCGCGCAGCACCGCGACCGTCATCCGGACCTCCTGGCGGCGGGGATGTTCGGCCACCCACTTCGCCAGCGCGGCCTCGTCCAGATCCTGCGGGACCTGGGCCTCGGCGGACGGCGGCAGCATCAGCCGCTCCACGCTCAGCGCACATCCGGCCACCGCGTCCGGCCAGGCGATGGTCGCCAGGAACTCGTCCAGCGGCTTGTCCGTTGCCATCTCGTCCTGCTCGATGGGGGTGAGGCCGGCGCTCTCCTGCTCCTCACCGAGATCGAGCTGGGCGGCGAGGGAGGGTTCTTGAACGCGAAGCCGGGCGGTGTCGACAAGGGCGAAGAGACGGGCGGGCTGGTCCCAGCCGAGGCCGGAGACGTACTCGTCGATCTCCAGTACGGCCCGGGTGAGCGGGCTCGCCGCCATGGGGGTGTTGGACATGGTCACAATCCTGCCTCGTTCTCCCCCGAAATCGGGAACCGAGTAAAGCGTGAGTAAGTTGCATAGATGAGGGCCTACGATCACCGGGCCCTTTCGGCGGCCCGAAAAAGGCGGGCCGGACAGATCAACAGCGACTTTCGAGGTGCACACCTTGGCTTTCCAGATGCCGGACCGCGGCGGAGGCCCGACGGGGCCACGGATCAGAGTGGGCCGACCGTCCCGGCGGGTCCGGACCCTGCTCATGACGCTGGGCGTCCTCGCCGTCCTCGGCATGGCGTTCACCATGTTCGCGGGGTTCTGGACGGACTGGCTCTGGTATCGGTCGGTTAACTATTCATCGGTCTTCACCACCACCCTGTGGACCAAGATCGGACTCTTCTTCGTCTTCGGCCTGCTGATGGCGCTGGCGGTCGGCCTCAACATCTGGCTGGCCCACCGGCTGCGCCCCCCGCTGAGCGCGATGTCGATGGAGCAGCAGAACCTCGACCGCTACCGGATGGGAATCGCTCCCTACAAGAAGTGGCTGCTGTTCGGGATCACCGCGCTGGTCGGCCTGATCGCCGGCGCCTCCGCCACCGGGCAGTGGCGGACCTGGCTGATGTGGGTCAACGGCGTGCCCTTCGGGCAGAAGGACCCCCAGTTCAACCTGGACGTGTCGTTCTACGCCTTCGACCTGCCCTGGTACCGGTTCCTGCTGGGCTTCGGCTTCGCCGCGGCGATCCTCTCCGTGATCGCCGCCGCCCTGACCCACTACCTCTACGGCGGGCTGCGCATCACCAGCCCGGGCGCGCGCGCCACCGGCGCGGCCACCGGCCATCTGTCGGTGCTGATCGGCATCTTCGTCGCCCTGAAGGCGGTCGCGTACTGGCTCGACCGGTACGGTCTGGCGGTCAAGTCCAGCGACTTCAAGGCGACGGACAACTGGACGGGCCTGAGGTACGTCGACGCGAACGCGTATCTGCCGGCCAAGACGATCCTGTTCTGCATCGCCGTGATCTGCGCCCTGCTGTTCTTCGCCACACTGTGGCGGCGCACCTGGCAGCTGCCGGTCATCGGCTTCGGCCTGCTGGTGCTCTCGGCGATCCTGATCGGCGGGCTCTACCCGGCGATCGTCCAGAAGTTCCAGGTCCAGCCCAACGAGCAGGCCAAGGAAGCCCCGTACGTCGCCAAGAACCTGGAGGCGACGCGTGAGGCCTACGACATCGAGGACGCCCAGGTCACCGACTACGACGGCAAGAGCGACACCGAGGACCTCACCACGCTGCGGGACGACGTCGACCAGACGGCCAGCATCCGCATCATGGACCCCAACATCATCTCGCCGACCTTCCAGCAGCTCCAGCAGATGCGGCAGTACTACGCGTTCCCGACCAACCTGGACGTGGACCGCTACAGCGAGAACGGCGTGGAGCAGGACACCGTCATCGGTCTGCGCGAGCTGAATCTCGCGGGCGTGGACAAGCAGAACTGGATCAACACCCACTTCCGCTACACCCACGGCTACGGCGTGGTCGCCGCCGAGGGCACCGCGGTCGACTCCGAGGGCCGCCCGGTCTTCACCGAGTCCGACCTGCCCTCCCAGGGCGAGCTGGGCGAGTACGAGCAGCGGATCTACTACGGCGAGAAGACCACCGAGTACTCGATCGTCGGCGGTCCCCAGAAGGAGATCGACTACTCCGACGACAGCGGTGAGAAGAGCTACACGTACCAGGGCGACAGCGGGGTCAGCCTCTCCAACCCGCTCAACCGGGCCGCGTACGCGGTGGCGTTCGGCGAGCCGCAGATCCTCTACTCCGGAGCGATCGGCGAGGGCTCGCAGGTTCTGTACAACCGCACGCCGAAGGAACGGGTCGAGGCTGTGGCGCCTTGGCTGACCATCGACGGCGACGCCTACCCGGCGGTCGTCGACGGCCGGATCCAGTGGATCGTCGACGCGTACACGACCACCAACGGCTACCCGTACGCCTCGCGCACGACCCTCGGTGACACCACGGCGGACTCGCTGACGGCGGCGAACGACTCCCGCGCGGTGGTGGCCCAGGAGAACCAGGTCAACTACATCCGCAACTCGGTGAAGGCGACCGTCGACGCGTACACCGGCGAGGTCAAGCTCTACGAGTGGGACACCGAGGACCCGGTCCTCAAGACCTGGATGAAGGCGTTTCCGGGCACGGTCGAGCCGCGCGGCGAGATCAGCGACGAGCTGATGGCGCATCTGCGGTACCCGCAGGACCTGTTCAAGGTCCAGCGCGAGCTGCTGACCCGCTACCACGTCGAGGACGCCAACACCTTCCTCAGCGGCAGCGAGGTGTGGCAGGTGCCGGACGACCCGACCAACAAGTCGGGCAGCGCGGTGCCGCCGTACTACCTCAGCATGAAGATGCCCGACCAGGAGCAGCAGGCGTTCTCGCTGACGACGACCTTCACCCCCAACGGGCGTGACAACCTCAGCGCGTTCATGACGGTCGACGCGGAAGCCGGTACCGACGACTACGGCAAGATCAGAATTCTTAAATTGCCGACCAGTACGACCGTCGACGGACCTAAACAGGTGCAGAGCCAGTTCAACTCCGAACAGGACATCGCCGAGCAGATCAGACTTCTGCAAGGCGGCGACTCGGAGGTCGAGTACGGCAATCTGCTGACCGTGCCCCTGGACGGCGGTCTGCTGTACGTGGAGCCCGTCTACGTCCGCGGTGGCGGGCTGAAGTACCCGCTGCTGCGCAAGGTGCTGGTCTCCTACGGCGGCAACACGGCCTTCGAGGACACCCTCGACGAGGCGCTCAACAAGGTGTTCGGGGCCGAGGGGACGGCACCGCAGCCACCACCGGACACCGGTACGGACCCCGAGCAGCCACCACCGCCGCCGACCTCCGACAACCCGACGGTCCAGCAGGCGCTGGACGACGCCCAGAAGGCGTTCGACGAGGGCCAGGAAGCCCTCAAGAACGGTGACTGGGAGGCGTACGGCCGGGCGCAGACGGAGCTGGAGGCCGCGCTCAAGCGGGCCGAGGAGGCGCAGGCGAGCGGTGCCGGCGGCGCCACTCCGAGCCTGAGCACCAGCGCGAGCCCGTCCGGTGGGTCCACTTCCAGTGCCAGTTCCAGTGCCGGTTCCAGTCCCAGTCCGAGCCCGTCGAGCAGTCCGGACACCGGCTGACGGGCTTGATCGAATAGCCCCTCCCGCGCCGTGGTACGGTTCTCACACAACGGCGCGGGGTGGAGCAGCTCGGTAGCTCGCTGGGCTCATAACCCAGAGGTCGCAGGTTCAAATCCTGTCCCCGCTACTCAAGTCGACGCCCAGGGCGTGTGACGGCGAAGGCCCGGATCCTCAATTGGATCCGGGCCTTCGTGCTGTGCGAACGCATGTGCCGGGACAGTGCCGGGACTCGGGTCGCCGTGCCGCCGTGGAGAGTTGGGAAAGCTGTGTTTGACTTGTCTCTCTGTGGGCATGTCGACAAAACGCTGAAGTGACCTCACTGGCTGCGGTATACCAGGTGTACCCAGGTTGTTGGTGGTGCGACGATGGACGTTATGGGGGACAAGGCAACTCTGTTGGATACAGGGCGTTTTGTGCAGCCTTCCGACCGGGATGTGACCGATTCCAGGCAGGGTGAAATCGGGACCGACCGGGGCGATACGGGACAGGCTGCTGAGGAGGCACGTACCCGCGCCGCCGCCGAGGCCGGTGAGGTCGAGGCGATGAGCGTCCTCGGAGCCATGCTGCTGCGCCGCGGCGATCTCGACGGAGCCGAGCCCCAGCTGCGTGCCGCCACCGCCGCCGGGGACCGGGCCGCCGCCAACAACCTCGGGGTCCTGCTGCACCAGCGCGGCTACGCCGACGAGGCCGCCGGATGGTGGCGGGTCGCCGCCGTCGCCGGGTCCGCCGCCGCCGCGCACGCGCTCGGGCGGTACCACCGTGAGCGCGGCGACGAGCCGGCCGCCGAGTACTGGCTGCGCCAGTCCGCCGAACAGGGCCATGTGCTCGGCGCGTACGCGCTCGCCGATCTGCTGGAGCACCGCGGCGACGCCACCGCCGAGCAGTGGATGCGGGCCGCCGCCGAACACGGCCACCGGGAGGCGGCGTACCGTCTCGCCCGCGAGCTGGACCGGCGGACGCTGCGCGAGGGGGCCGACAGCGGCACCGGGCGGGCCTGCGCCCAGGAGGCCGAGCAGTGGTACCGGCAGGCCGCCGCGCGCGGGCACCGCCGGGCGGCGCTCCAGCTCGGCGCGATCCTGGAGCGGCGCGGCGAGCTGAAGGAGGCCGGGCGCTGGTATCTGACGTCCGCCAAGGACGGTGAGGCGCGGGCCGCCTGCGCGCTCGGGTTCCTGCTGCGCGACGCCGGGGACAGCGAGAACGCGGCCGTGTGGTGGCTCAGGGCCGCCCAGGACGGCGACGGCAACGCCGCCAACGCGCTGGGCGCGCTGCACGCCGAGCGCGGCGAGACCCAGACCGCCGAGCGCTGGTACCGGGCCGCGATGGACGCCGGGGACATCAACGGCGCGTACAACCTCGCGCTGCTCTGCGCCGAGCAGGGCCGCACCGCCCAGGCCGAGCAGTGGTACCGGCGCGCGGCCTACGCCGGGCACCGGGAGGCCGCCAACGCGCTCGCCGTCCTGCTGCTCCAGGGCGGCGACACGGCCGGCGCCGAGCCGTGGTTCTCCAAGGCGGCGGAGGCCGGGAGCGTCGACGCCGCGTTCAACCTCGGGATCCTGTACGCGGGCCGGGGCGCCGACACGGACGCCCTGGGCTGGTACGAGCGGGCCGCGTCCGCCGGGCACACCGACGCGGCGCTCCAGGTCGGCATCGCGCGCCTCCGCGCGGGCGACGAGCGCGAGGCCGAGCGGCATCTGCGGTGGGCCGCGGGCGGGGGCAGCGCGGAGGGCGCGTACCGGCTCGCCGCCGTGCTCGACGCCCGGCGCCCGCCCGTCTCGCCGCACGAACTGGGCGAGCCCGCGCACCGCAAGACCGAGTGCGAGGAGTGGTACGAGCGGGCCGCGTCCCAGGGGCACCGCCGGGCCCAGGTGCGCGTCGGCATGCTCGCCGCCGCGCGCGGCGATGTCGTGGAGGCGGCGCACTGGTACCGGGCCGCCGCCGAGGCCGGCTCCCGCAACGGCGCCTTCAACCTCGGTCTGCTGCTGGCCCGCGAGGGCAGCGAGCCCGAGGCCGCGGTGTGGTGGACCCGCGCCGCCGACGCCGGCCACGGCCGCGCGGCCCTGCGCCTCGCCCTCGTCTACGCCCGCCGCGGCGAACTGGCCGAGGGCCAGCGCTGGGCCGACCGCGCGGTCACCCTGGGCCCCGCCGAGGTGGCGGAACGGGCGGCACGGCTGCGGGACGCGTTGCGGGAGGAGCTGTCGGCGTAACGGGGTCCCCCGTGCGTCGGGCCTGCGCGGCCTGGGGGTCTGTCGGGGGCGGTGCCTGTCGAGGGCCCGAACGTGCGCTTCGGCCCTGCGGCGGCAAGGAGTCGCCGTCGGAACACCCGGCGCCCTGACCGACCGGCCGACGGACGAAGGCGCCGGGGTCTCCATGAGCCCGTATGGAGACCCCGGCGCCGGGACCGGTCGGTGGCGGAGCCGACCGGTGGCTTTGATCAGCCCACCCTTTCCCTGCGGCTCGCCTCCCCGTGTTCTGCCCGGGGCGGGGTGTTCCGCCGGGGGAGCCGGGCCGGTGGCGGGAGAGGCGGCCGGCCGGGTTCGACGGTCGTGTGCGGTCCGGGGTGGCGGGCGAGGAGTTCGGGGTCGTCCTGGCATGCCGTCAGGAATCGGTGCAGGGACCTCAGCAGGAGGAACAGGTTGTCGTCCGCGGCGTCCTTCGTCGCGCCCTTCGTGCCCTTGAGGCCCCTCGGCCGGTGTCGTCTCATCGCCGGGTCCCCTCGCCGTACTGCGGGGCGGCCCACTCGTCCTGCGGGCCCCAGTACCCGGTGCCCTGGCCGTACTGGCCGCCGTCCGGGACCGTCCCGTGGTGCGGGGGCTGGACGGCGTGGTGGTTCGGGTGGGGCTGGTGGGCCTGGCCCGGACGGGCCTGCGCGGGGTGCGCAGGGTGGCCCTGGTGGTGCGGGTGCGGATACGACGGCGGGTACGGGCGTGCGGCCGGCGCCGTATGGACCTGGTGATGGTGGGCGTAGCCCTGGCCCATGGGGTGGAGCTGGCCATGAGGTGCGGGCGTCGGCACCTGCGCCGTCACGTACGGGCGGACCGGTTCGTCCATCCCGTTCCCCGCCGGGACCGCCGCGACCGCCGCGGCCTCCATGACCGCCGCGACCTCCATGACCTCCGTCTCCAGCGTGTCCGGCACCTCCTCGTCCGGTGCCCCATGGCGGTCAGCCGCCGCCCGACCGCCATCCCCCGGCAGCCGTACGTCGATATGCAGGGCGCCCGCCTTGCGGCGCTGGTCCGCCCACTCCTCTATCTGGCTGCGGCAGGCGAGGTCGAGATGGGAGAGCCCGGTGGCGTCCACATGGACTCGGGGCCTGTCGGCGATGGACTCCAGGGCCTCGATCAGCTTCGGCAGCCGCAGGAAGGTGGCGTTGCCCTTCAGCTCCAGCCGTCCGGTGTCCGTGGTGGTGGACTGCCGGATCGTCATCCGGGACATCCGCAGCGCCACCAGCACGATCGCCACGGCCAGCCCCGCGAGCACGCCCTCCAGAAGGTTCGCCACCACGATCGCGCCCGTGGTGATCAGCATCACGATGCCCTCACCCCGGTCGGTCCGCCACATCGTCCTGAACGCGGGCGGGTTGAACAGCTTCCAGCCCGCGTGCAGCAGCACCCCCGCGAGCACCGAGACCGGGATCAGCCCCAGCAGCCCCGGCAGCAGCAGACCGAAGCCCAGCAGCCAGGCACCGTGCAGAATCCGGGAGATCTTGGTCTTGGCGCCCGCCTGGACATTGGCCGCGCTGCGCACGATCACCGCGGTCAGCGGCAGCGCGCCCACCAGCCCGGCGATCGTGTTGCCGACACCCTGGGAGAACAGCTCGGCGTTGTACCTGGTCCGCGGGCCGGTGTGCATCCGGTCCACGGCCGCCGCGCTGAACAGGCTCTCGGCGGACGCGATCACCGTGAAGGTGACGATCATCGTCAGCACCGCCGGATCCACGAGATGCCCCAGCGCGGACGGGGTGACGAAGGTGACCGCGTCCAGCATGTTGCCGAACGTCACCTTCTTGACCTCGAAGCCCGGCATCATCCCGATGACACAGCCCAGGATCACCGCGATCAGCGGCGCCGGGACCTTGCTCAGCGGCGCCGGGACCCTCCTCCACACGAAGCACAGCACCAGCGACATCAGGCCGAGCACCAGCGCCGCGGCCTTGTGCGCGTCCCCGGCCACCGAGGACGCCAGCTCGGGCAGCCCGCCGATGTTCTTCATGGCCGTACCGAGCTGCTTGGAGTCGACCATGGCGTAGGTCTGGCTGAGGATCAGCGGGACGCCGATCCCGGCCAGCATGCCCTGCACCACGGACAGGGAGATGGACTGGAAGATCCGGCCCGCGCGCAGCGCCCCGAGCGCCATCTGGAGCAGCCCGCTGACCAGGACCACCGGCCCCAGGAGGCCGACCCCGTGCTCGGTCACGAACTCCAGCACCAGCACGGCGAGACCGGCGGCCGGGCCGCTCACCTGGAGCGAACTGCCCGGCAGGAAGCCCACCACCAGCCCGCCGATGATGCCGGAGATGATGCCCAGCGCCACCGGGACACCGGAGGCCGCGGCGACCCCGATGCACAGCGGCAGGGCGACGAGGAAGACGACGACGGAGGCGACGAGGTCCGTGCCGAAGGAGGCGCTCATCGGCTCGGCCGGGGTGGCGGGGGGGCCGCCCCCCCCCCCCCCGGCGCCCCCCCCGCCGCGCGGGGGGCCGGCGGTACTTCCCCCACGTTAGCGGGGGGTTGTAACAGCGGTGGGGTGGGTGGGCGGCGA
>NZ_JBHTZD010000020.1:60327-145799 GCF_042790455.1 Streptomyces sp. NPDC056734
GGGCCCCCCCCCCCCCCGGGGGCGGGCCCCCTTCAAACCCCCCGCCGCCGCCGCCGCGCCGGGCCGGGCGGGGGGGGGGGGGGGGCGGGGGGGGGGGGGGGGGGCCCCCCCCCCCCCCACCCCGGGAGCCCGCGCCGCGTCGCGCGTGCCGTCCGGAACTACCCACACGTACTCGGTCGTTTGACACAGCGTTCGGTCCTTTCGCCGCATCCGGCGACGGCGACGGCCGGTGCGCCCAGGAGAGGACTGAGCGGTACCGGTGTGCGCCCGAGGTGCACGACCTCGGGGGCGGGTCGGCCGGATGCGTCTGTGGGGGGCATGGTCGGGGGAGAGGGGGAGGCGGCCGGATCCGGTGGGAGCGGACGGCCGGTGTTGTCGCTCGTGCCACCGGGCTCTGCGCCCGGTTCAGTGGCGGTGGAACTCGCCGTCGCCCTCGTCGAGTTCGAGCACCTCGGCGGTGTGGACGCGGTAGTACCAGCCGTGCAGCCTCAGCCGCCCGGCGTCCACGGCGGCGGCCACCTCGGGGTAGCCGCGCAGCACATCGAGCTGGCCGGCCACATGGCGCTGGACGAACACGGCCAGCGCCGGGTCCTGCGGTGGCGCGTCCAGCAGGGGCCTCAGACCGGTGCGGGCGAAGGAGACCCAGCGGTCCACGCTGGGCAGCGCGCTGAGGTCCTGCCCGCTGGCCACGGCGCCGATCGCGCCGCAGTGCGAGTGCCCGCAGACCACGACGTCCCGGACCTTGAGCACCTCCACCGCGTACTGGACGGTCGCGGCCTCGCCGGAGAAGCGGTCCGGGTCGTACGGCGGGACGATGTTGCCGGCGTTGCGCAGTTCGAAGACCTCGCCGGGGCCGGTGCGCAGGATCAGCGCGGGCACCACCCGGGAGTCGGAGCAGGTGATGAACAGGACGCTGGGGCTCTGCCCGGCGGCGAACCGCCGGAACATCTCGCTCTGCGGGGCGATACGGTCGTGGAAGGTCCGTGCGTTGTCGAGCAGTTTCTTCATGTGTGTGCTCCAGGCCGGATCTGCGAACCGGCAGCCGCGGGCTGACACCACCGGGGCGGCCGGTAGGGAAGGGACACCTGGGGTCGATGTCCTGGCCCGGAAGCATGCGGGCGGGCGATGAGCCACCTGTGAGATCACGGTGAGAGAGTTCTCACCGCTGTGGCAACGTTGTCGGACGGCGCCGGGAGTCCGCCCGCGAAGCGACTCGGTATCCACGTCAGCGCAGCTCAGACACCCCTGAGGCGCTGGGCGACTACACCTGGAGGACTACACCTGGACGACTACGCCCGCAGCCGGTACCCCACCCCCCGTACCGTCTCCACCCGGTCGGGCCCCAGCTTGCGCCGTACGTAGCGGACGTAGACGTCGACGATGTTCGACCCGGGGTCGTAGTCGAACCCCCAGACCCGGCTGAGCAGTTGCTCCCGGGTCAGCACCTGGTCGGGGTTGCGCAGAAAGACCTCCGTCAGGGCGAACTCCCGGGCGGACAGCTCGGCGACCCGCCCGTCGACATGGACCCGCCGGGTGCGCAGATCCAGTACGAGGTCACCGGCCCGCAGCAGCGAGGACCCGGGCCCGCCCTCGGCGCGCAGCCGCAGTCGTACCCGGGCCAGCAGTTCCTCGAAGGCGAAGGGCTTGGAGATGTAGTCGTCCGCACCCCCCTCAAGGCCAGCGACCACGTCCGAGACGCTGTCGCGGGCGGTGAGGATCACCACGGGCAGCGTCACCCGCATCTCCCGCAGCTTGCGCAGCACGGTCAGTCCGTCCACGGCCGGCAGCCCCAGATCGAGGATCATCAGATCGCACTCGCCGGCGCGGGCGTGCTCGTACGCCGACAGGCCATCACCCACTACGGAGGTAATGAACCCATTTCCGCGTAAGCCCCTTTCTACGAAGGAGGCGATTCCCGCCTCGTCCTCCGCTATGAGAATCCGGTGCATGGTGTCCTTCCTGGCCGGGGTAGTACGCCGGAAGTCGCAGTACGAACCGGGCGCCGCCGGTCGTCGCGTCCTCCACCCACACGGTGCCGCCGTGCGCCTCGGTGATCTCGCGGACGATCGCCAGCCCCAGCCCGATCCCGGCGCCCGCGCTGCCGTCGCCCGACGGGCCGCCCGCGCCGGTCCGGCCCGCCTGGGCGAACCGCCCGAAGATCCGCTCCCGGTCCATCGGGCCGACCCCGGGACCGGAGTCGCGCACCCACAGCAGCACCTGGTCGCCCCGGATCGCCGACCCCATCTCGATGAGATCGCCGTCCAGGGTGTGCCGTACGGCGTTGGCGGCGAGCTGGATCAGGCCCTGGGTGAGCCGCTGGCCGTCGACCAGGACGGTGGCCTCGGCGACGGCCGCCACCCGCCAGTACCGGTCGCCGAGCGCCCGCGCCTTGGCGACGACGTCCACGATGAGATCGGTGAGGTTGGTCTCGCCGAGGGTGAGGAAGTCGGGCCGTTCGGCCTTGGCGAGCAGCAGCAGATCGTCCACGATCCGGCTCATCCGGTCCAGTTCGTCCAGGACCAGCGAGCGGGTCGCCGCCCGCTCCGCCACCGCGATGTCCCAGCCGCCGCGCGGCGGCCCGCCTGCGTCCAGCAGTTCCAGATTGCCCCGGACGACCGTGATGGGGGTACGCAGTTCGTGCCCGACCTCGTCGAGGAAGCGCCGCTGGGTGGTGAAGGCGCGCTCCAGCCGGTCCAGCATCCGGTTGAAGGTGTGGGCGAGCGCGGCCACGTCGTCGTCGCCGCGCACATCGAGGCGCTGGGTGAGGTCGGACTCGCTGATCCGGGCGGCGGTGTGCCGCACCAGCCGGACCGGGGCCAGGATCCTGCCCGCCACCAGCCAGCTCGCCCCGCCCGCCAGCACCAGCGCGCCGAATCCGGTGCCGAGCAGCATCTTGGCGACCCGGCGCTCCTCCGCCAGCTGCCGGTCCCGGAACTCCAGGATCACCAGCCGTACGTCGTGCGGGTCGCCGTCCACTCGGACCGGGATCACCCCGTAACGGACCCGGCCCACCGACGCGTCGGTGAGCCAGCCGACGCGGGCGCGGTCGGCCGGCAGGGCGGACAGCCGGGCGACGACCTCGGGGTCCCGGTCGAGCCGGGCGGGGGCCGCGGCGGAACTCCGGCGGTCCGCCCGGCCGTCGACGATGCTGAAGAAGGTCTCCTCGCGGCTGGGCAGATTGATGGTCATGAAGGCGGTCAGCAGCGCGGCGCCGTCCGGATGGCGCGGTCCGGCGCCGGGCTGCTCGGCGCCGGCCGCGAACTGCCGCAGTTTGTCGGCCTCGCGCAGCAGTTGGGCGTCGATCTGGTCGTCCAGCTGGGACTGCCAGATGACGGTGATGCCGACCGTGGGGAGCGCGAGTGCCGCTCCCACGAGAAGCAGCATCCATCCCACGATCCTGGACCGCGCGCTGGCGGTGTGCCGGCGCACGCCGATCAGTCCCCTCCGGTGTCGTCGTCCGATCCGCCGGCCCCGTCGTCATCGTCGTCGGCCGAGGGCGGGGGCGGTGTGGTGCTCGGGTCCTCGCCGCTGCGTGGCGGGGTGAGCGAGGGCACGGGCAGGCCCCCCGGGGGCGGTTCGGGGGAGGAGGGGTCCGGGACGGGGAGCGGGGCGGGGGTCGCCGTGGGGGGAGTGGGGGTGGGTGTGGGGGTCAGGGGCGAGGAGGAGGGAGCGTGCGGTGACTTGGGCGGCGCCGGGCGGGACACCGGCGGGCTGTCTCCCGTACGGGGGTCCCGTACCTCGATCGAGGGCCCCAGATCCAGCGGCCTGCCGTGGTCCACCAGGGCCCTGCCCGCCACCAGTCCGGCCCCTGCCAGGGCAGCGACCACGGTGATCGCCAGATGGGCTTTCCGAAGCCTCTTCATGGGGAAAGTGTCCAGTCCAATCGAACAGTTGACTGAAAGAGGAGAGGATTCTCATTTCTTGAGTGCCGGATGGGACGCTTGTGGCGGAGGCTCGGCGTTCC
Source organism: Streptomyces sp. NPDC056734 (assembly GCF_042790455.1). NCBI lineage: Bacteria > Bacillati > Actinomycetota > Actinomycetes > Kitasatosporales > Streptomycetaceae > Streptomyces > Streptomyces sp. NPDC056734. The sequence goes on from NZ_JBHTZD010000020.1 coordinate 64,292, forward strand.
CTCGGTGCGCTGCCGGGAGATACGCGGGGGCGGGGGCGACCGCTCGGTAGCTTGCGGGGCTCTGCCCATACGGCCACGTCACCGTGATTTGCCTCGTGGGACCCCGGTGACGTAACGTTCCATTCAGCGGCGCGGGGTGGAGCAGCTCGGTAGCTCGCTGGGCTCATAACCCAGAGGTCGCAGGTTCAAATCCTGTCCCCGCTACTGAAGATCGAGGGCCGGAATCCTTTCACAGGGTTCCGGCCCTCGGTGTTTGTGCGTGCGGTGCCGCCACCGAGGTCCGCGCCCGCCGGGCCGGATATGCGCCGGGCCGGATATGCCGGGCGTCCGGGCATGCCGAAGAGCCCCGGCGCCTGTGTGGTGCCGGGGCCCTTCGGGAGTCAGTTGCGGGTTACGCGCTCGAACAGTTCGGGCAGATGCCGCGGTACGTCACCTCGACGCCCGAGACCGAGAAACCGAAGCGTTCGGAGTCGGGGAGGTCGGCCAGTGGATTGCCGGTCGGGTGGACGTCCCGGATCGCGCCGCACTGGGCGCACACCAGGTGGTGATGCGGCCGGTGCGCGTTGGGGTCGTAGCGCTTGGCCCGTTTGTCGGTGCTGACCTCAAGGATCTCGCCGAGCGAGACCAGCTCGCCGAGGGTGTTGTAGACCGTCGCGCGGGAGATCTCCGGCAGCTTGGCCACGGCACGGGCGTGCACCTCGTCGGCGGTCAGGTGCACATGATCACCGGCGAGGACCTCGGCCACGACGCGCCGCTGCGCGGTCATTCGCCATCCGCGTCCGCGCAGCCGTTCCAGAAGGTCACTCATGCAGAACACCTTAACAGCAAGGGGGCTAGGTCCTGAATAGGTGTGGGTTTAGAGTTCTGCTTGACTTAGACTGAGTCCATTATAGGATCGAAGCTGACTTTGGGTCGTGGAAAAAGCGCAGCTGGAGGCAGACGTGACGCAGGGACCGCTCACGACGGAGGCCGGAGCCCCCGTCTCCGACAACCAGAACAGTGAGGCCGCGGGCATCGGCGGTCCGCTGCTGATCCAGGACCAGCTCCTGCTGGAGAAGCTGGCCCGCTTCAACCGGGAGCGGATCCCGGAGCGTGTGGTGCACGCCCGGGGCGCCGGCGCCTACGGCACCTTCACGGTGACGGCCGATGTCACCCCGTACACCCGCGCGGCGTTTCTCGCCGAGGCGGGCAAGGAGACCGAGGTCTTCCTGCGGGTCTCCACGGTGGCGGGCAATCTCGGCGCGGCGGACGCGGTGCGTGACCCGCGCGGCTGGGCGCTGAAGTTCTACACCGAGGACGGCAACTACGACCTCGTCGGCAACAACACCCCGGTCTTCTTCATCAAGGACGGGATCAAGTTCCCGGACTTCATCCACACCCAGAAGCGCGACCCGTACACCGGCTCCCAGGAGGCGGACAACGTGTGGGACTTCTGGGGGCTTAGCCCGGAGGCCACCCACCAGGTGACCTGGCTCTTCGGCGACCGCGGCATCCCGGCCTCGTACCGCCACATGAACGGCTACGGGTCGCACACCTACCGGTGGACGAACGAAGCCGGTGAGAACTTCTGGGTGAAGTACCACTTCAAGACCGACCAGGGCATCGAGAACCTCACCGCCAAGGACGCCGAGCTGCTCGCGGGCAAGGACCCCGACTCGCACCAGCGCGATCTGCGCGAGGCCATCGAGCGCGGCGAGTTCCCGACCTGGACCGTGCAGGTGCAGATCATGCCGGAGGCGGACGCGGCGGCCTACCGCTTCAACCCGTTCGACCTCACCAAGATCTGGCCGCACGCCGACTACCCGCCGCTCACCATCGGCAGGCTGGAGCTGAACCGCAACCCGGAGAACGTCTTCGCCGAGGTCGAGCAGAGCATCTTCTCGCCGGCCCACTTCGTGCCCGGTATCGGCCCGTCGCCGGACAAGATGCTCCAGGCCCGGCTCTTCGCGTACGGCGACGCCCACCGCTACCGGGTCGGCATCAACGCCGATCAGCTCCCGGTGAACCGCCCGCACGCCACCGAGGCGCGTACCTACGGCCGGGACGGACACCTGTACGACGGCCGCCACAAGGGCGCCAAGAACTACGAGCCGAACAGCTTCGGCGGCCCCCACCAGACCGACCGACCGCTGTGGTCGGCCACGGCGGTCACCGGGACCACCGGGGAGCACCCGGCCCCGGCGCACGCCGAGGACAACGACTTCGTGCAGGCCGGTGACCTCTACCGGCTGATGTCCGAAGGCGAGCGGGAGCGGCTGATCGCCAACCTGGCGGGCTCGATCGCCGGGGTCTCGCGCGACGACATCGCCGAGCGCGCGATCGGCAACTTCCGTCAGGCGGACGAGGACTTCGGCAAGCGGCTGGAAGCCGCCGTCCAGGCCCTGCGCGGCTGACAGCCCGGCAGTACCGGAGCGCTTGCCGTGGCGGCGGGCCGGGTTCCCTCGGGAGCCCGGCCCGTCCGGCGTTTCCCGGGGGCCGGGTCAGGCGGGGACCTGGTGGCGGTGCGGGGCCCAGCAGCGGATGATGTCCCGGACCGAGACGATCCCGGCCGGTCCCTCGCGGTCCAGCACGATCAGATGGCGGAAGCCGCCGTGCGCCATCGCGTACGCCGCCTCCTCCAGGGTCCAGGCCGGGGCCGCGAAGACGATGTCGGTGGTGGTGTGGGCGTGGGCGCGCTCGACGTCCGGGTCCTGGCCCAGACCGATGGAGACCAGGATGTCGCGCTCGGTGAGTATGCCGATCCCGTCGGCGTCGGGGTCATGGACCACCGCCGCGCCGACGCGGCGCGCGGACATCAGCGCGGCGGCCTGGCGGAGCGTGTGGTCGGGACCGATCGTGAGGACCACGGTGGTCATGGCGTCTCGGACGAGCATGGGCTGGAGCCACCTCCTTGGGAGATCCCCGCCCCTTGGTTCATCTGATTCACCGGGTGCACCTGGTGCGGTTCATCCGGTGCGGTTCGTCTGTTCATCGTTTCACAAATTCACAAGGGTGGGGTCTTCAGAGTCGCAGGCAAAGGAGGAGTCAACAAGGGGGCGCGCGTCGCTTGCCGTGGGGCGCGTGGGGGTGCGGGTGCGCCTGGGTCAGCGGCGGTTGTTGAGGTAGCCGAGCAGTTCGTCGTGGAGCAGGCCGTTGGAGGCGGCGGCGTTGGTGCCGTGCGGGCCCGGCCGTCCGTCCAGGCCGGTGAAGGTGCCGCCGGCCTCGGTGACCACGATCGCGTTCGCCGCCATGTCCCACAGGGACAGCTCGGGCTCGGCGCACAGATCGAGGGAACCCTCGGCCACCATCATGTACGGCCAGAAGTCACCGTAGGCACGGGTGCGCCAGACGTCCCTGGTCAGATCGAGGAACCCGGGCAGCCGGCCCTGCTCCTCCCAGCCGGTCAGGGAGGAGTACCCGAAGGAGGCGTCCGCGAGCCGGGCCACGCCGGAGACATGCATCCGGGACGCGGAGGTGAGGCTGCGGCCGGTGAAGGCGCCGTGTCCCTTCGCGGCCCACCAGCGGCGGCCGAGCGCGGGGGCGGAGACGAGACCGACGACGGGCTGGAAGCCGCCCTCCGCCGCCTCCATCAGGGAGATCAGCGTGGCCCAGACGGGGACACCGCGGACGTAGTTCTTGGTCCCGTCGATCGGGTCGATGACCCAGCGCCGGGGACCGGTGCCCGCGACCCCGTACTCCTCGCCGAGCACCGCGTCGCGGGGACGGGCGCGCTGGAGCTGGCCGCGGATGAACTCCTCGACCGCCTTGTCCGCCTCGCTCACCGGGGTCAGGTCCGGCTTGGTCTCGACCTTGAGGTCGAGGGCCTTGAATCGGTCCATGGTGATGGCGTCGGCGGCGTCCGCGAGGACGTGGGCGAGGCGGAGGTCGTCGAGGTAGTCGGGCATGTGGCGAACGGTATCCGTCCCGGACGGGGACGGGCTACGCGGGGCGGAGCGCGGCGCGGTGCGGCGGGGGCCGGTATGGCGCACGAACGAGCGTGCCACCGCTGTGCCTCCGGCGTACGAACGGGCGTGCCGCCCCGTGCCACCGACGAACGAGTGGGCGTGCCGCCCGCCGTGCCACCGACGAACGAGTGGGCGTGCCGCCCGCCGCGCCTCCGACGTACGAACGGGCGTGCCGCCCCGTGCCACCGACGAACGAGTAGGCGTGCCGCCCGCCGCGCCTCCGACGTACGAACGGGCGGGCGGGCCACCGCCACCCCGCCTCCGGCGTACGAACGGGCGGGCCGCCGCCCAGCCAACGAGGTACGAACAGGTGCGCCACCACCTCGCTCCCGGCGTACGAAGAGGCCCGCCACCACCTGGCCCCCGGCATACGCACAGGACGCGCCACCCCCCGGCTCCCGGCATACGCACAGATGTGCCACCGCCCCGCCTCCGACGCGAACCCTTGACAGTGCTGTCCGGCGCGTCAAATCTGGGCGCAGTGCCGTTCCCCTGGGAGCCGATGATGCCTGCTGCTCGGGAGTCCCTGCTCGACGCCGCCTTTACCGCCCTGGCGCTGCGGCCGTGGTCGGCGGTGCGGATGGTGGACGTGGCGGCGGCGGCCGGGGTGTCCCGGCAGACGCTGTACAACGAGTTCGGCAGCAAGGACGGTCTGGCCCGCGCCCTCGTCCGCCGGGAGGCCGACGGCTATCTCGCCGGTGTGGAACGCGCCCTCGCCACCCCGCTGGACGCCCGTGACCGGCTCACCGCCACCGCCGAGTGGACCACCCGCGCCGCCCGCGAGAACGCGCTGGTCAAGGCCATGCTCACCGGCTGCTGGAGCGAGCGGCTGCCCACCCCCTCACTCGCCGCCGTGCCCTCCTCCTCGGCCGTGCCCGCCCAGCGCCGCGCCGACGGTCCGCTGCCCTCGCCCGGCGACTTCGTGACCCTCGTGCGGGACCGGGCCGTCGCCGTGCTGCTGGGATACGGGGCCCGGCCCCGGGGCGATGCCGCCGAACTGGCCTGGTGCTGTGAGCTGGCGGTACGGCTCGCGCTGTCCTGTGTCGCGGCGCCGCCCGGGGAGGGCGGGGTCGCCCCGCTCATCCGGGAGGTGCTCGCGCGCCGGCCCGGCCAGGACGTCAGTGCGCCGACCCCGACAGCTGAAGGCCGATCACGCCGAGGATCACCAGGCTGATCGAGATGAGCTTCAGGGTCGAGACCAGATCGCCCAGGAAGACCATGCCGTAGATCGCCGTGCCCGCCGCGCCGATCCCGGTCCACACCGCGTACGCCGGACCCACGTCCAGCTTCTTCAGGGCCAGGGTGAGCAGGCCGAAGCTGCCCAGGGCGAAGATGCAGAAGGCGACGGTCGGCCAGAGCCGGGTGAATCCGTGCGACAGCTTGAGACAGACCGCGAAGCCGGTTTCGAGCAGCCCCGCGACGATGACCAGCAGCCACGCCATGTGCAATCCTCCCGTAACTCCACGTTCTGTGACCGCTTGTCAGACTTTACTCGGGCTTGGGATACGGCTGTTGCGATTATGCCCTTACCGGACCTGCAACACCGCAAACAACGCCAAGGTCAATGACCTTCCCGCACCTTCGATCCTTCGATTCCCGCTCAGTCGCCGTCCCGGCGCTCCCGCGTCGACAGCAGCCGCCGCAGCGAGTACAGCCGGGCGGGGTCCGCGTGTCCGTCGGCCACCCACTGGTCCAGCGCGCAGTCCGGCTCGTCGTGGCTGCACCCGCGCGGGCAGTTCACCGTGCCGGGCTCCAGGTCGGGGAAGGCGAGGATGACCCGGGACGGATCGATGTGCGCCAGGCCGAAGGACCGCAGGCCCGGGGTGTCGATCACCCATCCGTCCGAGCCGCCCAGCGGCAGCGCCAGCGCCGACGTGGTGGTGTGCCGCCCCCGGCCGGTCACCGCGTTGACATGACCGGTCAGCCGGCGGCGCTCCTGTGGCACCAGGGCGTTGACCAGGGTCGTCTTGCCGACGCCGGAGTGCCCGATGAATGCCGTGACCTTGTTCGCCAGCTGCTCCACGACCCGCCCCAGCGCCGCCCCGCTCTCCAGCTCCTCCCGGCTGGTCACCACGAACGGGATGTCCAGATCGCCGTACAGCTCCCACAGCTTGTCCGGTGAGGCCAGGTCCGACTTGGTCATCACCAGCAGCGGCTCCAGGCCGCCGTCGTACGCCGCGACCAGACAGCGGTCGATCAGCCGGGGGCGGGGTTCGGGGTCCGCGAGGGCGGTGACGATGGCGAGCTGGTCGGCGTTGGCCACGACCACCCGCTCGTAGGGATCGTCGTCGTCCGCCGTGCGGCGCAGCACCGAGGTGCGCTCCTCGATCCGCACGATCCGCGCGAGGGTGTCCTTCTTGCCGGACAGATCGCCGACGAGGGCCACCCGGTCGCCGACCACCGCCGCCTTGCGGCCCAGTTCACGGGCCTTCATCGCCATCACCGTACGGCCCTCGACCAGACAGGTCAGCCGGCCCCGGTCGACCGTGAGGACCATGCCCCCGGAGGCTTCCTCGTGCTTGGGGCGGGTGTGGGTACGCGGCCGGGTGCCCTTGCGGTTGGGGCGCGAGCGGATGTCGTCCTCGTCGGTGTGCTTGCCGTAGCGGCGCATGGCGTGACCCCTATGCCCCGAGCATCCCGGTCCACAGGTCGGGGAAGTCCGGCAGGGTCTTCGCCGTCGTCGCCACGTTCTCGATCTGTACGTCCTTCACCGCCAGGCCGATGATCGCGCCCGCGGTCGCCATCCGGTGGTCCTCGTACGTGTGGAAGATCCCGCCGTGCAGGGTGCGCGGGCGGATGCGCAGACCGTCGGCGGTCTCCTTGACATCGCCGCCCAGGTCGTTGATCTCCTTGGTGAGGGCGGCCAGCCGGTCCGTCTCGTGCAGCCGCAGATGGGCCACGCCCCGCAGGGTGGACGGGGAGTCGGCCAGCGCCGCCACCGCCGCGATGCCGGGGGTCAGCTCACCGACCTCGCTCAGGTCCACGTCCACGCCGTGGATGGCGCCCGAACCGGTGAACTCCAGCCCGTAGTCGGTCAGTTCGCAGGAACCGCCCATTTCGGTGAAGATCTCCCGCAACCGGTCACCGGGCTGGGTGGTCCGGGCGGGCCAGTCCGGGATCAGCACCTTGCCGCCGGTCACCAGCGCCGCCGCCAGGAACGGCTGCGCGTTCGACAGGTCCGGCTCGATGGTCAGATCACGGCCCAGCAGCGCGCCCGGCGTGACCCGCCAGACATTGCGCTCGCCGCCCGACTCCGGGGTGTCCACCTGGGCGCCGACCGCGCGCAGCATGTCGACGGTCATCCGGATGTGCGGCATCGAGGGCAGCGCTGAGCCGATGTGCCGGACCTCCACGCCCTGGTTGAAACGCGGGCCGGACAGCAGCAGCGCGGAGACGAACTGCGACGAGGAGGACGCGTCGATCTCCACCGGGCCGCCCTCCAGCGCACCCGAGCCCTGCACGGTCAGCGGCAGCGCCCCGCGCCCGTCGTCGTCGATCCGGGCCCCGAGCACCCGCAGCGCGTCGATCACGCCGTGCAGGGGACGCTCGTACGACCTCGGGTCGCCGTCGAAGCGGACGGGGCCCTCGGCGAGGGCGGCGACCGGCGGCAGGAAGCGCATCACCGTGCCGGCGTTGCCGACGTCCACGGTGGCGTCGCCGCGCAGGCCGACCGGCAGCACCCGCCAGGCCTCGCCGGAGCCGTCGGGGCCCACGCCCTCCTCGATGCCGACGCCCATCGCGCGCAGGGCGCCGGCCATCAGCAGGGTGTCGCGGGAGCGCAGGGGGCGGCGCAGCCAGCCGGGCTCGGAGGCGAGGGAGGCGAGGACGAGGGCGCGGTTGGTGACCGACTTGGACCCCGGCACGTGGACCGTCGCGCGGACGGCTCCGCTCGCGTGCGGGGCGGGCCAGAGGGCGGTGTTCGTGGTGTTGGGGACCATAGGGCCAACCTTATAAGGGGCAAGGGGGGCGTGGATTTTCGTCCACCGCCGACCGGGGGCGACCGGGGGCCGACCGGGCGCGCGCGGCGGAGCCGTGGATCGATGCCGCCTCGTTCCCCTTGAAGGCCGCGGATCGATACCGCTTCCTCTCCCTGGAGTCGCGGCCTGATACCACCCCGGTACCACCCCGCGCCCCCGCAGCCGCCGCCTCACAGCTCCAGCAGCCAGCGCCCCCCGCCTATCAGCGAGCACAGCGACACCGCGTGGAACAGGAAGAACCACAGCCCCGCCGGGACGTGCGTCAGCCGGGACAGCTGGTCCGCGTCCGAATCGCCCGCGCCGCCGCGCGACCGCTTGGCCTGGAGTTCGAAGGCCGGGCGCACCCCTCCCACCAGCAGGAACCACACCACCGCGTACGCGAAGGCGGCCTGCACCTGGGGTCCGGCCAGCCAGGACACCAGCAGGAAGGTGCCGCCGCTGACGACCACCGTCAGGACGCCGTACGCGTTGCGGATCATCACCAGCATCGCCAGCAGCAGGGCCGTCGCCAGCCACAGCAGCAGGGTGATGCGGCCGGAGCCCAGCAGCGCGGCCCCGCCGAGGCCGAGCAGGGGCGGGGCGGTGTAGCCCGCGGCGGCGGTGAGGATCATGCCGATGCCGTGCGGCTTGCCCCGGCTGACGGTCAGGCCGCTGGTGTCGGAGTGCAGCCGGATGCCGGTCAGGCTGCGGCCGGTCAGCAGCGCGATCAGCCCGTGGCCGCCCTCGTGGGCGATGGTGATCGCGTTGCGGGATATCCGCCACGGGGCGTGCGGGACGACGACGGCGAGTACGACGGCCAGGGTGCCCAGCACCACCCAGAGGTCGGGGGCGGGCTGTGTACCGGTGAGTTCGTCCCAGAGCGAGGTCGCTGTCGTGCTGTCCATGGGTCCGGGGCGCTCCCTGTCTCCGTACGGGATCTGGCAGTGTGGCACGCATGTGCGGAAGGTATGCATCGAGTCGTGGACCCGAGGATCTCGCAGGAATCTTTGAGGTCGAGAAGTGGGAGCCCGAGGAGACCCTCGCCCCCGACTACAACGTCGCCCCGACCAAAGAGGTCTACGCGGTCCTGGACCGTGCCCTCAAAGACGCGGAGGACCCCCGTCCGGTTCGCCAGCTGCGCAAGCTGAAGTGGGGACTGGTGCCGTCCTGGGCCAAGACGCCCGAGGGCGGGGCCCGGATGATCAACGCCCGCGCGGAGACCGTGCACGAGAAGCCGTCGTTCCGCCGTGCCTTCGCCGCCCGGCGCTGTGTCCTGCCCGCCGACGGCTACTACGAGTGGGTCACCGGCAAGGACGAGCGGGACCTGGAGGTGGAGGGGAAGAAGAAGCGGCCCCGCAAACAGCCGTACTTCGTGCTGCCCGCCGACGGCTCGGTCTTCGCGATGGCCGGGCTGTACGAGTTCTGGCGGGACCGCACCCTGCCCGACGAGCATCCGCTGGCCTGGTGGGTGACCTGCTCGGTGATCACCACGGAGGCGGAGACCAGCCCGCTGGCCGTGGCCCCCGCCGACGGGCCCCATGCCCTCGCCGACATCCACCCCCGGATGCCGCTGATGCTCACCCCGGACCGCTGGGACGCCTGGCTGGATCCGTCCCGCACCGACCCCGAGGACCTCCGCTCCCTGCTCACCCCGCCGCCGCCCGGCCTGATGCGCGCGTACCCGGTCTCCACGGCGGTCAGCAATGTCCGCAACAACGGACCGGACCTGCTGAAGGAACTCTCGGGGCCCGAGGAGGGCACACTGTTCTGAATCCTGAATCCTGAATCCTGGATCCGGGTTCTGGATCTGAATTCGGAATCTGATCCGAAATGGGCGGCGAGAGCGGGCGGCGACGACGTGACCAGCGAAAAGGGCAGGGACCGGACAGGCGCGGCGGCTACCGGGAACGTCGCCGTCGAGACCGTCCAGACCGTCCAGACCGAGGCCGGTACCGCCCGGATCACCTGGCACCCCGCGCCCCGGCCCCGGCTGGTGCTCGCCGTCGGTCATGGGGCGGGCGGCGGCATCGACGCGCGGGACCTCCAGGCGCTCGCGCACACCCTTCCGGCCCATCGGGTGACCGTCGCCCTCGTGGAGCAGCCCTGGCGGGTGGCCGGGAAGAAGGTGGCGCCCGCGCCGAAGACGCTGGACGTGGGGTGGCGCGGGGTGTGGCCCGCCCTGGTGGCGCAAGGGCTGCCGGTGATCTCCGGGGGCCGCAGCGCGGGCGCCCGGGTGGCCTGCCGTACGGCGTCGGAGCTGGGGGCGGCCGGGGTGCTCGCGCTCAGTTTCCCGCTGCATCCGCCGGGCCGGCCGGAGAAGTCGCGCGCCGCCGAGCTGCTCGGGGCCGGGGTGCCCACGCTCGTCGTGCAGGGCGGCAACGACCCGTTCGGACGGCCCGAGGAGTTTCCCGGCGGGGACTACGAACTGGTCGAGGTACCGGCCGCCGATCATGGGCTGGCCGTTCCCAGGAGGGCCGGGATCAGCCAGGACGAGGCAGTGACGATCATCACGGACCGGGTGACCGACTGGGCCTCGGGCCTGCGCTGACGGGGCGGGAATGCCAGGGCTTTGCCTGCTGTTGAAGGCGGACAGAAGGGCCGGGGCACCGGTACCGACGTCGTGGAGAGGAAGTCCGCCGCATGGGTTCGACCGTTTGCCCGCCCGTCTCCCGCCACCACCCCGTGGACGGGCCGCGCCCGGCGGAGCCGGATTCGAGCCGCGCCTCGCACACCGATCTGGAGTGGTCGGTGCTGCACGCGGCCAAGACCGCTCCGATTCGAGCGGCGGGCGGACCGGATCGTCGTCTATCCTCCGATTCTGGTGGGACCGGGTTCGGTCCTGCCCGGAAACTTGAGGAGGTGGGTCCGGTTCCCGGTACCGACGCAGGGACCGACGACGGCCAGGCGGAGCAGCCCGAGGGCCGGGGCAGCGGCACGGAGTCGACCGCGGAGCGCAGCGCGCGCTTCGAGCGGGACGCGCTGGAGTTCCTCGACCAGATGTATTCGGCCGCGCTGCGCATGACGCGCAATCCGGCCGACGCCGAGGACCTTGTGCAGGAGACCTACGCCAAGGCGTACGCGTCCTTCCACCAGTTCCGTGAGGGCACCAACCTCAAGGCATGGCTGTACCGGATCCTCACCAACACCTTCATCAACTCGTACCGCAAGAAGCAGCGCGAGCCGCAGCGCTCCGCCGCCGAGGAGATCGAGGACTGGCAGCTCGCCCGCGCCGAGTCGCACATGTCGACCGGTCTGCGTTCCGCGGAGTCGCAGGCGCTGGACCATCTGCCCGACTCGGATGTGAAGGAAGCGCTCCAGGCGATTCCCGAGGAATTCCGTATCGCCGTCTATCTCGCCGACGTAGAGGGCTTTGCGTACAAGGAGATCGCGGACATCATGGGGACACCCATCGGCACGGTGATGTCCCGGCTGCACCGGGGCCGCCGTCAACTGCGCGGCATGCTGGAGGACTACGCCCGTGAGCGCGGGCTCGTCCCGGCCGGTGCCGGAGAGTCGAACGAAGCGAAAGGCTCGGGCTCATGAGCTGCGGAGAGCCGCACGACACTGATTGCAGCGAGGTGCTCGACCATCTGTACGAGTTCCTCGACAGAGAGATGCCGGACGTCGACCGCGACAAGTTCCGGCAGCACTTCGAGGAATGCTCGCCCTGCCTGGAGAAGTACGGCCTGGAGCAGGCCGTGAAGAAGCTGGTCAAGCGGTGCTGCGGCCATGACGACGTGCCCGCCGATCTGCGGGCCAAGGTCATGGGGCGGCTGGAGCTGATCCGCTCCGGGCAGATCGTGCCGGAGCGCGAGGCGGCGCCCACCGCGACCCCGACCGCGACCCCCGCACCGCAGGAGTCCTGACCGCGAGCCGCGTGAGGTGACGCCTCCCGGCGACGCAGTCCTGAACCGCCCTTCCTGACCGTCGGCCACGGGATTCCCCGTGGCTGGGTCTGTGTCACTCGAACGTGCTAATCGACGGGTTATCCGCCCGCGTGCCGCCCCATGCCGTCCTAGGCTCCGGAGCCTGGACAGGCACGTCGGGGGAGGGCGTCATGGAGGCGAGACCGGCACGGGCCCGTGTGTACATCGCCTGTACCGCGCTCGCCGCGCTCGCCTGTCTCACCCCGCTGCCCGGACTGCGTACGCCCTGGTGGGCCGTCGCCCTGCTCGCCGCGCTGCACGCGGCCGGGGAGCGGCTCGCCCGCCGGCGGTTCGCCGGCACCTGCTACCCCGTCCTGCTGGCCGGAGCGTTTCTGCTGCCGGCGCCCGCCGCCGCCCTCGTCGTGCTGCCCGGCGCGCTGATAGCCGAAGTCGAGCAGCGCCCGCGCGGCTGGCGCAGGCTGTGGCGGGCCGCCCGGCTGGTGCTCGCCGTCTGGACCGCGACCCACATGCACTGGCTGTTCGGCGGCCGGGACGCGGTCGTCGCCTCCGACTTCCCCTACGCGCTGATTCCGGCCGGGGCCGCCGTGCTCGCCTTCGGCCTGGTGCTGACCGCGCTGGACGGCGGGATCCTGGTGCTGGCCGAGGGCGTGCCGGTGCGCCGGGCCTGGCGCGGGCTGCTGGCCCGCTCGCTGGCGCCGGTCGCCGTGCACGGACTCGCCGGGCTGATGATGGCCGTGCTGTGGCGCAGCCCGTACGGTCCGGTGGCCGCGCTGCTGGTGCTGCTGCCGATGTGCGTGTCGTGGTGGGCCTTCGCCCAGTACCACCGGGAGAGCGCGGCCCATCAGGCGACCATCCGCGCGCTGGTGCAGGCCGTCGACATCAAGGACGGCTACACCCGGGGGCACAGCGAGCGGGTCGGCCGGGCGTCCATGATGATCGCCCGTGAACTCGGCCTGGACGAGGAGCGCGTCGAACTGATCCGCTTCGCCGGGATCCTGCACGACGTCGGCAAACTCGGCGTCCCCACCCGGCTGCTGCGCAAGGACGGACCGCTCACCCCCGAGGAACGCCGGGTCATCGAACTGCATCCGGAGTACGGCCACGAGATGGTGCGCGGCATCGGCTTCCTCGGCGAGGCCCGCTCGGCGATCCTGCACCACCACGAACGCCTCGACGGCAGCGGCTACCCGTACGGCCTCGTCGGTCAGCAGATCCCCGAGCCCGCCCGGGTCGTCGCCGTGGCCGACGCCTTCGACGCCATGACCTCCACCCGCTCCTACAGCCGCGCCCGCCCGGTCCCCGCCGCCCTCGCGGAACTCCGCCGCTGCGCCGGTGCCCAGTTCGACCCCCGCATGGTCGAGGCCCTGGTCCGCGCCCTGGGCCGGGCCTCCACCGACGCCGGCTGGCATCCGGCGGTCACCGCGGACGAGACCCTGACGCCGCGCGTCTCGCTGCCCGCGGTGCGCAGACAGGGAGCCCATCGGTGAACCCCGGGGTCCGGGTCCTGCGGAGGCTGGTCCACGGGGGCGCGGGCCTGGTCGCGGGCGGATCGCTCGGGGTGACCCTGTGGGACGGGCTGGCGGACCGGGGGATCGCGCTGGCGTTCGGGCTGCTGGTGGCGGTGGGGGAGCTGACCCGGTGGACCTGGGCGCAGGGCCGGGAGGCGGCGCCGCTCGGGGCCGCCGGGGCACTGTCGTACGCGCTGCTCGGGGAGGTGGCCGGGGCGCCGACCGGGCACGGGGTCGCGCAGATCGTCACCGTGGTCTTCGCCGCCGCCCTGGCCGGGAGCGTGCCGCACATCGCGCGCGGACGCGGATCCACCCTCGACCATCTCTCCCGGCGGGTGCTCGCCGCCGGATTCGCCGCCGTCTGCTTCCAGCCGCTGTACACCCAGGGCGTGTTCGACGACTGGGGCGGCCCGGGGTACGCCCTGCTGCTGGTCACCATCCTCGCGCTCACCGCCCTGTGCGACGGCGTGCTCGCCGCCGCCTTCGCGCACTCCCGCACCGGCTGGCCCTTCGGCCCGCTGCTGCGCGAGGAACTGCGGGCGATGCGCGGGATCGGCTCGGCGGTGTGCGCGACCGGCGCGGTGATGGCGCTCGGCGTCGCGGTCGCCGGGCTGTGGGCGCTCCCGCTGTTCGCGCTGCCGCTGCTGCTCGCGCAGGTCACCTTCCGGCGCTACTCCGCCGTCCGGGCCACCTACCGGCAGACCATCGCCTCCCTCGCGCGGGCCACCGAGATCGCCGGGTACACACCGGCCGGGCACGCTCACCGGGTCGCCGCGCTCAGCCAGGCCGTCGGCCGCGATCTCGGGCTCACCGAGCCGGAGCTGACCGTGCTGGAGTACGCGGCTCTCATGCACGACATCGGCCAGCTCAGCCTCCTCGACCCGGTCCCGGCCGGTGCCACGGCCTCGCTGCCCGCCGCCGAACAGCGCCGGATCGCGCTGCTGGGCGGCGCGGTCGTCCGGCAGACCGGCGTCAACGCGGCCGTCGCGGCGGTGGTGGAACGGCAGGCCGACCCCTACCGCGAACAGCCGGTGGCCGCCAGGATCGTCCGCGCGGTGAACGCGTACGAGGAGAAGGCCCGGGACGCCGGTCCCGGGGGGCCGCTCACCGCGCTGGAGGAGCTGCGCCTCGCCACCGCCGGGGACTACGCCCCGGAGGTCGTGGAGGCGCTCGCCCGGGTGCTGGCGAACCGGGGGGCGGGCGGTTGAGCGATGGCGAAACGGCATGGTCTACCCCGGGCCCGGCTGGGTAACCCATGGGTAATGAGCGCCCTTCCAGCCGTACGTGGTTGGATGCGAGGAAGAGGGTGTCCGGGGGCATTAGCCAGCCCACCGAACGGAACTGGCAGGCGGGAATCGTGAGGATCTTCGGCAAGGGACGGCACCGGCCCTCCGCCTCCTGGCGGCAGGCCACGGACCGCGCCTTCACCCTGATCGGCGACGGCCGGTACGAGGACGCGGGAGCGCTGCTGACACGGGCGGCCGACCTGGAACCCTGGCTGTCGGAGTCCTGGTTCAACCTCGCCCTGCTGCACAAGTTCCGGCACGACTGGGAGCAGGCCAGAGCCGCCGGGCTGCGGGCCGTCGCCCTGCTGGAGCGGGAGACCGGGGCACCCGACTGGTGGAACGTCGGGATCGCCGCCACCGCCCTCCAGGACTGGCCGCTGGCCCGCCGCGCCTGGCAGGCGTACGGGCTGCATGTGCCGGGCGGTGCCACCGCCGCCGGGGAGCCGGTCGGGATGGACCTGGGCAGCGCCGCCGTACGGCTGTCGCCCGAGGGCGAGGCCGAGGTGGTGTGGGGACGGCGGCTGGATCCGGCGCGGATCGAGGTGCTGTCGATCCCGCTGCCGTCGTCCGGGCGGCGCTGGGGCGAGGTCGTGCTGCACGACGGGGTGCCGCACGGCGAGCGGACCACGACCGCCGGGCACTCCTACCCCGTCTTCGACGAGATCGAGCTGTGGGCACCGTCGCCGGTGCCGACCTGGGTGGTGCTGCTCGACGCCGCCACCGAGGACGACCGGGACGCGCTGGAGCAGCTCGCGGCCGACGCCGGGTTCGCGGCGGAGGACTGGTCGTCGTCCGTGCGGCTGCTGTGCCGGCTCTGCTCGGAGTCCCGGATGCCGTCCGACGAGGGCGACGGGGAGCATCACGACCCGCACGATCACAGTGAGCCGGGGGCGCCGGGGCCGCTGGGGCATCGGACGGACGGGCAGCTGTGGGTGCCGGAGCGGGAGTGCGGGGTGGCTGCGCCGGCTGCCTTGGTACGGGGGTTGCTGGACGGGTGGGTGGCTGACTCGCCGGAGTCCCGGGACTGGCGGGATCTCGAAGAGGTGTGCTGATCTTTTGTCGCCGGGTGCGGGTCGTGGTCGCTTCTCGCGCCCACGCGGCGGAGCCGCATATCGGGCACAGTCCCGCGCCCCTGAGGGGCCGGTTGTCGTGCCCGTGATCGAGCCGAGGCCGCGGCCCTCAGCGAGCGGCGTCGCGCGTACCCTGTATCGGTATCTTCTCCCTGTTCTTGTGTAGGAAGGCGTACGTCCGTCATGGCTCAGCAGGACACCGAACAGCAGCACGTGGGCGTGCTTCCCGTCGACGGTGATGGGTTTGTCGTGGACACGGAGGACTGCGAGGAGCGGGAGCTGGCGTACCGGGGGCGGGGGGGCTCGCGGGCGATCACGGTCGTGGGCAATCCGGTGCTGCACAAGGAGTGCCGCGACGTCACCGTCTTCGACGACGAGCTGCGGCGGCTGATCGACGACATGTTCGCCAGCCAGCGGACCGCCGAGGGCGTGGGGCTCGCCGCGAATCAGGTCGGGGTCGATCTGAAGGTGTTCGTGTACGACTGCCCGGACGACGACGGCAACCGGCATGTGGGCGTGGTCTGCAACCCGAAGGTGGTCGAGCTGCCCGCGGACCGGCGGCGGCTGGACGACAGCAACGAGGGGTGTCTGTCGGTCCCGGGGGCCTACGCGCCGCTGGCGCGGCCGGACTACGCCGAGGTGACCGGGCAGGACGAACGGGGCAATCCGATCAAGGTGCGGGGCACCGGGTACTTCGCTCGGTGTTTGCAGCACGAGACCGACCACCTGCACGGCTACCTCTACATCGACCGGCTCTCCAAGCGCGAGCGCAAGGACGCGCTGCGGCAGATGGCCGAGAACGAGCCGCGCTACCCCGTGGTCGCCAACGACTGACGGGAGCCGGGGCGGCGGGTCCGCGGGGCCCGCGGTGGCCGCGGTGGCCGCCCACGCGCCGGACCGACGGCGCCCGGCCGGGATGTGTGCCCGGCCGGGCGCCGTTCGTCTGCCCTCGTATGTTCGAGCGGATCCGTGCTCATACCGATCCCCAATCGATCACGCAAGAGGGGAATCTCGGCATGATGGGGTAGTGAATGAAGCAAATCCGTTCCCAAATCGGTCAGTTGTGGTGCTGAATGGGAAGTGCGGGGATACGCAAGGCGCATGCCCGGTACCGCGAGGGGTGTGCGCATCTGGCGGCTGAGAGGGGTTTGTTCGTGTCTTTCCCACACGGCACCACATCGACGACGACCGCGATCCCACCATCGCTCTCTCTCCCGGTGATCGAGGCGACGTTTCCGCGGCAACTGCACCCGTATTGGCCCAGGCTCCAGGAGAAGACCCGCGCCTGGCTGCTCGAAATGCGGCTGATGCCGGCCGACAAGGTGGAGGAATATGCCGATGGACTTTGCTACACCGACCTCATGGCGGGGTACTACCTCGGTGCCCCCGATGACGTTCTCCAGGCGATAGCGGACTACAGCTCCTGGTTCTTCGTCTGGGACGACCGTCACGACCGTGACATCGTGCACCGCCGCCCCGAGTCATGGCGGCGGCTGCGGCGCCGGCTGCACGCGGCGCTCGATGCTCCCCAGGATCATCTGCACCACAAGGATCCCCTGGTGGCAGGGTTCGCGGACAGTGTGACGCGGGTGCTGTCGTTTCTGCCGCAGAGCTGGAACGCGCGCTTCTCCCGGCACTTCCACGCGGTCATCGACGCGTACGACCGCGAGTTCCACAATCGCACCGAGGGGATCATTCCCGGCGTCGAAGAATACCTCGCACTGCGCCGGCTGACCTTCGCGCACTGGATCTGGACGGATCTGCTGGAGCCGGCCGCGGGACTGGAACTCCCGCGTTCGGTGCGCAAGCACCCGGCCTTTCGCCGGGCGGCATTGCTCAGTCAGGAATTCGCCGCCTGGTACAACGACCTCTGTTCGCTGCCCAAGGAAATCGCGGGCGCCGAGGTGCACAATCTCGGGATCAGTCTTGTCACCCATGAAGGGCTGACCCTCGAAGAATCCGTCGCCGAAGTAAGGCGCCGGGTCGAGGAATGCATTTCCGGATTCCAGATCGCCGAAAGGGAGGCACTGCGTCTCGCCGACGAACTGGACGACGGCACGGCGTCCGGAAAGAAAATCGGCGGGGCCGTCAGGTCCTGCGTCTCGAACATGCGGAACTGGTTCAGTTCCGTCTACTGGTTCCACCATGAATCCGGCCGTTACATGGTCGACAGCTGGGACGACCGGTCCACGCCCCCGTACGTCAACAACGAAGCGGCAGGTGAGAAATGACCGTCGAGTCGGTGAAGCCCGAAACCACCACCCCCGGGCCAGAGGAACTGCGTGAACCGCCCCTAGCGGGCGGCGGCCGGCCGGTCTTCGGACACGGCCTGAAACTGGTGCGCGACCCGCTCGGCTTCATGGCCGGGCTGCGCGCGCACGGCGAGGTCGTGCGACTGAAGCTCGGGCCCAAGACGGTGTACGCCGTCACCACGCCGGAGCTGACCGGCGCCCTCGCCCTGGACCCCAACTACAAGATCGCCGGCCCGCTCTGGGAGTCCCTGGAGGGCTTGGTCGGCACGGAGGGCGTGGCCACCGCCAACGGCCCCCGCCACCGCCGCCAGCGGCGCACCATCCAGCCCGCGTTCCGGCTCGACGCCATCCCGGGCTACGCGTCGATCATGGAGGAGGAGGCCCACGCGCTGGCCGAGCGCTGGCGGCCGGGCGAGACCATCGAGTGCACGGGCGAGGCGTTCCGGGTCGCGGTGCGCATCGCCGCGCGCTGTCTGCTGCGCGGCGCGTACATGGACGAGCGGGCGGAGCGGCTGTGCGACGCGCTCGCCGTGGTCTTCCGGGGCATGTACCGGCGGATGGTGGTGCCCCTCGGACCGCTGTACAGGCTGCCGCTTCCGGCCAACCGGGAATTCAACCGGGCCTTGGCCGATTTGCATCTCCTGGTGGACGAGATCGTCGCTGAGCGCCGGGCATCCGGTCAAAAGCCGGACGATTTGCTGACGGCATTGCTGTCGGCGAAGGACGACAATGGTGACCCCATCGGGGAACAGGAGATCCACGACCAGGTGGTCGCGATACTCCTGCCCGGCAGTGAAACCGTCGCGTCGATGGTCACGTCGCTGCTCCTGGTCCTCGCCGAACACCCGGAGCACGCGGACAAGGTGCGTGCGGAGGTCCAATCCGTCACCGGCGGGCGGCCCGTCGCATTCGACGACGTCCGCAAGCTGCGGCACACCAACAATGTCATCGTGGAGACGATGCGTTTGCGGCCGGCGGTATGGATACTGACCCGTCGTGCAGTGGAGGACTCCGAACTCGGCGGGTATCGCATTCCGGCCGGGGCCGACATCGTGTACAGCCCGTACGCGGTCCAACGCGATCCGCGATCGTACGACGAGAACCTTCTGTTCGATCCTGATCGATGGCTTCCGGAACGATCGCAAGATGTTCCGAAATTCGCCATGGCTCCGTTCGGTGTCGGCAATCGCAAGTGCCCGAGCGATCACTTCTCGATGGCCCTGCTGTCGCTGATCACGGCGGCGCTGGCGAACAGGTACCGGTTCGTCCAGGCGTCCGGCTCCGACGACGCGACCCGGCTGGGCATCACGCTGCGCCCGAACCGGCTGCTGCTCACGCCGGTGCCGCGGTGATCCGGGGTCCGGGTCGCGCCGGCCCAGGTGACTGCGGGCCCAGGTGATCCGGGGACCCGGTGATCCAGGGCGCGGGCCGGGCGGTCAGGCTGCCGCCGGGCCCCGGAAGGTGCGTCGGTAGGCGTTCGGGGTGATCCCCATGGCACGCAGGAACTGGTGCCGCAGCGCCGCCGCCGAGCCGAACCCGGTCCGGGAGGCGATGGCGTCGACCGTCTCGTCCGTCGCCTCCAGCAGCCGCTGGGCCAGCAGCACCCGCTGGCGCAGGATCCAGCGGTAGGGCGTCGTGCCGGTCTCCTGCTGGAAGCGGCGGGCGAAGGTCCGCGGCGACATCAGGGCGCGGGCCGCCAGCTGTTCGACCGTCATCTCCTCGGCGAGGTGCTGATCCATCCAGGCCAGCACCTCGCCGACGGTGTCGCAGGGCGCGGCCGGCAGCGGGCGTTCGATGTACTGGGCCTGGCCGCCGTCCCGGTGCGGCGGCACCACCATGCGCCGGGCGATCCGGTTGGCGACCTCGGGCCCCTGCTCCTTGCGCACAAGGTGCAGACAGGCGTCGATCCCGGCGGCCGTGCCCGCCGAGGTGATCACCGGGTCGTCGTCGACGTAGAGCACATCCGGCTCGACCTTGGCGCGCGGATAGCGCCGGGACAGCTCCTCGACGTGCAGCCAGTGCGCCGCGCAGCGCCGGCCGTCCAGCAGCCCGGCGGCGCCGAGCACGAACACCCCGGAGCAGACGCTGAGCACCCGCGCGCCCCGGTCGACCGCGCGGACCAGCGCGTCCAGCAGGGGGCGCGGATAGTCCCGTACGACATATTCGTTGCCCGCCGGTACGGCGATCAGGTCGGCGCTCTCCAGGCGCTCCAGGCCGTGCGGGGTGGCCATGGTGAAGCCGGGGACGTGGGTGGTCAGGGTGGGGCCGTCGGCCGAGACCACCGCGAAGTCGTAGACCGGCAGTCCCTCGTCGCTGCGGTCCATGCCGAAGACCTCGCAGACGACGCCCAGCTCAAAGGGATGGGCGCCGTCGAGCAGGGCGACGGCCACGTTTTTCAGCATGCTGCCAGTGTGCCGCGCGCTTGGCAGGATGTCGAGGTAGTGCGGCAGTCCTGCCACTGTCGGTCAGGAGTCGCCGGAGCGACAGTGATGTCATGACTACAGCGCAGACACAAGGACTCATCGGCCTGCTGGCCGTCCTCGGCATCCTCCTCCTCGTGATCCTCCCCGCGCTGATCGGCGCGGTGCGCGAGCACCGCATCGACCGTCAGCTCAGGGAGGCCGAGAAGGGCGAAGGCCCCGGGAAGCGGAACGGACCCGGGAAGCCTCAGAAGTCCTCGTCCAGGTCCACGGTGCCCTCCACCGCCACCTGGTACGCCGAGGGCCGCCGCTCGAAGAAGTTGGTCAGCTCCTGAACCCCTTGCAGCTCCATGAAGGAGAAGGGGTTCTGCGAACCGTAGACCGGCGCGAAGCCCAGCCGGGTGAGCCGCTGGTCGGCGACACACTCCAGGTACTGCCGCATCGACTCGGTGTTCATGCCGGGGAGGCCGTCACCGCACAGGTCGCGGGCGAATTGCAGCTCGGCCTGGACGGCCTCCGCGAGCATGTCGGTGACCTCCTGCCGAAGCCGGTCGTCGAACAGCTCCGGCTCCTCCTTGCGGACGGTGTCCACGACCTCGAACGCGAAGGACATGTGCATGGTCTCGTCACGGAACACCCAGTTGGTGCCGGTCGCCAGGCCGTGCAGCAGACCCCGGCTGCGGAACCAGTAGACGTACGCGAAGGCACCGTAGAAGAACAGGCCCTCGATGCACGCGGCGAAGCAGATCAGGTTCAGGACGAAGCGGCGGCGGTCGGCCGGGGTCTCCAGGCGGTCCAGCTTCTCGACCTCGTTGATCCACTTGAAGCAGAAGCCGGCCTTCTCGCGGATGGACGGGATGTTCTCCACCGCGTCGAAGGCGGCGACGCGGTCCGCCGGGTCGGGGAGATAGGTGTCGAGCAGCGTCAGATAGAACTGGACGTGCACGGCCTCCTCGAACAGCTGCCGGCTCAGATACAGCCGCGCCTCGGGCGAGTTGATGTGCTTGTACAGCGTCAGCACCAGGTTGTTCGCCACGATCGAGTCACCCGTCGCGAAGAACGCCACCAGCCGGCCGATGAGGTGCTGCTCGGCGGGGCTGAGCCTCGCGAGATCGGCGACGTCCGAGTGGAGGTCGACCTCCTCCACGGTCCAGGTGTTCTTGATGGCGTCCCGGTAGCGCTCGTAGAAGTCGGGGTAGCGCATCGGGCGGAGCGTCAGTTCGAAGCCCGGGTCGAGCAGGTTCGTGTTACGGGTGGACATTACTGGCAGGCCTCGCAGCTCTCGGGGTTTTCGAGGGAGCAGGCGACGGCGTCGGCCTCGGGCGCCTGCTGGACGGGAATGGTGGGTTGCGCCTGGGCCGCGCGGGCGATCCGGGTCGCCGGGCGCGAGCGCAGGTAGTACGTCGTCTTCAGCCCCTGCTTCCAGGCATAGGCGTACATCGACGACAACTTGCCGATGGTCGGCGTCTCCAGGAAGAGATTCAGCGACTGGGACTGGTCCAGATACGGCGTACGGGCGGCGGCCATGTCGATCAGACCGCGCTGCGGGATCTCCCAGGCCGTGCGGTACAGCCCCCGCACCTCTTCCGGGATCCACGCGAAGCCCTGCACCGAGCCACTGGCCTCGCGCAGCGCCTCCCGGGTACGGGCGTCCCACACCCCCAGGTTCTTCAGGTCCTGCACCAGATACGAGTTGACCTGGAGGAACTCCCCGGAGAGCGTCTCGCGCTTGAACAGGTTGGACACCTGCGGCTCGATGCATTCGTAGACGCCCGCGATGGACGCGATGGTCGCGGTGGGCGCGATGGCCAGCAGCAGGGAGTTGCGCATCCCGGTGGCGGCGATCCGTTCCCGCAGCGCCGCCCAGCGCTCGGGCCAGGTCGCCTCGACACCGTAGTGATCGGGGTGCAGCACACCGCGCGCGGTACGGGTCCTGTCCCAGGCCGGCAGCGGGCCGTTGCGCTCGGCGAGGTCGGCGGACGCCTCGTACGCGGCCAGCATGATCCGCTCGGCGATCCGGGTGGACAGGGCCTTCGCCTCGGGCGAGTCGAAGGGCAGCCGCAGCTTGAAGAAGACGTCCTGGAGGCCCATCGCGCCCAGGCCCACCGGACGCCAGCGGGAGTTTGAGCGCTCGGCCTGCTCGGTCGGGTAGAAGTTGATGTCCACGACCCGGTCCAGGAACGTCACCGCCGTACGGACCGTCTCGTCCAGCCGCTCCCAGTCGATGCCGTTCGCGCCCTGGTCGACAAAGGCGCCGAGGTTGACCGAGCCCAGGTTGCAGACCGCGGTCTCGCCGTCGTCCGTGACCTCCAGGATCTCCGTGCAGAGATTGGAGGAGTGGACGACCTGGCCCGGCTCGGCGGTCTGGTTGGCCGTGCGGTTGGCGGCGTCCTTGAAGGTCATCCAGCCCTGGCCGGTCTGCGCGAGCGTGCGCATCATCCGGCCGTACAGCTCACGGGCGGGCAGCGTCTTGCGGGCCAGCCCCTTGCGCTCGGCCGCCCGGTAGGCCGCGTCGAACTCCGCGCCCCACAGGTCGACCAGCTCGGGCACGTCGGCGGGCGAGAACAGTGACCAGATCCCGTCGGTGTCGACCCGTCGCATGAACTCGTCCGGCACCCAGTGCGCGAGGTTCAGATTGTGCGTACGGCGGGCGTCCTCACCGGTGTTGTCGCGCAGCTCCAGGAACTCCTCGATGTCGGAGTGCCAGGTCTCCAGATACACCGCCGCCGCGCCCTTGCGCCGCCCGCCCTGGTTCACCGCGGCCACCGAGGCGTCGAGCGTCTTGAGGAACGGCACGATGCCGTTGGAGTGCCCGTTGGTGCCGCGGATCAGGGAGCCGCGGGCACGGATGCGGGAGTAGGAGAGCCCGATGCCGCCGGCGTGCTTGGAGAGCCGGGCGACCTGGTGGTAGCGGTCGTAGAGGGAGTCCAGCTCGTCCTTGGGGGAGTCCAGGAGGTAGCAGGAGGACATCTGGGGGTGGCGGGTGCCGGAGTTGAAGAGGGTGGGGGAGGAGGGCAGATAGTCCAGGCGGCTCATCAGGGTGTACAGCGCGGCGACCTCGTCCAGCGCGCGGACCGTGTCGTCCTCGGCGAGTCCGGCGGCGACCCGGAGCAGGAAGTGCTGCGGGGTCTCGATCACCTGGCGGGTGATGGGGTGGCGCAGCAGATAGCGGCTGTGCAGGGTGCGCAGGCCGAAGTAGCCGAAGCGGTCGTCGGCGCCGGGGTCGATGAGCGCGTCGAGGCGGGCCGCGTGCAGCGTCACGAAGGCGGCGGTGCGGTCGGCGATCAGGCCCTCGCGGTGGCCGGTCGCCACGGACCCGGTGAAGGTGGTCACGCCCTGGGAGGCGGCCTCGGCGGCGATGGAGAGGGTCAGCAGCCGGGCGGCCAGCCGGGAGTAGACGGGGTCCTCGGAGATCAGACCGGCGGCGGCCTCGGTGGCCAGCTCGCGCAGCTCCGCGCCGTCGGCCCGCGCGGACCGGCCGCGCAGGGCGGCGGCGGCCACCCGGCCGGGGTCGGCGTCGGGCAGGTCGGCGATCAGCTCGGTCAGCGTCCGCAGAAGCGCGGCGCCGGGACCGTCGGTCTCCTCGGCGGAAGCGACTGCTGGGGCGGTTGCTGAAGCCGGATCGGCTGGCGCGATCGTCACGTGGGGCTCTCCCTCGCTCGGCACGGGGCCTCGGGGAGGGCAGGGGCCGACGGCTCACGAGCGCACGGGGCGTCGCGTCCACCGGCCCACTCCACGAGGCCCGGACGTCATGGCACCCGGACCGGATGGCCGGGCGCGCTGTCGGCAGGTCCTCGGACTGACCAGGTGCGGGCCGTACGGGACGGATGCGCACAAGTACACCGTTGCGGGACAGTTCCGGATTTGCACCGGATTCCCCTGCGGCGACAGCGAGCATGAGCATACATCTTGTGCCGTGCTGTCGGGTCACCCCCAGATGTTGTGTCGCGCCGGTTTCGGCATGACCTAGCGCGGAACCCCGGGCGTTCACGCCCGGGAGGAAGCACGCCGGGAGGAAGCGCTTCTTGACGCTGCCCTGGCCCGCGCGGGTGCATGGGTCAGAGTTGTTGACCTCAGCTGGGACGTTTCTGGTTCTCGATGTACTCCTTGATGGCGGTGAGCGGGGCGCCGCCGCACGAGGCGGCGTAGTAGGACGGTGACCAGAAGTGCTCACCCCATAGGTACGTGCGGATGTGGTCGGGGAACTCCTGCCGCAGGCGCCGGGCGGAGACGCCCTTGAGGGAGCCGACGAGTCGGGAGATGGCGACCTTGGGTGGGTAGTGCACGAGCAGGTGGACGTGGTCGCGTTCGCCGTTGAACTCCTTCAGCTCTGAGCCGAAGTCGGTGCACACGTCGCGCATGACCTCTTCGCAGCGCCGGAGGATCTCGTCGGTGAATGGTCCGCGCCGGTGCTTGGGTGTGAAGACCAAGTGCGCGTGGAGGGTGTGGACGACGCTACGACCCCTGTGAATGTGGGGGTTTGGTTCCCAGCGTGGTGACATAGATCAATGCTACGGTCATGTCCGTGAAGATCGTGACGCAGGTCAAACTGATGCCGGATGCCGTACAGGCCTCCGTGTTTGAGCGCACCCTGCGCACGGTCAATGACGCCGCGAACTGGGTGTCGGAGGTCGCGTTCGAGCATGGCGTGCCGCGTGAGTACGAGTTGCGCAAGCACACCTACGCCGAACTCAGAGCGCGGGGGCTGGGAGCGCAGGCCGCGCAGCACGTCATCAAGAAGGTGCGCGACTCGTACACCACGCTCAAGGCCAACATTCGTGCCGGGAACCTCGGCAAGGAAGGCTCCAGGCGTCGCCGCAAGGCCGGGTCCAAGCCGGTCACCTTTCGTCCAGAGGCCGCCCAGCCGTATGACGACCGGTGTCTGAGCTGGCAGTACGACCGGCGGACCGTGTCCATCTGGACCGTGGACGGCCGGGTCAGGAACGTGCCGTTCGTGTGCTCCGCCGACGCGCTCAAGATGCTCCAGGCGCACCGGCAGGGCGAGTCCGACCTGATCGAGCGTGACGGCGTGTTCTACCTCGTCGCCACCTGTGGCGTGCCCGAAGCGGAGCAGTACGAGCCGGACGGCTTCATCGGCGTGGACCTCGGCATCGAGAACATCGCCACCGCCTCCACCGGCTACCTCGCCGCGGGGCGGGGGCTCAACCGGTACCGCAAGCGGCAGCTTGCCCTGCGTGCCAAGCTCCAGAAGAAGCGCACCAAGAGTGCCAGGCGGCGACTCAAGGCACGTGCCCGCAAGGAAGCGCGGCACGCCGCCAATCAGAACCACATCATCTCCAAGACGATCGTGACCGAGGCTGAACGCACCGGGCGCGGCCTGTCCCTCGAAGAACTCAAGGGCATCCGCAACCGGGTACGGCTCCGCAAGCCTGGGGGTACCTCCCACGCCCTTTGGGCAGTGGGGGAGGGTCGCACTCCACTCCTGGGCGTTCGCCCAACTCGGGGACTTCATCGTCTACAAGGCCAAGCGGGCCGGTGTGCCCCTGGTCTTCGTTGATCCCGCGTACACGTCGCAGACGTGCGCCGAGTGCGGCCACGTCGACAGACGCAACCGTGTCGATCAGGGGCTTTTCATCTGCCGGGGGTGCGGGGTCGTTGCCCACGCCGACCGGAACGCTTCCCACAACATCGCCGCACGCGGCGAGAATGTGTGGAGAGCGGGGCGTGAGTCACGCGTCCCTGCCACCCCGTAGACGGGGTGTCTGGACGGAGGAGTCCACCCCAGCAGCCAGCTGGGCACTACCTCCAAGCCCGGTCCTTCAGGACCGGGTCAAGTTGACAGTGTCAACTCGTAGGTGAGGAGAGTGAGGTCGTCCAGGTGCGGCACGGGATTCCAGTCGCGGCTCGGGGTGCGGACGAAACCGAGGCGTTCGTAGAGGCGGTGGGCGGCGTGCATGGCGCTCTGCGAGGAGAGCACGATGCGCTCCGCGGTGTCCGCGCGCTCGATGCAGGCGCGTACGAGGGCCTCGCCGGCGCCCTTGCCGCGGGCCTCCGGGGTGACCGCGAGCATCCGGATCTCTGCCTCGGCGGGGCCCGCTATGTCGGCCATGGGGCCGCCGCCGACGGGCACGAAGGTGATCGTGCCGATGGCTCCCGCCGGGGTTTCGGCGACCAGGATCTCGGCGTGTTCGGCTCGTCCGGCGACGTCCTTGAGGACCGGGAGGTAGGGGTCGTCCTCGCCGAAGTCCAGGAGGCCCTCGCGGAGGTAGGCGTGGGCGACGAGGTCCCCGAGGAGGGAGTACTCGTCTGGGGTCGCGGGTCTGATGTGGAGGTCCATGGGGTGAGTCTGCCTGGGGCGCCTTTGAGTGGCTGCGCATTTTCCGAGGCACTGGGGGCTCGATGCCGTCTGTCCGCCGACCGCCGCCGTGGGCTGGTCGCGCAGTTCCCCGCGCCCCTGGGGGCGTGGCGGCGGGCGTGCCGTACCAGGTGCGGTCGATCTCGAACTCGTACGGGACGTTCCCCTGTCCCTCTCGTCCGGGCCCTGGGAATCCCGGGTGCCGGCACCCGACCTCACGGGCGCGGGGAACTGCGCGAGCAACCACGACGGACCCGCACCAGCACCCCGCACCAGCACCCCGCACCGGCTCAGCAGCACCGGAACCCCTCCCGGGGATCCCCCTCCCGCCGATCCATCCGCATCCGTTCGAAGCCCCGCAGGGACGGCACCTCCGCCTCGGGATCGCCCTTGCGCAGATGCGCGCAGTAGCGGTCGTACGCCGACTCGTCGGTCAGCTCCCGCAGATACCAGCGCACGCCCGCCAGGGCCCGGCGGCACCAACCCCTCCGCACCCCCCGCGCCTCAAGACCCCGCCGCCGTGCCGACCGCATCCCGCGCCGCCTCCTCCCTCTCCCGCCCGGTCGGGAACAGACCGTCCGGGGCGACGATCCTCGACTCGACGTACGGCGCCTCACTCAGCGTGGAGAGGGCCGGACGCCGGACATGGCGGACGCAGACGCGGGCCGCGTCCACGAGGACCACGATGATCAGCAGGGCCAGCACGGCCGTGAGGACGCCGTCGACCGTGGAGTTGGTGACGACCGTCCGCATGTCGTCCATCGTCTTGGCCGGCGCCAGGACCGTACCCTCGTCGATCGCGTCCTGGAAGATCTGGCGCTGCTTGAAGAATCCGACCCTCGGGTCGGAGGAGAACACCTTCTGGTAGCTGGCGGTCAGCGTCACCGTCGCGTCCCAGAGCAGCGGGACGCCCGTCACCCAGGCCCACTTCAGGCGCCCGGACTTGACCAGCAGGGTGGTGCACACGGCGAGGGCGACGGCGGCGAGCAGCTGGTTGGCGATGCCGAAGATCGGGAAGAGCTGGTTGATGCCGCCGAGCGGTTCGTGGACGCCCACCCACAGGAAGTACCCCCACAGGCCGCACACGAGCGCGCTGGTGAGGATCAGCCCCGGCTTCCAGCTGATGTTCCTGAACGGCTTGTACACGTTCCCCAGCATGTCCTGGAGCATGAACCGGCCCACGCGCGTACCGGCGTCCAGCGCGGTCAGAATGAACAGCGCCTCGAACATGATGGCGAAGTGGTACCAGAAGGCGCGCAGGCCACCGCCCGTGACCTGCGAGAAGATCTCCGAGACACCGACCGCGAGGGTGGGCGCCCCGCCGGTGCGGGAGAGGAGCGAGGACTCCTCGACGTTCCTGGCCGCCTGGGCGAGGTCCTCGGGCGAGATCGAGTAGCCCCAGCCCGTCACCACCTGCGACGCGCTCTCCACCGTCGTCCCGATGACCCCGGCGGGCGCGTTCATCGCGAAGTACAGGCCCGGGTCGATGATGCTGGCCGCGATCAGCGCCATCACGGCGACGGACGACTCCATCAGCATGGAGCCGTACCCGATCATCCGGACCTGCGTCTCCTTCTGGATCATCTTGGGCGTGGTGCCGCTGGAGATCAGCGCGTGGAAGCCCGACAGGGCGCCGCAGGCGATGGTGATGAACACGAACGGGAAGAGCGACCCCGCGAAGACCGGCCCGTCGCCGCTGGAGGCGAAGGGGGTGACCGCGTCCATCCGCAGCGTCGGCAGGGCGATGACGACCCCGAGCGCGAGCAGCGCGATCGTGCCGATCTTCATGAACGTGGAGAGATAGTCGCGCGGGGCCAGCAGCATCCACACCGGCAGGATCGAGGCGATGAAGCCGTACGCCACCAGCCAGATCACCAGCGTGGCCGGTTCGAGGGTGAAGGTGTCCGCCCAGGACGACTCGGCCACCCAGCGGCCCGAGACCAGCGCGAGCAGGAGCAGGGCCACCCCGATCAGTGACACCTCGACCACCCGGCCGGGGCGCAGGACCCGCAGATAGAAGCCCATCAGCAGGGCGATCGGGATCGTCATGCCGATGGAGAAGGTGCCCCACGGGGACTCGGCGAGGGCGTTGACGACGACCAGCGCCAGCACACCCAGCAGAATGATCATGATGGCGAACGCGGCGAGCAGCGCGGCGGCCCCGCCGAACGGGCCGATCTCCTCACGTGCCATCTGCCCGAGCGAACGCCCGTCGCGGCGGGTGGAGAAGAACAGCACCACCATGTCCTGGACCGCGCCCGCGAGGATCACCCCGACGATGATCCAGATGGTGCCCGGCAGATAGCCCATCTGCGCGGCGAGCACGGGACCCACCAGCGGCCCGGCACCGGCGATGGCCGCGAAGTGATGGCCGAGCAGCACCCGCCGGTCGGTGGGGTGGAAGTCGACCCCGTTGTCGAGGCGTTCGGCCGGCGTGGCCCGGGTCCGGTCGACCTTGAGGACCTTGTACGCGATGAACTTGGAGTAGAAGCGGTAGGCGATCGCGTACGAGCCGAGGGCCGCCGCGATCATCCAGGCGGCGGAGATCTCCTCACCGCGGGACAGCGCGAGCACCGTCCAGCCGGCCCCGGCGACCAGTGCGACCAGGGTCCAGACGGCGATGGTTCTGGCGGGTGCGGGGTGTGCTCTGCGCACGGGTCGTCCTCCCGTCGTCTGCGATGACGGGAGGACGGTACGGCAGCGGGATGATCCGCGCTACGCCATGAACACCGGTGCCGCGTAAGGGGATTGTGTAAAGCGGACGTACCGCGTACGGTCCTACGCCTCCGGCCGCTTCAGTCGGGCGACGAACTTGTACCGGTCCCCGCGGTAGACCGACCGCACCCATTCCACCGGCTTGCCGTCGCGGTCGAGGGAGTGGCGGGACAGCATCAGCATCGGCAGCCCCACGTCGGTGCCGAGCAGGCCGGCCTCGCGCGGGGTGGCCAGGGAGGTCTCGATGGTCTCCTCGGCCTCGGCGAGATGGACGTCGTACACCTCCGCGAGGGCGGTGTAGAGGGAGGTGTATTTGACCAGGCTCCGGCGCAGCGCGGGGAAGCGCTTGGCGGACAGATGGGTGGTCTCTATGGCCATCGGCTCGCCGTTGGCCATGCGCAGCCGCTCGATCCGCAGCACCCGGCCGCCCGGACTGATGTCCAGCAGCCCGGCGAGCCGGTCGTCGGCGGTGATGTAGCCGATGTCCAGCAGCTGGGAGGTGGGTTCGAGTCCCTGGGCGCGCATGTCCTCGGTGTACGAGGTGAGTTGCAGCGCCTGGGAGACCTTCGGCTTGGCGACGAACGTGCCCTTGCCCTGGATCCGTTCGAGCCGCCCCTCGACCACCAGTTCCTGGAGTGCCTGGCGGACGGTGGTGCGCGAGGTGTCGAACTCGGCGGCCAGTGTGCGCTCGGGCGGCACCGGGGTGCCGGGCGCCTGCGTCTCCGTCATGTCGAGCAAATGCTTCTTCAGGCGGTAGTACTTGGGCACGCGCGCGGTACGGACGGTCGCCCCACCCTCGTTCTCCGCACTGCTGACGTCGGTGGTCATGCTCTGCCTTCCCGGCTCCGGGTGCCGAAGCGACCGGCACCCGCCGGACGCGGCTCACATCGTGGCACGGCTTTGTACGCGCGTGGCCGCTCCCGGTTGCCTCTGTCGCCTCCGGATGGTCCGCCGCACGTCCGTGATCTCCTCTGTATACCTTCGTGACCCCGGTTGGTCTAGTCCATCACACCATGATGACGCAGGTGGTATGCCCGAAGTGGTACGTCCGATACGTGCCTTGCGCAATGAAAGTTCCCTGCATATCTCGGTGTCATCACGGACGCACGGAGGGCGCTTAACCACCCTTGACAGGCCAATTGGTCTGAGCCAAGCTCCCGGTACTGGTCTACACCATTGGTCCAGGTCCCGGCCCCATTGACGGTACGCACGGCGTTTCGACTGAGCACCGCGGGGAGGCAGGGGGGTTTGTGGCATCCCTGAGGAGGGTGGCGTGAAGCGCAAGCTGATATCCGCGATCGGTGTCGCGGCGATGATGGTTTCCATCGCGGCGTGCGGAGGGGACAGCGGGGACGACAGTGGCGGGGACACGAGCGCTGACGGGTTCGCGGGACAGACGCTGACCGTCTGGGTGATGGACGGTTCCTCGCCCGACGACTGGCAGGCGGAGGTGGCCGCGGCCTTCGAGAAGGAGACCGGGGCGAAGGTCGAGTTCGAGGTCCAGCAGTGGAACGGCATCCAGCAGAAGCTGACCACCGCGCTGTCCGAGGAGAACCCGCCGGACGTCTTCGAGATCGGTAACACCCAGACGCCGGCCTACGCCAAGACCGGCGGTCTGGCCGACCTGAGTGACCTGAAGGAGGAGATCGGCGCCGACTGGACCGAGGCGCTGAACGAGTCCTCCATCTACGACGGTACGCAGTACGCGGCTCCCTGGTACTTCGCCAACCGTGTCGTCCTCTACAACAAGCAGGTCTGGGAGGAGGCCGGCATCACGGAGACGCCGACCACCCGCGACCAGTTCTACACGGACCTTGAGACCATCGGCGAGAAGACCGACGCCGAGCCGATCTACCTGCCCGGCCAGAACTGGTACTACTTCGTCGGCCTGGTCGTCGGCGAGGGCGGCGAGCTGGTCAAGCAGGACGGCGACAAGTGGGTCTCCAACCTCGACTCTCCCGAGGTCGCCGCCGCCGCGGAGACGTACAAGAAGTTCCAGGCCCTGTCCGAGGCCCCCAAGGACAAGGACGAGGCCACCCCGCAGCAGGGTGAGGTCTTCGCCGAGGGCAACGTCGGTGCCTTCATCGGCATGGGCTGGGAAGCCGGCATCGCGATCGAGGCCAACCCCGAGATCGAGGAGCAGATCGGCTACTTCACCATCCCGGGTCCGACCGCCGAGCAGCCCGAGGGCGTCTTCCTCGGTGGCTCCAACCTCGCGGTCGCCCAGGGCAGCGAGCAGCAGGATCTCGCCAAGGAGTTCCTGAAGATCACGCTGTCGGACGAGTTCGAGGGCAAGCTCTCCGCGACCAACGGCGTCATCCCGAACAAGGAGTCGCTCCAGTCCAACCTGACCGGTAACGCCGCCGCCGAGGCCGCCGCCCCGGCCGCCGCGTTCGGTGGCACCACCCCGCTGATCGCGGAGTGGGCCGCGGTCGAGAACGCGCCGAACCCGATCAAGAGCTACCTGACCGCCGTGCTCAACGGCAAGACCCCGGCCGAAGCCGCCGCGCAGGTCGAGGACGAGTTCAACAAGCGCCTGTCGCAGGAGTAGCAGCACCAGCGCTCTGCGCTCATGCCGGGGCGGGGACGGCCCTCGGGCCGTCCCCGCCCCGGCGAACGTACGTAGGTCGAGAAGAGAGATCGCGAGCATGACCGTGCAGACCGAACGGCCGCCCTCGGATCAGGTACCGATCCGGAAGACCGATGGCGGCGGAACCGGCAGACCCAAGAAGCGCAGCGGCGACCTCGCGCCCTATCTGCTGCTGCTGCCGGCCATCGTGGCCACCGTGCTGCTGCTGGGCTGGCCGCTGCTGAAGGACCTTCTGCTGTCCTTCCAGAACCTCAACATGGCGCAGCTCATCCAGCGCGTCACCGAGTGGAACGGCCTGGACAACTACAAGGAGACCCTGACCGGAGGTGACTTCTGGCGGGTCACCCTGCGGTCGATCCTGTTCACGGCCGTCAACGTCGCCCTGATCATGGTCCTCGGCGCCCTCATCGGTCTGCTCCTCGCCCGGCTGGGCAACAAGATGCGGGTCACCCTGATGGTCGGCCTCGTGCTGGCCTGGGCGATGCCCGTGGTCGCCGCCAGCACCGTCTACCAGTGGCTGTTCGCCCAGCGCTTCGGCGTCGTCAACTGGGTACTGGACAAGCTCGGCTGGCACTCCATGGCCGACTACAGCTGGACCAGCAGCCAGATGTCGACGTTCTTCGTCGTCACCCTGCTGATCGTCTGGGGGTCCATCCCCTTCGTCGCGCTCAACCTCTACGCGGCCACCACCACCATCCCCGGCGAGCTGTACGAGGCCGCCGCCCTGGACGGGGCCGGCGCCTGGCGCAGCTTCCGCACGGTCACCATGCCGTTCCTGGGCCCCTTCCTCTACGCCACCACGTTCCTAGAGGTCATCTGGGTCTTCAAGGCGTTCGTGCAGGTCTTCACCTTCAACGGTGGTGGCCCCGACCGGCTCACCGAGATCCTGCCCGTCTACGCCTACGTCGAGGGCGTCGGTAACCAGCACTACGGCATGGGCGCGGCGATCGCCGTACTGACCATCCTGATCCTGCTCGGTATCACCGCCTACTACCTGCGGCTCGTGCTCAAGCAAGAGGAGGAGGGGCAGCTGTGAATCGCACGCTCTTCGGCCGGGTGTGGCCCAATGTCACGGCCATCATCCTGTTCATCGGCTTCGTCTTCCCCGTGTACTGGATGTTCTCCACGGCGTTCAAGCCGACCGGCGACATCATCTCCGAGAACCCGGTCTGGTTCCCGACCGACGTCACCTTCGACCACTTCACGACCGCGGTCTCGGCGGACAACTTCTGGACGTTCGTCGCGAACTCGTTCATCGTCACCACCCTCGCGGTCTCCTTCTCGCTGCTCATCGCGCTCGCCGCGTCCTTCGCGCTGGCCCGGATGCGGTTCAAGGGGCGGCGCGGCTTCATCGTCGGCTTCATGATGGCGCAGATGGCGCCCTGGGAAGTCATGATCATCGCGATCTACATGATCGTGCGCGACGCGTCGATGCTGAACAGCCTGGTCCCGCTGACGCTCTTCTACACGATGATGATCCTGCCCTTCACCATCCTGACGCTGCGCGGCTTCGTCGCCGCCGTGCCCAAGGAGCTGGAGGAGTCCGCCATGGTCGACGGCTGCACCCGTGTCCAGGCGTTCCGCAAGGTCATCTTCCCGCTGCTCGCGCCCGGCCTGATGGCCACCTCCATGTTCGGCTTCATCACCGCCTGGAACGAGTTCCCGCTCGTCCTGGTCGTCAACAAGGAAGCCCACGCGCAGACGCTGCCGCTGTGGCTGAGCAGCTTCCAGAGCGTCTTCGGCAATGACTGGGGCGCCACCATGGCCGCCTCCACGCTGTTCGCGATCCCCATCCTCGTCCTCTTCCTCTACCTCCAGCGCAAGGTCGTCGGCGGACTGACCGCGGGCGCCGTGAAGGGATAACGCCCACCGTGACGACCATCGCCAGCGAAACCGACACGCTCACGCGTGACGCCCTGACGGTCCTCCAGCCCGGCTTCCCCGGCACCACCGCCCCCGACTGGCTGCTGCGCCGGCTCGGCGAGGGCCTCGCCTCGGTGGGCCTGTTCGGCCGCAATGTCGCCTCGCCCGAACAGCTGGCCGCGCTCACCGCCCAGTTGCGCGCCGAACGCGACGACGTCCTCGTCGCGATCGACGAGGAGGGCGGCGACGTCACCCGCCTGGAGGTCCGTACGGGCTCCTCCTTCCCCGGCAACCACGCCCTCGGCGCGGTCGACGACCCCGCCCTCACCTGGGACGTGGCCTACGAACTCGGCCGCCGGCTCGCCGAGTGCGGCGTCAACTTCAACTGGGCGCCGTCCGCCGACGTCAACTCCAACGCCGACAACCCGGTGATCGGGGTCCGCTCCTTCGGCGCCGACCCCGAGCTGGTCGCCCGGCACACCGCCGCCTATGTGCAGGGCCTCCAGGCCGCGGGCGTGGCGGCCTGCGTCAAGCACTTCCCGGGCCACGGGGACACCTCCGTGGACTCCCACCACGCCGTGCCGCGCATCGACGTCGACGCCGAGGTGCTCGCCGTCCGCGACCTCGCCCCCTTCCGGGCGGGCATCGCGGCCGGCAGCCTCGCGGTGATGAGCGCCCACATCCTGGTCCCGGCACTGGACCCGGACCGTCCGGCAACGCTGTCATCGGGCATTCTGACCGGTCTGCTGCGCCGCGAACTCGGCCATGACGGCCTGATCGTCACGGACGCCGTGGAGATGCAGGCCATCTCCGGCCCCTACGGCATCGAGCGCGGCACCGTCCTCGCGCTGGCCGCCGGTGCCGACGCGATCTGTGTGGGCGGCGGCCTCGCCGACGACGAGACGGTATGGCGGCTGCGCGACGCCATCGTGGCCGCGGTCCGCTCGGGCGACCTTCCGGAGGAACGGCTCGCGGACGCCGCCGAGCGGGTGCGCGCCCTGGCCCGCTGGACCCGGGACGGCTCCGCGGAGGGCTCCGCCGGTACCGCTTCCGCCGCCTCCGTCCCTCGGGACATCGGGCTGACGGCTGCGCGCAGGGCGTTGAAGCTGACGGCGGCGGAAGGTTTCTCCCCGTTGACCACGGCGCCGTACGTGGCGCTCTTCGCGCCGGTCGCCAATATCGCGGTGGGCGAGGAGACGCCGTGGGGTCCGGTCGCCGACCTGGCCGAACTGCTGCCGGGCACGCGGTCCGCGACCTACACGGGCGCCGACGCCGCCGGGGACGTCCTCGCGGCCGCCGGGGGACGCCCGTTGGTCGCCGTGGTCCGCGACGAGCATCGCCATGCCTGGATGTCCGACGCCCTCACCACGGTCCTGGCCTCGCGCCCCGACACGATCGTGGTCGAAATGGGCGTACCGCAGGCACCCCCGAGGGGGGCTCTGCATATCGCCACGCACGGGGCGGCGCGGGTGTGCGGGCGGGCGGCGGCGGAGGCGATCGTGGGGGCGGTCGCGGGGGCCTGAGCCCGCATCGCCGTGTGCGGGTGAGCGGGGGCTGGTCGCGCAGTCCCCCGCGCCCCTCCAGGACGTCCGAGCCAAGGTGAACAGAAAGGTGCCGGTCCCCCGAGTCCTGGGGCGACCGGCACCTTTGCCTTGTGCGCGACTCCGAGCAGGACCGCTGGATCCGCTGGATCCGCTATATCCCCTGCCACCCGGGCTTGTGGGCGAAGGTGTGCCGGAAGTACTCCGCCAGCTTCAGCTTGGACGCCGCCGCCTCGTCCACCACGACCGTCGCATGCGGATGCAACTGGAGCGCCGACGCCGGGCACACCGCCGCCACCGGCCCCTCCACCGTCGCCGCCACCGCGTCCGCCTTGCCCTCACCCGTGGCCAGCAGCACCAGATGCCGCGCCTCCAGGATCGTCCCTATCCCCTGCGTGATCACGTGATGCGGCACCTGCTCGATGTCCCCGTCGAAGAACCGCGCGTTGTCCACCCGGGTCTGCTCCGTCAGCGTCTTGATCCGGGTCCGCGAGGCCAGCGACGAACACGGCTCGTTGAACCCGATGTGCCCGTCCGTCCCGATCCCCAGCAGTTGCAGATCCACCCCACCGGCCTCGCCCAGCGCCTGGTCGTACGCCGCGCAGGCCCCCGGAATGTCCTCCGCCGTACCGTCCGGTCCCATGAACGCGGCCATCCCGATCCCCAGCGGCTCCAGCACCTCACGCCGCAGCACCGAACGGTACGACTCGGGGTGCTCGGCCGGCAGCCCCACATATTCGTCGAGCTGTGCGATCCGCGCCCGCGAGACGTCCACGGCACCGGAGCGCACCTTGCCCGCCAGCGCCTGGTAGACGGGCAGCGGCGTCGAGCCGGTGGCCACCCCGACCAGGGCGTCCGGCGTCTGCCGCAGCAGCTGTGCCATGGCCTCGGCGATCAGCTCGCCGCCCGCCGCGGCATCCGGAACGATGACAACTTCCACGCTGGTCCTGCCGTTCTGAAGAGGGGACGCGAAGGGAGACGCGGAAAACCCGAAATCGGGCCGTGTGGTTTAGACCAATCTACCAGGGATCCCTCTCCCGTCCCAGGTCCACACCCGTCCCCTACACCCTCCGCACGGGGGAGCGGACCTGGGCTTGCAATGGCACCAGGAGCCCTATGCGGGGCCTCCGGCGGGACGGGAACGGGGGCGGGAACGGGGACGGAGGGTCGCGGGATCGCGAGGGCGCGGGGCGGCGAGGGCGCCAGGGCGCGGGTTCGGGGAGCCGCGCAGCCGCGGGTCACGGAGCCCGGGGCTCCAGGGGCTTGGGGGCTCCAGGGCCCAAGGCCCTCGCGGCCCTGCGGTCTCGCGGCCCTGCGGTCCGATGGGCCCAGAGCCCCGGGACGCGGCGACACTGAGACCGTACGACGACGTTTCTGGCACGAGCAGCCAGGCCGACATCGGGCCCGGACATCAGAGCCCGCCGAGGAACGTCACGGACACCCAAGGCCGTACCTGGAGCGGCCCCGATACCAGGTGCCGCATGAAGAGCAGCCCCGACACCAGGAGCTGGACGAAGGGCACCCCCGCCACCAAACGCCGCACGAGCAACGGCACCGACACCAGAACCCGCCCCAGAGCCGGCCCGAGTCCGGGGCCGACACTCGCACCGGCATGAGCGCCCGCACTCGCGCCAGAGCCGATACTCGCACCGCGACCGCCACCCGCACCGGCGCCGCCACCCGCACAAGAACCCGCACTCACCCCCAACCCACCCCGAACCGAACTCCACCCCTCACCGCCACCCCCAAACCCCCGGAGGGCCCCCGCATGACCGTCACCACCCCCCAACCCCGCGGCGATGTCCCCGGGCGGATCATGGCCCGCGAGATGGCCGAGCAGCCTGCCGTGCTGCGGCGGATTCTGGCGGACGGCGCCCCGGTCATCCGGCAGGTCGCCCGCGAGGTCGCCGCCCGCAAGCCCCGTTTCGTCCTGCTGGCCGCCCGCGGCACCTCCGACAACGCCGCCCTCTACGCCAAGTACCTCCTGGAGATCCGCCTCGGCCTGCCCTGCGGTCTCACCTCCATGTCCACCACCACCGCCTATGGCGCCCGCCCCGACCTCACCGATGTCCTGGTCATCACCGTCAGCCAGTCCGGCGGCTCGCCCGACCTGGTGGCCTCTGCCCGGGCCGCCCGCGAGGCCGGTGCCGTCACCCTCGCCGTGACCAACAACCCCGACTCACCGCTCGCCGCCGTCTCCGAGTACCACATCGACATCCTGGCCGGCCCCGAGAAGGCGCTCCCCGCGACCAAGACCTACACCGCCTCCCTCCTCGCCCTCTACCTCTTCGTCGAGGGCCTGCGCGGCGGCGACGGCACCGCCGCCGAGGTGCTCCCCGACCTCGCCGGGCAACTCCTCGCCCGGCAGGACGAGATCCGTGCCCTCGCCGCCCGCTACCGCTTCGCCGAGCGCATGGTCATCACCTCCCGCGGCTACGGCTACCCCACCGCCAAGGAAGCCGCCCTCAAGCTCATGGAGACCAGCTATATCCCCGCCCTCTCCTACTCCGGCGCCGATCTGCTGCACGGCCCGCTCGCCATGGTCGACAACGTCTCCCCGGTCATCGCGGTCGTCACCGACGGCAAGGGCGGCGAAGCCCTCCGGCCCGTCCTCGACCGGCTGCGCGGCCGGGGCGCCGATCTCGTCGTCATCGGACCCGCCGCCCAGGTCGAGCGCGCCTCGGCCGGATTCGTCCTGCCCACCGAGGGCGTCGCGGAGGAGGTCCAGCCCGTGCTGGAGATCATCCCCCTCCAACTCCTCGCCTACGAGGTCACCATCGCCCGCGGCCAGGACCCGGACGCCCCGCGCGCCCTGGCCAAGGTCACGGAGACCCGCTGACCCGGCACCTCAGTCACCCCCTCCCGTCCACGGAGCCAGCAGCGATCCCCCCCGTCGCGTCCGGGTGCTGCCCGGTGACCCACCGCACATCCGGCGACGCCAGGAACGCCCCCACATCCGCGACGTCCGCCACCGTCCCCACCCGGCCGAACACCGACACCGACCCGGCATGTGCTGGGCCATCTCGGTCTCCGACCTCACCCGCGAGATGGGCATCGGAGCGCCCACCTCTACGCGGCGTTCAGCGACAAGCGCGCCCTGTTCGACGAGGCCGTGGTCGAGTACGACAAGAGGTACGGATCCTTCGGCGCCGCCGCGCTCGCCGAGGAGCCCACCGCCCGGGCCGCCGTCGAGCGAGTGCTGAAGGAGGCCGCCGTCGTCTACACCGAACCCGGCCATCCCCGCGGCTGTCTCTATGCGCACGCCGCCACCAACTGCACCAGCCCGGATGTCGAGGCATCGCTGCGGGACCGGCGCAATGCCGACATCGCCGGCTTCGAGCGCCGTATCGCGGCGGCCGTCGCAGCCGGTGAGTTGCCCGCCGGAACCGACACCTCCGCGCTCGCCCGGTTCGCCGGGGCCATGATCCAGGGCATGTCGCAGCAGGCGCGCGACGGCGCGAGCCGCGAGGAACTGGAAGCGCTCGTCGAAATCGCCCTGACCAACTGGCCCCGCGGTTGACGTCGGCGGGTTAGGCTGCCAGGCGTCAACAACCAACAGTCTCCAACAATTCGCCGCCCCTGACTCATGGACACGCGGAGTGGTCTAGTCCACAATGCTGGAAGTGGGGAACCCCGCGAGACGGGGACCGGGTCGATCGTACGGTCGGCCGCACAGCCGATTGCCCAGCCAATCGCCTACAAGCCTCCGTCTTCCCCGCACAGGAAGACGGACCGAGGAACCGGTGCTCTCTGCCCTGACTGCCCCGGATCCTCATCCTTCGGCCGACCGGGACCGCACACCCCACGGCCGTTGTTGCTCCGGGCTGCGGTGCCGGGAGGGTTGAGGGTCCCTCTCAGGCGCCGCGGCCCGCGGGTGTCTCCCGGCCCGGCTCACCTACCGGATGCCCCGCACTCACCGGAGATCCTTCGTCCACCGGATGCCCTTCGCGCGCCGGATACCGCCGTCCGTCTCCCGGACACCACCCCCTTACCGGACGCGTGTCTCCCGCCGGCCGCCACCCCCTTTCCGGACGTGCCCCTCGCCGGCCGCCACACCCGGCCCGCTCCACCGACCTCCCCGTCACCCACGGTCCACACGGCACCCACCGGCCACAGGGGACCCACCGCACCCACCGTGCAGGTCCCGCACCCCCCACCCACCGCGCACCCCGCGCCCCTACCCCACACCGGGGGACACCCATGAGCCCCTGGCACAGGGCCGCACATTTCGGCGGCTCACAGACCCCCGGGTACGCTCGCAGCGTGCCCTCCATGAACGAGCTGGTCCACCAGCACACCGCCCTCGACGACTCCGACCTGGAGTGGCTCCATCTGCTGGTCTCGGAGTGGCAGCTGCTCTCCGATCTCTCCTTCGCCGACCTGGTTCTGTGGGTACCCACCCGCGACGGCACACGCTATGTCTCCGTGGCCCAGATGCGCCCCAACACCGGCCCCACCTCCTACCAGGACGACATGGTCGGCCACCTCGTCCCGCGCGGCCGCCGCCCGATGCTGGACGCGGCGCTCGACGAGGGCCGGATCGTGCGCGAGGGCGACCCCGAGTGGCGCGAGGAGGTCCCGGTCCGCATCGAGTCGATCCCGGTGCGCCGCAAGTCACGCGTCCTCGGCGTCATCGCCCGCAACACCAACCTGCTCACCGTGCGCACCCCGAGCCGCCTGGAGCTGACGTACCTCCAGAGCGCCTCCGACCTCGCGCAGATGATCGCGGCCGGTGCCTTCCC
The DNA here is from genome assembly GCF_042790455.1 of Streptomyces sp. NPDC056734. Classification (NCBI taxonomy): domain Bacteria; kingdom Bacillati; phylum Actinomycetota; class Actinomycetes; order Kitasatosporales; family Streptomycetaceae; genus Streptomyces; species Streptomyces sp. NPDC056734. The sequence continues at coordinate 104,382 of NZ_JBHTZD010000020.1, forward strand.
GTTCGCCGACCAGCAGGTCGACATGGACGCCTCACCGCGCGTCGGCGACGGCCTGATCCGGGTCGACGCCGACGGCATCGTCCAGTACGCCTCCCCGAACGCGCTCTCCGCCTACCACCGCCTCGGCCTCGCCGCCGACCTCGTGGGCCACCACCTGGGCGGTACGACCGCCGAACTCGCCCCCACCCGTGGCCCGGTGGACGAGGCGCTCGCCAAGGTCGCCAGCGGCTGGGCCCCCCGCTCCTTCGAGATCGAGGCCCGCGACGGGGTGATCCAGTTCCGTACGATCCCGCTCAAGCCGAAGGGCACCCGCACCGGTTCGCTGGTGCTGCTGCGCGATGTCACCGAACTGCGTCGCCGCGAGCGCGAGTTGATCACCAAGGACGCCACCATCCGGGAGATCCACCACCGGGTGAAGAACAACCTCCAGACCGTCGCCGCCCTGCTGCGGCTCCAGGCCCGCCGGATCGAGTCCGAGCGCGGACGCGCGGCCCTGGAGGAGGCGGTCCGCCGGGTCGGCTCGATCGCCATCGTGCACGAGACGCTCTCCCAGAACCTCGACGAGCGCGTGGAGTTCGACGAGATCGCCGACCGGGTGCTCGCCATGGTCGCCGAGATCTCGCCCGGCAAGGTCGCGGGCCGCCGCTCCGGCCGCTTCGGCATCCTGGAGGCCGAGGTGGCCACCCCGCTGGCCATGGTGCTCACCGAGGTGCTCCAGAACGCCCTGGAACACGGCTTCAAGGAGGGCGACACCGGCACGGTCGAGGTCTCGGCGGTCCGTGGCGGTACGACGAAACAGGCCCGTCTGCTGGTCACGGTCCAGGACGACGGGGTGGGCCTGCCGCCCGGCTTCGACCCGCACACCTCGGGGAACCTGGGCCTCCAGATCGTCCGGACACTGGTGGAGGGCGAGTTGGGCGGCAGCTTCGACATGGTCCCGGCCCCGGACCGCGGCACCCAGGTGATCCTGGACATCCCGGTACGGGCGCACAAGTAGCCAGAAGGCGCACAGGCAACAGAAGGCGCACAAGCAGAAGCGGTGCCCGCCGGCTGGGCCCAGACGCACCCCCCCACACGCCCCCAAACGCAAAGAACCCCGGACCGTCGTAACGGTCCGGGGCCCATGCGCATCAGGGGTACTGCGCGCTGCGGCTCGGGGGCGGGAGTTGCGTACTCGCTGTACGCGCCGCCAAGCTCAGGCTGTCGTACGGGGCGGGTAGGTCAGGCGGAGGCCTGACGGGCCCGGTTGCGGGCGGCGCGGCGCTTCATGGCGCGGCGCTCGTCCTCGCTGAGACCACCCCAGACGCCGGAGTCCTGACCGGACTCAAGCGCCCACTGCAAGCACTGCTCGATAACCGGGCAGCGACGGCAGACGGCCTTGGCTTCCTCGATCTGCAGCAGCGCAGGACCGGTGTTGCCGATGGGGAAGAAGAGCTCGGGGTCTTCCTCGCGGCAAACGGCGTTGTGACGCCAGTCCATGGCTGCTACCTCTCCTTGGTATTACGTACTGATTGCTTGTGAATGTGAACGCTTTCACGAATCCCTCAACAAGGGAAGGGCCGACCGTCAGGTTTCCCTGGCGTGGTCCTGTGGGTTTGAAGAGGGGTTCCGGTGATCTGTGGAGGCCGGTGTTGCGGGCCGTCTCGATCGCCACGTAGAGACTCGCAAACCTCAGCGGCGGATACAACCCCTTCTGAAAAGTTTTTTTTGATTCCTCGGTGTCGACTACATCACAGCCGTACTTCCATGGGGTGGACCCTGGCCTAAACGTTCGAGTGAAAGGACTTTAGCCCCTTCTGCTCACACAATCACACGCAGTGCACGGCGTACACCTGTGAACGTCACGCTGGTACGCAGCCCCAGGTGGTCACCGTCCATCTGAAGCGGCAATGGCACCTTCGAATGCAAGGTGAACTGGTCCAAGTCATGGAGTGAGAGGGCGTGCCTGCCATGCGGTCCCCGCTCGGGGGACGAAGTAAGCAATTGTGTGCCATATCGGGCAACCGCGGCGGTGGACAGCCGACTGAGAGCGAAGACATCGAGGCCGGTATCGAACGACGCCTTAGGCGACGCGTACATCGGGCGATTGCCCAGGAACGTCCAGGGCGCGGTGTTCGAGGCTATGCACACCACCAGATCGGACACCGGATCCTCACCGGCCCGCTCCAAGGTGATGGAACCGTGCCGGCGGCTGGGCTCGCCCAGGAACTGGCGCACCACCTGGCGCACATACAGCGCGTGCGTCGATCTCCGGCCGCGCTCGCGCTGCTGTTCGACCCGCCCCACGACCCCGGCATCGAAACCGAGCCCCGAGTTGAAGGTGAACCAGCGGGACGGCACCGCCTCGTCCTCCGTGCCCGGCGTCCCGGCGGCGAGGCCCAGGCCGACCGTGCGCTCAGTGCCCTCGCGCAGGGCGTTCAGCAGGGCGCCGGTGGCCTCGACGGCGTCATTGGGGAGATCCAGGGCGCGGGCGAAGACATTGGTGGAGCCGCCGGGGACCACCGCGAGGCCGGGCAGCCGGTCCGGATCGGGGCCGGAGTGCAGCAGGCCGTTGACGACCTCGTTGACCGTGCCGTCGCCGCCGAGCGCCACCACCAGGTCGATGTTGCCGCTGTCCGTCGCCTGGCGGCCCAGGTCGCGGGCGTGGCCGCGGTACTCGGTGGTGACCACTTCCAGCTTCATCTCGCTCGCGAGCGCGTGGATCAGCACATCGCGCGTGCGCGCGCTGGTGGTGGTTGCCGCCGGATTGACCACGAGGAGTGCACGCATGGGTTGCAGCGTACCTATTCGGTGGTACCCGGTCCCAGCCGTGAAGCGGGGACGGGGGAGGGGATCGGGCAGGGGTACCGGGGCTGGCGTCGGCCCGGACGCCCAGGGCCCGTACGGGGTGGCGTACCCCCCGAGGGCTACCCTGCTGGGGTGAGCAGTGACCAGAATCCCACGCCGGAAGCCACCGCACCCCGCCCTCGCCGGCTGCTGTACGCGGCCGCGCTGACCGGCCTGGAAGGGCTCGCGCTCGTCGTCGGCGGTGTGTGGATCCTCGTCCTCGGGCTCGCGGGCGACCCGGACGACCGGCAGCAGGCCGTCACCGGCGGTCTCACCCTCGTCGTCCTCGCCCTGCTGCCGTTGCTCGCCGCCCGCGGTCTGCTCAACCGCCGCAGCTGGAGCCGCGGTCCCGCCGTCATCACCCAGATCATCGCGCTGCCCGTCGCCTACAACCTCCTCCAGACCGACAGCGCCGCCATCCCGGCGGGCATCGCCCTGGGGGTGGCGGCGGTGGTGGCCCTCGGCCTGCTGGTGAACGGGGAGACGACCCGCGCCCTGGACATCCGGGGACCGGGCGCGATGGCCGACGACGCGAAGCCGAAGTAGCCCGCGCGGAGGATGCCGACGCTCCGTGCGTCGCCGCGTCCCGTCACTCCTCCACCAGGAGCTTCTCCCGGAGCTGGGCCAGGGTGCGGGCCAGCAGACGGGAGACGTGCATCTGGGAGATGCCGACCTCCTGGGCGATCTGGGACTGGGTCATATTGCCGAAGAAGCGCAGCAGCAGGATGCGCTTCTCGCGCGGAGGCAGATCCTCCAGCAGCGGCTTGAGGGATTCGCGGTACTCGACGCCCTCCAGGGCCTCGTCCTCCGCGCCCAGTGTGTCGGCGACCGCGGGGGACTCGTCGTCGGTGTCGGGGACGTCCAGGGACAGCGTGGAGTACGCGTTGGCCGACTCCAGGCCCTCCAGGACCTCCTCCTCCGAGATCGCCAGTTTCTCGGCCAGCTCATGGACCGTGGGGGAGCGGCCGTGCAGCTGGGACAGCTCGGCCGTGGCCGTCGTCAGCGCCAGGCGCAGCTCCTGGAGGCGGCGGGGGACGCGCACCGCCCAGCCCTTGTCGCGGAAGTGCCGCTTGATCTCGCCGACGACCGTCGGCGTGGCGTACGTGGAGAACTCCACGCCGCGCTCCGGGTCGAAGCGGTCGACGGACTTGATCAGCCCGATCGTGGCGACCTGGGTGAGGTCGTCCAGCGGCTCGCCGCGGTTGCGGAACCGGCGCGCGAGGTGCTCCACGAGCGGCAGATGCATGCGGACCAGCCGATTGCGCAGCTCCGCGTACTCCGGGCTGCCCTCCTTCAGCTTGCGCAGCTCCACGAACATCGCACGCGCCCCGCTGCGGTCGTGGGGGTCGTGCCGAGTGACCGGCGCGCTCTGCGTGCTCTGCGCGCCCGGCGCGGCATGCTCGGAGTTTCGCTCGTGCTCGCTCATCGTCCCGCCCGTTGCCCTTCCCCGAGCCTCAGCGTCAGCCCGGACAGGGGACACCCCGCTCCGCCGCGACAGAGGCGTGCTCTGCACGGCATCTTCCTGATTCCGTCCCTCGCCCGGGGAGCCGGTCCGCGCGGCGTCGCCGGACACGTCCTCCGGGTGCGGCCGGGCCTGCTCGGGGATGGCGTCGATGCCGATGCCGTCCGCCATGGGCCGGGAGCCGCCCGGGGCATCCGTGGCGCCCTCGGCCGCACGCTCCCGTGTGCCGCGCTCATCGTCCCGCACCGGCCCGTCCCCGTCCTTCACGCCGGCCCGGGTCCCGCGCCGCGCTGTTTGTACAGGCTGATCGAAACGGTCTTGTCGTCGTCCACCGCGGAGGAGACCTTGCCCGCCAGGGCCGACAGCACGGTCCAGGCGAAGGTGTCCCGCGCCGGGGCGTGACCGTCCGTGGTCGGCGCGGAGACGGTGACCTCCAGCGAGTCGTCGACCAATCGGAAGACACAGCTGAGCACGGAGCCCGGCACGGCCTGCTGGAGCAGGATCGCGCAGGCCTCGTCCACCGCGATGCGCAGGTCCTCGATCTCGTCCAGGGTGAAGTCCAAACGGGCCGCGAGGCCGGCCGTGGCCGTCCGCAGCACCGACAGGTAGGCACCCGCGGCCGGCAGCCGGACTTCCACGAAGTCCTGGGTCGCGGGCTCGCCTGCGATCTGGGACACCCTCACCTCCAAGGTGGTACAAGCTGTTCGGGGCCGAGGGTCGCCCCCCGGGGGGTAACGCGATGTGTCGTTCAGCGGTGACGCTACCGCGCTCTCAACAATGCTGTCCCCGTGACCCCATCCCCTTGCTGTCACTCATAGTAAACCCTCGGATACGCTCCGTGGCTAGGGGTGTGGCGGGCCCAAATGGGAAGAGCGCGCGCCGCATTGACGTACCCAGACGTCAGACGGTCGAACCGTCCCGGATCCGGACCCGTCCCGGATCACATGGTGAGGGCCAAGGATCACATGATGTCGGCCGCGGATCACACCAGGACATGATCGATGAAGCACCAGCGCCAGTTCTCGCCGGGCTCGAAGGTCTGCATCACCGCGTGACCGGAACCCTTGTAGTGCTCGGTCGCGTGCCGGTGCGGCGAGGAGTCGCAGCAGCCGACGTGGCCACAGGAGAGGCAGAGCCGCAGTTGCACCGGGTTCGTGCCGTCGGCGAGACATTCCAGGCAGGTCTCGCTGAGCGGAGCCGGTTCCGGGTGCGGCAGCGCGTCGACGTGCGTGCACTGTTTCATGATTGCCAGATTACGACGGGTGTGCGGGTGACCGCGCGCAAACGAAGGGCGGGGATGGCGCATGGACGTGATGCCGCTGCTGTTGCTGGTGGCGGGCAGCGCCGCGGTCGCCGCGGTCGGCCGGCGCACCCCGGTGCCCGCCCCGCTGCTGCTGGTGACGGTGGGGCTGGCCGTGTCGTACGTACCCGGAGTCCCGGACTACGCGCTGGACCCGCACATCGTGCTGCCGCTGCTGCTGCCCCCGCTGCTGCACACCGCCGCCACCGACAGCTCCTATCTCGACCTGCGCGCGCAATGGCGGCCGGTGGCACTGCTGTCCGTCGGGTACGTGCTCTTCGCGACGCTCGCCGTCGGATACGCGGCCTATCTGCTCGTACCGGGGCTGCCGCTGACCGCCGCGCTGGTGCTGGGCGCGGTGGTGGCGCCGCCGGACGCGGTCGCCGCGACGGCGGTCGCGCGCCGGGTGGGGCTGCCGTCCAGGATCACCACGATCCTCCAGGGCGAGTCGCTGGTGAACGACGCCACCGCGATCACCGCCTACCGGGTCGCCGTCGCGGCGGCGGTCGGCGAGGGCGCGAGCTGGGCGGGCGGGATCGGCGAGTTCGTGATCGCGGCGGTCGGCGGCATCGGCATCGGGGTGCTGCTGATGTTCCCGATCCACTGGCTGCGCATCCACCTCAAGGAGGCGCTGCTCCAGAACACGCTCTCCCTGCTCATCCCGTTCGCCGCCTATGCTGTCGCCGAGCAGGTGCACGCCTCCGGGGTGCTGGCCGTCGTCGTCGTGGCGCTGTATCTCGGGCATCGCGCGTGGGAGGTCGATTTCGCCACCCGCCTCCAGGAGGACGCCGTATGGCGCATGGTCGCCTTCGTCCTGGAGTCGGCCGTCTTCGCCCTCATCGGCCTCCAGCTGCCGGTGGTGCTGCGCGGCCTCGGGGAGTACGCGGTGGCGGACGCCGTCTGGTACGCGGTCGCCGTCTTCCTGGCGGTCGTGGTCACCCGCTTCATCTGGGTCTATCCGGCGGCCTTCCTGCCCCGGATCCTCTCCGCGCGGGTGCGCAGACGAGAGGACAATCCGACCTGGAAGGGCGCCTTCGTCATCTCCTGGGCCGGGATGCGCGGCGTGGTGTCGCTCGCCATCGCCTTCTCCATCCCGGTCACCATGGACGACTCCGAGCCCTTCCCCGGGCGCAACCTGATCCTGTTCCTGACGTTCACCACGGTCATCGGCACCCTCGTCCTCCAGGGCCTCACCCTCCCGCCCCTCATCCGCGCGCTCAAACTGCCCGGCAAGGACAGCCAGGCCGAGACACTGGCCGAGGCCAACGCGCAGGCGCAGGCGTCCCGGGCCGCCGAGGCCCGCCTGGACGAACTCCTCGAAGACGAGCGCAACGCGCTCCCCGGCCCCCTCGCCGACCGCCTGCGCACGGTCCTGGAGCGCCGCCGCAACTCCGTGTGGGAACGCCTGGGCCAGCCCAACCCCATCACCGGCGAGACCGTCGACGACACCTACCGCCGGCTCTCCCGGGAGATGATCGGCGCCGAACGGGACGTCTTCGTCCGCCTGCGCGACCTGCGCTACATCGACGACGAGATGCTCCGCACGCTCCTGCGCCGCCTCGACCTGGAAGAGGCGGCGGCGTACCGGGAGGCGTCGGCGTAAGGGGCCTAGGAGCCTTTCCCCGAGCCATCGGCGTCCCCGGTGAAGGGCGCCCCCGTGATGACCGCCGCCACGCCCGTCCCGCGCGGGAAGGCGCCCTCCCGCGCCAGGGCGACAAGGGCATAGAGCAACTTGGCGACATACAGACGTTCCACAGCCAGTCCATGGCGCTGTTCGAAGTCGGCCGCGAAGGTGTCGAGTTCCTCCGGCACGCGCGCGTAGCCGCCGAAATGGAAACCGTCGGCCAGGCTCCAGGCGCCGCGCGGGCCGCCGAAGGCGCGGGTTTGCAGGGCGCGTACGTCCGCGCCGAGGAAGCCGCCCCTGAGGACCGGAACGCCGAGAGCGTGCTGGTCGGGGGCCAGGCCCGCGGCCAGGCCCGCCAGGGTGCCGCCGGTGCCGCAGGGGACGGCGGCCACCTCCGCCGAGCCGCGCAGTTCCTCGCCGAGCGCCCGGCAGCCCCGTACCGCGTGGGTGTTGCTGCCGCCCTCGGGGACGACATGGGCGTCCTCGGCGTCCGTCGCGCGCAGGATCGCCGCGAGGGTGTCCGGCCGCGTCGCATGGCGGTACGTCGATCTGTCGACGAAGTGCAGGCGCATGCCGTCGGCGGCGCAGCGGGTGAGGGAGGGGTTGAGCGGGGCGCCGGCCAGTTCGTCGCCGCGGACCACCCCGACCGTGGACAGGCCCAGGAGGCGGCCCGCGGCGGCGGTGGCGCGCAGATGGTGGGAGTAGGCGCCGCCGAAGGTCAGGATCGTACGGCCCGCCGCCGCGGCCAGGTTCGGTGCCAGCTTGCGCCACTTGTTGCCGATCAGCGACGGGTGGATCAGATCGTCCCGCTTGAGGAGGAGGCCGACGCCATGGCGCGCGAAGCGGGTGTCGGACACCTCCACGAGCGGGGAGGGGAGCCGGGGGCGCAGCGCGGCGACGGCGTCGGGGCTGGTCATCGGCCCATTGTCGGCCATGTCGCCGCGCGCCCGGCGACGGTCGGGCGCGGCTACTTCAGCCGCTCCTTCACCCGCTCCCGCATCGACGCCATGGTGAAGCCGCGCGGGTCGACCTTTCCGGGCTGCCACTCCAGATGGCCGATCACCGACCGCTCGGTCCAGCCATGGACGCGGCAGACCGCGGCGGCGGCTCTGGCGATGGCGTCGAGCTGCGCGGCCGGCCACGGGTCCTTGCCGTCGCCGAGGTTCTCGCACTCGAAGCCGTAGAAATGTGTGTTGCCGTCGGTGTTCGCCTCGTTGTCCGGCGGGAGTGCCTTCTCGGCGATGACCGCCTTGAGGACGTCGTCGTCGCCGGAGCCCGCGTGGTTGGCGCGGCCGTGGCCGACCAGGTGGACCGTGCCGTCCTTGGTGATGACACCGTGGCAGAGCGGGCCGGGCAGCGAGGCATAGCCGTCGCGGCAGATCTGGACGGTCTTCGCGCTGCCCTTGGTGACGGTGTGGTGGATCATCACGCCGTGCACCGGCCCCCACGGGCCCTTGCTGTTGCGGTTGTGGTTGCGCCAGTCGCCGACCTCCACGACCTTCAGTCCCTCGTCGCGGAGCGCATTCAGAAACGTGTTCGCGGACATGGGTGGGGCCATGACCGCCTCCTTCGCACAGCTGAGCGCCAACCGCCGGTCGCGGCCGTCTCGTACCGCTGCTTGTACCGAATGCACACACTCCGAACCATCCGTTCGTACAGCGTGCGAGCGGATTCGGACAGATCCGTTCCGGTACGGGAACGGTCGGAGTGGGTAGGAGGGGGCTACGAGGGGGCTACGAGGGGGGCGTGCGGGCGGAATCGTCCGCCGGTCGAGAGCCTCAAATATGCCCCGGCGCGCGGTGATCCAGTCCCGCTCTTTCGGGTAATAGCACCGGCACCCTGGGTGATGAAACGCTGTCCCACGGAGTTCGGTGCCCGGTGCAGATCGCTGCCCGGGTATGACTGGGAGGGCAATTCCATATGTCGGTAGGCGAAGAGGTCCGCGCAGAGCAGGGCAAGCCGCAGCAGAGTCTGGGCACGGCAGCCGCGCGGAACCTGGCCACCACGACCAAGTCCGTGCCGCAGATGCAGGAGATCAGCTCGCGCTGGCTGCTGCGGACGCTGCCGTGGGTGGATGTGCAGGGCGGCACGTACCGGGTGAACCGGCGGCTGAGCTACGCCGTCGGCGACGGCCGCATCACCTTTGTGAAGACCGGGGACCGGGTGGAGGTCATCCCCGCGGAGCTGGGCGAACTGCCGGCCCTGCGGTCGTACGAGGACGGCGAGGTGCTGACCGAACTGGCGGCGCGGTGCAGCCAGCGGGAGATCGCCGCGGGGGAGGTGATCGCCTCCTTCGGCAACCCGACCGACGAGGTGTATCTGCTGGCGCACGGCCGGGTCGAGAAGGTCGGCACCGGGCCCTACGGCGACGAAGCCGTGCTCGGGGCGCTCGCCGACGGCGCGTACTTCGGAGACCAGGCGCTGCTGGACCCCGACGAGATCTGGGAGTTCACCGTCCGCGCGGCCACGGCGTGCACCGTGCTGGTGTTGTCGCGGACGCACTTCGAGCAGGTCGCCGAGCGTGCCGAATCGTTGCGCGAGCATCTCCAGGAGCTGCGCGCGATCCCCGCGCAGCGCACCAACAAGTACGGCGAGAAGGAGATCGACCTCGCGGCCGGTCACTCCGGCGAGCCGGACATCCCGCACACCTTCGTCGACTACGAGGCCCGGCCGCGCGAGTACGAGCTGAGCGTCGCCCAGACCGTGCTGCGGGTCCACTCGCGCGTCGCCGATCTGTACAACCAGCCGATGAATCAGACCGAGCAGCAGTTGCGGCTCACGGTCGAGGCGCTCAAGGAGCGCCAGGAGCACGAGCTGATCAACAACCGTGAGTTCGGGCTGCTGAACAACTGCGAGTACGACCAGCGGATCCAGCCGCACGACGGCGTGCCCGGCCCGGACGACCTGGACGAACTGCTCAGCCGCCGCCGCGGCACCAAGCTGTTCCTCGCCCACCCGCGCGCCATCGCCGCGTTCGGGCGGGAGCTGAACCGGCGCGGGCTGGTCCCGGAGACCGTCGACATCGGCGGCAACCGCATCCCGACCTGGCGCGGAGTGCCGATCTACCCGAGCAACAAGATCCCGATCAGCGAGGCCCGTACGACCTCCATCATCGCCATGCGTACCGGCGAGCAGGACCAGGGTGTCATCGGGCTGCGGCAGTCCGGTCTGCCGGACGAGATCGAGCCGAGCCTGTCGGTGCGGTTCATGGGCATCAACGAACAGGCCATCATCAAGTACCTCGTCACGGCCTACTACTCGGCGGCCGTGCTGGTCCCGGACGCGCTCGGCGTGCTGGAGAACGTCGAGATCGGCCGCTGGCAGTGACCCCTCCCGCGCCTGCGCCGTGTCCCCGCCCCACCGGGCGGGTACATCCCCGGAGTGCGCCACCGGCCGGAGCGGCGACCGCGCCGTCCGCGGGCTTCTCAAGGGGGATCCGATGGCCGAGTCCATGACGCGTGACACCGCAGGACGGACCGGCGAGGCGCGGGAGAACACCGTCGCCACACCCCCGGACGACCGCCCCGGCCCGCACGACGGGCCGGAGGCGGCCGTGATCCTGAACGGCACGAAGGCGGACGTCGATCCCGAACTGCGGTCCGCGATCGACACCCTGCCGTCCCAGATGCGCCGGGTCGCCCGCTACCACTTCGGCTGGGAGAACCCCGACGGCACGCCCGCGACGGGCGGCGCCGGCAAGGCGATCCGCCCGGCGCTGGTGCTCACCGCCGCCGAGTCGCTCGGCGGTCCGGGCGCCCGCGCGGGCGCGGTGCGGGCCGCGGCGGCGGTGGAGCTGGTGCACAACTTCACCCTGCTGCACGACGATGTGATGGACCGGGACGTCACCCGGCGTCATCGGCCCACCGCCTGGACCGTGTTCGGCGACCCCGACGCGATCCTGGCCGGGGACGCCCTCCAGGCGCTGGCCATGCTGCTGCTCGCACAGGACCCGCACCCGGCGGCCCCGCGGGCCGCGGCCCGGCTCGCCGCCTGCGTCGTGGAACTGTGCGAGGGGCAGCACGCGGACACCGCCATGGAGGACAGGGCACCCGACGAGGTCACCCTCGACGAGGTGTTCACCATGGCCCAGTCCAAGACGGGCGCGCTGATCGGCTGCGCGTGTGCCGTCGGCGCGCTGTACGCGGGCGCGGCGGACGAGGATGTCGAGGCGCTGGACGCGTTCGGGCGGGCCGCCGGGCTCGCCTTCCAGCTGATCGACGATGTGATCGGCATCTGGGGCGACCCGGCCCGTACCGGCAAGCTGGCCGGTGCGGATCTGGCCGCCCGCAAGAAGTCCCTGCCGGTGGTCGCCGCGCTCACCTCGGGCGGGCCCGAGGCGGCCGAACTGGCCGCGCTGTACGGGGAGCCGTACGACCAGCGTGACCTGGAGCGCACGGCGTCGGCCATCGAGCGGGCCGGGGCCGGGACTGGGCGCAGACCCAGGCGGCCGACCGGATGGCCCGCGCGATGGACGAACTGGCCCGCGCGATCCCGGACCCGGAGGCGGCGGGCGGTCTGCTGTCCCTCGCGGAGTTCGTGACCAGGCGCAGCAGTTGAGGCGGGGCCGGGTGCCGGGGAGGGCCTGAGGGCCGTCTCGTCCCGGAGGCCGCTCCGGACGCTCCGGCTCCGGCAGGGTGGGTCCCGTACAGCGCCACTGTGTGCGGGACTCACCTTTCGTCCGGCCACCACCGGTGCCGCCCGGCTACCCTTCAACCGCCGGAGTGACAGCGTGTGTTGAGGCGAGGGGCGAAACATGGGCGTGGCGATTCGGGCGGCGGGCGAGGACGACCGGGAACTGATCGTCCGGCTGCTGGACGAGGCGTTCCAGGACGATCCGGTGAGCGGTTGGGTCTTTCCCGGCGAGGAGTACCGCCGGAGCACCCATCACCGTCTCATGGCGGCCTTCACCGACACCGTGCTCGCGGAAGGCCGTATCGACATCACCGAGGACGAGACGGCCTGCGCGCTGTGGCTGTCGATACCGGACGACGACGGTCACGGCGCTCCGCGGGACGGGGCCGCCCCGGCCGGCGAAGGCGCGGAAGTCGATGAAGGCGCAGAGGTCGCTGAAGGCGATGAAGGCGACGAGGCCGCGCGGCTGCGGGAGACCGTCGATCCCGGCAACGCGCGCGTGGAGCAGATCGCGCGGCTCACCGCCGAGATCCATCCCACGGGCCGGGCGCACGCGTACCTGTGGATGATCGGGGTCGTCCCCGGGCGGCAGGGGCAGGGACTCGGCGGTGAGCTGATCGGCAGGGTGCTCGACCGCTGCGACCGTGACGGGGTGCCGGCCTATCTGGAGGCGAGCAGCGCGCGCAGCCGGGTGCTGTACGAGCGGATGGGCTTCGAGCTGGTCGGGGAGCCGCTGGAGCTGCCGGACGGCCCGACGATGTGGCCGATGTGGCGGGAGCCGAACCCGTCCTGACCTGCGGATACGTGCCTCGCGTCGCCCGGTGTCGCGAGGCGCGCCGCGATAAAGACTGTGACCACTACGATTGGAGTACTACAACTACAGTTGTCATCCCGGCGGGCGGGCGGGCGGGTCGGGTTGGTCGAGAGAGAAGAGGCCGGTTTGCGCAGGCTCACGTATTTCGTCGCCTGCTCCCTGGACGGATTCATCGGCGACCCGCAGGGTGACGCGTCGGCGATGGTCCGATTCGTGGACGAGGAATCCCTCGGGTTCCTCTCCTCGGAGTACCCGGAGACGTCGCGCTCAACGAGGGCGTGACCAGCCCGTACGCCCATATGCGGCAGTACGTCGCCTCCAGCACGCTCGGGGAGTCCCCGGAACCGGACGTCGGGATCGTCCCGGCCGATGTGATGGGGAAGATCAGGGAACTGAAGGCGGAGGAGGGCGGCCTCGGTGTCTATCTGTGCGGGGGCGCGCGGCTCGCGGGGTGCGCTGTTCGAGGAGATCGACGAAATCGTCGTCAAGAGCTATCCGATCGTCTACGGCTCCGGCATGCCGACGGCGGGGGGCGGGGAGCGGCCCGCCGTCCTACGCTGAGGGCATGGACAGCGAAGGAACCGCCTGTCCCGTCTGCGGACAGCCGGTCGAAACGGTCGTGAAGCGCTACAAGACGCTGGGCGCATGGGTGCCGAGGTGGGTTCCGGGGCCGTGCCGGAACCGCGAGTGTGCCTCGTACGAGGCAGAAGCGGGAGCGGAGGCGGTGGGGGAGACGGGCGGTGCGGAGCAGGCCGTCCGGGCCGGTGCTCAGCCCGTGGTGGGGGAGGCGCACGCCGTCACAGGGAAGGCGCCGGGCGCGCACCCCGCGCCCTGACACCTGCCGCCACCGGGCACCCCCGGCCCCGTAGCCCCGTAGCCCCTATGTCCCGTCACCGGTGTCGCAGTCGCCCGCGCCCGTGACGCCCCGTACCCGTCCGAGCGAGTCGCCCAAGAACTCGCCAGAGAATGTGTCAGGGAATTTCCCGGCCAGGTGTCGAGGATCCCGGATCGGCTCCGACGTTCCGTCCGAGAGCCGCCGCCCGATGGAGGCGGCCGAGTCGAAAACGAAGGAGCGAGACGATGAAGTACCTGGTCATGGTGTTGGGTGCGCAGATCGACTATGACGCGATGGAGGGCAAGGCGTCGGAGTTCTCACCGGCGTGGGGCGAGCAGGATCTCCAGGCGATGTACGCCTTCATGAGCGCGGTCAGCGACGACCTCTCCGAGAGCGGTGAGCTGATCGACGCCCAGGGCCTGTCCGCCCCGGCGCGGGTGCGGCATGTCTCGCCCGGCGAGGACGGCAAGCCGGTGGTCACGGACGGCCCGTACGGCGAGACCAAGGAGATGCTGGCCGGTTACTGGGTGCTGGAGTGCGCGAGCATGGAGCGGGTCACGGAGATCGCGGCACGGATCGCCGCGTGTCCGCAGCCCGCCGGCGCCCCCGTGTACCCGGTGGAGATCCGGCCCATCCTCGACGGCGCCGGGGAGATCTGAGCCGGTCGTGACACCGGAACCGGGGGTCGGCGACGATCCCTCCCTCGCCGCCCAGCGCGCCGCGCGTGACCTGATTCCATCGGTCCTCGGCGCGCTGGTGCGGCGGTACGGGCATTTCGACGCCGCCGAGGACGCCGTACAGGAGGCGCTGATCGCGGCGGCCGAGCAGTGGCCGGAGCGGGGGATTCCGGAAAATCCCCGGGGCTGGTTGATCAAGGTGGCGGCGCGGCGGCTGACGGACGCGCTGCGCAGCGAGGAGGCGCGGCGGCGGCGTGAGGAACGGGCCGCCGCGCTGGCGCCGCGGGACACGTTCACCGCCCCGCCGCCCGGCGCGGAGCGCGCGCCGCGCGAGGACGACACGCTGACGCTGCTGTTCCTGTGCTGCCACCCCGAGCTGACCGCGCCCGCGCAGATCGCGCTCACCCTGCGTGCGGTCGGCGGGCTGACCACGGCAGAGATCGCCCGCGCCTGTCTGGTGCCCGAGGCCACCATGGCCCAGCGGATCAGCCGGGCCAAGCGGAAGGTGCGCGGGGTCGGCTTCGCCCGCCCCGAAGCCTGGGCGGACCGGCTCCCGGCCGTGCTGCACACCCTCTACCTGATCTTCAACGAGGGCTATACGGCGACGTCCGGGCCGCGCCTCCAGCGCCGGGAACTGGCCAAGGAGGCGATCCGGCTGACCCGTACCGTGCATCGGCTGCTCCCCGAGCACACCGAGGTGGCCGGGCTGCTCGCGCTGATGCTGCTCACCGACGCCCGCCGCGAGGCGCGTACGGGACCGCACGGCGACCTCGTCCCGCTGGACGAACAGGACCGCGAGCGCTGGGACAAGGCGGCCATCGAGGAGGGGGTCGAGCTGATCACCCGGGCGCTGGAGCGGGGCCGCCCGGGCCCGTACCAACTGCGCGCGGCCATCGCCGCCGTCCACGACGAGGCGCCGACCGCCGCCGGGACCGACTGGCGGCAGATCCTCGGCCTCTACGACGTCCTCGTCCGCCTGGTGCCCGGCCCCGTCGAGCGGCTGAACCGCGTGGTCGCCGTCGCGATGGCGGACGGCCCTCGGGCGGGGCTCGCGGCGCTGGACGCGCTGGGCCCGGACCCGGGTCACCGGATCGACGCGGTGCGCGGGCATCTGCTGGAGCGGGCGGGGGCGTACGAGGAGGCGCGCGCCGCCTATGAGTCGGCCGCCGCGCGGACGCTCAGCCTGCCCGAGCAGCGCTATCTGCGGGCGCGGGCGGCTCGGCTGGGGGCGGAACTGTCCGGGTAGGGGAGTTGTTCGTCTTCCTGCGTCCTTGGGGCGGACACCTGGGTCCCGTCACCGGGGCGACGGCTCCCTCGTGGGCGGGCACAGCCAGGGCCGGGCAGCTGGCCCCGAGGGTGCTGTCCGGCCCTGACTCTTGCCTGTGATCGAGGCGCGACGGGTTGGCGTCAGGCCTTCTTCGTCTCCCAGAAGATCTTGTCGATCTGGGCGATGTGGTCCAGGGCCTTCTGGCCGGTCGCCGGGTCCGTGGAGGCCTTGGCGGCGGAGAGGGCCTTGAGGGTTTCGTTCACGAGCTGGTGCAGCTCGGGGTACTTCTCGAAGTGCGGGGGCTTGAAATAGTCGCTCCACAGGACGGAGACGTGGTGCTTGGCAAGCTCCGCGCGCTGCTCCTTGATGACGGTGGCACGCGCCTGGAAGTGCGGGTCGTCGTTGGCGGCCATCTTTTCCTGCACGGCCTTCACCGACTCCGCCTCGATGCGGGCCTGGGCCGGGTCGTACACGCCGCAGGGCAGGTCGCAGTGTGCGCTGACCTTGACCGTGGGGGCAAATAGGCGGGAAAGCATGGAGCATTCCTCCCTCGTGATCGTCTTCTCAGGTGGGACATTACTCCCTGAGGGACGGGTTTTCGCGGGTGCCCCCATGGGCTTAGGACAAAAGTCCGGGGTCAGACTGAGACTGGTGGAGGATCGGACCGGGGAGGTGCCGGGATGCCGGAACTGTCGCAGGAGGGCGAGCGCCGGGGGGTTGTGCTGCCCTTCGGGCTGGCCGAGGTGACCGGGCCGTCGATGGTGCCCACGCTGCGTCACGGGGACCGTCTCGTGGTGCACTACGGCGCCCGGATCAGGGTCGGTGACGTGATCGTGCTGCGGCATCCGTTCCAGCAGGACCTGCTGGTCGTCAAGCGGGCCGCCGAGCGGCGCGAGGGCGGGTGGTGGGTGCTGGGGGACAACGCGTTCGCCGGGGGGGACAGCACGGACTACGGGGTCGTCCCGGAGGAACTGGTGCTGGGGCGGGTCCGGTTTCGGTACCGGCCGTTCCCCGCCGGTCAGCGGGCGCCGTTCGCGGTGCTGCGCTGGGGGGTGTCGGCGGCCCGGCCCGTCTTGTCCGTCCGGTCGGCCTCCAGGCGTTTGCGGGCCCGGTAGGCGGCGACGTTCGCCCGCGTGGCGCAGCGGTCGGAGCAGTAGCGGCGGGAGCGGTTGGTGGAGGTGTCGAGGTAGGCGTTGCGGCACGGGGACGCCTCGCACAGGCCGAGCCGGTCCACACCGTGCTCGGTGAGATGGAAGGCCAGGCCCATCGCCGCGATGGCCGCGTACCCCGCCGTCGCGTTCGACGGATGGTCGGCCAGATGCATGTGCCACAGGGGGCGGCCGTCGTCGTCGCGGATGTCGTGCCCGGAGATCTGCGGGCTCACCGGGAACTCCAGCAGGAGCGAGTTCAGCAGGTCGACCGAGAGGGTCTCGTCGCCCGCGTCCGCCGCCTCGAAGACCGCGCGGAGCCTGGCGCGGACCGCCCTGAAGCGCGTCACGTCCGCGTCCGTGGCCCGGCGGGCCGCCGACTGATTGGCCCCGAACAGCTCGCGCACGGCCTCCACCGAGGTCAGCGTGTCCTTGCCGCGCTCCGGTTCCTCGCTGTTCACGAGCCGCACCGCGTAATCCGAGTAATAGGCCAGTTCCACTTGTAGTCCTTACGGAGGGGCTTTATTGTCGTGATGCGGTCGGGGTAATGGCCGGTCGTGCAGTCAGGGTATTACCAGGGTATTGCGTACGCGTATGCGACGGAGGGCATCGATGACGGACATCACCGCGGCCGGGACCGACTGGCAGGGCTGGCAGCACAGCTGGGACCGCCAGCAGGAGTGGTACATGCCCGACCGCGAGGAGCGCTTCCGGGTCATGCTCGACATGGTCGAGGCCACCGTCGGCCGCACCCCCCGCGTCCTCGACCTCGCCTGCGGCACCGGCTCCATCACCGCCCGCCTCCTCGACCGTTTCCCCGGCGCGGTCAGCACCGGCATCGACCTCGACCCGGCCCTGCTCGCCATCGCCGAGGGCACCTTCGCCGACGACGGCCGGGTCACCTTCGTCACCGCCGACCTGAAGGACCCGCACTGGCCCTCCACCCTGCCGTACGACTCCTACGACGCCGTCCTGACCGCCACCGCCCTGCACTGGCTGCGCAGGGAGCCGCTGGCGGCTCTCTACGGTCAGGTGGCGAAGCTGGTCCGCGACGGCGGCGTATACCTGAACGCCGATCACATGATCGACGAGACCACCCCCCGGATCAACGCCGCCGAGCGCGCGCTGCGCCACGAGCGCATGGAACAGGCCAAGAACGACGGGGCCGTCGACTGGGCCGCATGGTGGCAGCTCGCCGCCCAGGACCCGGTCCTCGCCGCGCCCACCGCCCGCCGCTTCGAGATCTACGGTGACCACGCCGACGGCGACATGCCCTCCGCCGCCTGGCACGCCCGGGTACTGCGCGAGGCCGGGTTCGGTGAGGCGCGCGCGGTGTGGTGCTCGCCCTCGGACACGCTGCTGCTCGCCCTCAAGTAGGGCCCCCGACTCTGGGTGACGAAGGGGCGGTACGGAGATTCCCGTACCGCCCCTTCGTCGGCCTGCCCTCAGGTCGTCGTACGTCGCTCAGAGCACCTTCGACAGGAAGGCCTTCGTCCGTTCGTGCTGGGGGTCGGTCAGGACGTCCCTCGGGTTGCCGGACTCCACGACCACGCCGCCGTCCATGAAGACCAGGCTGTCGCCGACCTCGCGGGCGAAGCCCATCTCATGGGTGACGACGATCATCGTCATGCCGGACTCGGCCAGATCGCGCATGACGTCGAGGACGTCACCGACCAGCTCCGGGTCCAGGGCCGAGGTCGGCTCGTCGAACAGCATCAGCTTGGGGTCCATGGCCAGCGCGCGGGCGATGGCGACCCGCTGCTGCTGGCCGCCGGAGAGCTGCGAGGGGTAGCTCCTGGCCTTGTCGGCGAGCCCCACCCGCTCCAGGAGCTGCATCGCGCGCTCCCGGGCCTGGTTCCTGGCGACGCCCTTGACCTGCACCGGGGCCTCGATGATGTTCTCGACCGTGGTCATGTGCGGGAACAGGTTGAAGCGCTGGAAGACCATGCCGATGTCCCGGCGCTTGAGCGCGACCTCGCTGTCCTTCAGCTCGTAGAGCTTGTCGCCCTTCTGCCGGTAGCCGACCAGCTCGCCGTCGACGTACAGCCGCCCGGCGTTGATCTGCTCCAGGTGGTTGATGCAGCGCAGGAAGGTGGACTTGCCCGAGCCGGACGGGCCGATCAGGCAGAACACCTCACCGGCCGCCACCTCCAGGTCGATGCCCTTGAGCACCTCGACGGGGCCGAAGGACTTGTGCACGCCCTCGGACTTCACCATGGGTACACCGGACTCGCGTGTCATGCCGTGGCTCCCTTCGGGCGGCCGAACGAGAACAGCTGCGTCCTGACCTTCTGCCACGGGGTCGGCGGCAGCCGGCGGCTGGAGCCACGCGCGTAGTACCGCTCCAGGTAGTACTGGCCGACGCTGAAGACCGAGGTCATCAGCAGGTACCAGGCCGCGGCGAGGAAGAGCATCTCGGCGGGGGCGCCGGAGGTCTGGCCGATGTCCTGGGCGACCCGGAACAACTCGGAGTACTGGACGACCGACACCAGCGAGGTCGTCTTCAGCATGTTGATGACCTCGTTGCCGGTCGGCGGCACGATCACCCGCATCGCCTGCGGGATCACGATCCGGCGCAGGGTCTTGGCCTGGCTCATGCCCAGCGCGTGCGACGCCTCCGTCTGGCCCTCGTCCACCGCGAGCAGACCGGCGCGGCAGATCTCCGCCATGTACGCGGCCTCGTTCAGGCCGAGGCCCAGCAGCGCGGTCAGGAACGGGGTCATGAAGTCCGACCACTCGTCCCGGTAGAACGGGCCGAGGTTGATGAACTCGAAGACCAGGCCCAGGTTGAACCAGACCACCAGCTGCACCAGGACCGGGGTGCCCCGGAAGAACCAGATGTAGAACCAGGCGATGGACGAGGTCACCGGGTTCTTCGACAGCCGCATGACGGCGAGCAGGATGCCGCCGACGATGCCGATCGTCATGGACAGCACGGTCAGCAGCAGGGTCTTGCCGACCCCGCCGAGGATCCGGTCGTCGAAGAAGTAGTCCGGGATCGCGCCCCAGTTGATCCTGCCCTGGGAGAACGCGTAGACGATGGAGCCCAGCAGGGCGAGAGCCACGACGGCCGCGAGATAGCGTCCGTAGTGGCGGACCGGGATGGCCTTGATGGCTCCCGGTCCGGCCGGCGGGGTGTGTCCCGCCGGGCCGTCCTTCTTGTCGATGTCAACAGTCACGCGTGGTGCCTTTCAGTGCCCGCCCGCGCCCGCGGTCACTTGCCGCCGTTGATGGTGGCGGTGGTGACGGCGCCGTCGGTGACGCCCCACTTCTCCAGGATCTTCGCGTACTCGCCGTTGGCGATCACCGCGTCCAGGGCCGCCTTGAGCGCGTCGCGCAGTTCGGTGTCGTCCTTGGCGACCGCGATGCCGTACGGTGCCGCCTCGACCTGCTCGCCGACCAGCTCGAAGTCCTCGCCGCCGCCGGAGGTCTGCACGGCGTACGCGGCGACCGGGAAGTCGGAGGAACCGGCGTCGGCGCCGCCCGCGCGCAGCCGGGTCTGGGCCTGCTGGTCGTTGTCGAACGCCTCGATGGTGAGCTTCTGGTCCGCCGGGCACTTCTCGGCCTCGGCCTTGGCGAGGTCGTCGGAGACCGTGCCGCGCTGCACCACGATCGTCTTGCCGCACAGGTCGGCCCAGGTCTTGATGCCCTGGTCGTCGCCCTTCTCGGTGTAGATCGAGACGCCCGCGGTGAAGTAGTCGACGAAGTCGACGCCCTCGCCGACCTGCTCGCCGGTGTCGGAGTCGACGCCGTCCTGGCGGTCCTTGGTGTCGGTCATCGCGGACATGGCGATGTCGTAGCGCTGGGAGCGCAGACCGGTGATCAGGGTGTCGAAGGTGCCGTTCTCGAACTCGAACGTGACCCCGAGCTGCTTGCCCATCGCCGCGGCGATGTCCGGGTCGATACCGACCGTCTTGCCCGCCTCGTCCTTGAATTCGACCGGCGCGTACGCGATGTCCGAACCGACCTTGATCACGCCCGCGTCGCGGATCTCCTGGGGCAGCTGGTCGGCCAGCGGAGCCGCCGACGTGGAGGCGGCGTCGGAGCTGTCCGAACCGCCGCCGCTCTCCGTCTGGTCACCGCAACCGGTGAGCAGCAGGGCGCCTGCGACCGCGATCGAGCCGACCGCGGCCAGCCGCGAGCGGGTGGCGGTCGTACGACGGATGGTGCTTGCGGTCATGGTGGATTCCTCCGGCGGGTGGAGAGAGTGGAGAGAGCTGCCGACGGGGCCGGATCAACACACGTCTTCGAGTGTCGCGACCCTGTGTGATGACGGCATCTTGCCATTCGGACGGAGGCGTGCAGGGGGGCAGTCATGTCAAAATCGGATAACGGGCCACCCGCGAACCGCACCACTCCGGTACATCACGGCCGGACCTTCTCCAGAAAACGGTGCTTCTGACCGGAAGATCTCCGGTGAGGCTCGTCGTGGGGGCGGCTGGTGTGGCCTGTTTGCTGACGAATGCGTGTTCGACGAGGATTTCGTCTGTCCTTGTGTCGATATTCGCGGATGTGTCGCCGTGCGGGTGCCGGGGCGCCGGGCCGGTGGCCCGTGATCTTCGCGTGATGCGTGTGACCTTCGCGTTATGGACTCGTCCGCGACGCCGGTCGTCAGGTATGAAGGTTCTTTACACCCCTCATCCGGGGCACAGGGCGCGTGTGCGGCGTGCCCGTCGTGCACGCCCGTCGGCATCACAGCATCCACAGGTCGTGCACGGTCCCGCCCGCCTCTTGGACCAGAGGCGGCCACCCTCAACCATGAACATCTAAGGGGTCAGACAACGTGGCAGCGGAGATCGTCAATCCTCGCGGCGCCGGCACGGGCACGGATCGCGGAGCCGGGGAGTCCCTCGGTTCGCTCGATTCCATCGATCCGGCGTTCGCGCTGCACCGTGGCGGCAAGATGGCCGTGCAGGCCACCGTGCCGGTGCGTGACAAGGACGACCTGTCCCTCGCATACACACCCGGCGTCGCGAAGGTGTGCAGCGCGATCGCCGAGCAGCCGGACCTGGTGAACGACTACACCTGGAAGTCCTCGGTCGTCGCCGTCGTCACCGACGGCACGGCCGTGCTCGGCCTCGGGGACATCGGTCCCGAGGCGTCCCTCCCGGTGATGGAGGGCAAGGCGATCCTGTTCAAGCAGTTCGGCGGCGTCGACGCCGTTCCGATCGCGCTGGCCTGCACGGGCGTGGACGAGATCGTGGAGACCGTGGTGCGGCTCGCGCCGTCCTTCGGCGGCGTGAACCTGGAGGACATCTCGGCGCCGCGGTGCTTCGAGATCGAGCGCAAGCTCCAGGAGCGGCTCGACATCCCCGTCTTCCATGACGACCAGCACGGTACGGCGGTCGTGACGCTGGCGGCGCTGCGCAACGCTGCGCGGCTGAGCGGGAAGGCGCTGGGGGAGCTGCGGGCGGTGATCTCCGGCGCCGGTGCGGCCGGGGTCGCCATCGCCAGGATCCTGATCGACGCCGGGATCGGGGACGTGGCGGTGACCGACCGCCGCGGTGTCGTCTCGGCCGACCGGGACGACCTCACGCCGGTCAAGCGGGAGCTTGCGTCCTTCACCAACAAGGCCGGCCTGAGCGGGTCGCTGGAGGGGGCGCTCGCGGGCGCCGACGTCTTCATCGGCGTCTCCGGCGGTACGGTGCCGGAGGCGGCGGTCGCCTCCATGGCGCCGGGCTCGTTCGTGTTCGCCATGGCCAACCCGGATCCCGAGGTGCATCCCGACGTCGCGCACAAGTACGCGGCCGTGGTCGCCACCGGGCGCTCCGACTTCCCGAACCAGATCAACAACGTCCTCGCCTTTCCCGGGATCTTCGCGGGGGCCCTTCAGGTGCGGGCCTCCCGGATCACGGAGGGGATGAAGCTGGCGGCGGCGGAGGCCCTCGCGGGGGTGGTCGGTGACGATCTGTCGGCGGCTTATGTGATCCCCTCCCCGTTCGATGAGCGGGTTGCTCCTGCGGTCACCTCGGCGGTGGCTGCGGCGGCTCGGGCGGATGGGGTTGCGCGACGTTAGCGCTGCGCTGGCCTGAGCTGGTGTTTGGGGCCCCGTCTGTTTGGGCGGGGCCTTTTTCTTTGCCCACCCGCCCACCCGTGCGGGTTTGTTTGACGGGGGGCGTCGGCCCAGGGGGTGGGGGGTGACGGGGTGGTGGGGGTGGTGCGGGTGGGGGGTGGCTGGTCGCGCAGTTCCCCGCGCCCCTGGGGGCGGGCGGTTACCGGTGTCCACGGGGGGCGCGGAGTTGCCCGTGTCCTGGGGACGGGCAGTTGCCGGCGTCCACGGGGGGCGCGGAGTTGCTCGCGTCCCTAGAGGCAGGGCGTTGTTCCCGCCGTCTGTTTGTTGGCAAGGGGGGATGCGTCACAGGGTGGGCTTGTTCCTTGGG
Source organism: Streptomyces sp. NPDC056734 (assembly GCF_042790455.1). NCBI lineage: Bacteria > Bacillati > Actinomycetota > Actinomycetes > Kitasatosporales > Streptomycetaceae > Streptomyces > Streptomyces sp. NPDC056734. The sequence goes on from NZ_JBHTZD010000020.1 coordinate 127,347, forward strand.
GTGGGTGGGCGGCCTATCGTCGGCGGCATGTTCGCTGTCTACGCCGCCCGTATCGACCGTGACCGACCGCTCGACGGACTTGAACTGGGGGAGCGGCCCGCCCCCGAGGTCCCTCCCGGCTGGACCGTCGTCGATGTCAGGGCCGCCTCCCTCAACCATCACGACCTCTGGTCCCTGCGCGGCGTCGGGCTCCCGGAGGACCGGCTGCCGATGATCCTCGGCTGCGATGCCGCCGGGGTCGACCAGGACGGCAACGAGGTCGTGCTGCACTCCGTCATCGGCCAGACCGGACACGGCGTCGGCCCCAAGGAGCCCCGCTCCATCCTCACCGAGCGCTACCAGGGCACCTTCGCCGAGCAGGTCGCCGTACCCGTCTGGAACGTCCTGCCCAAGCCCCGGGAACTCTCCTTCGAGGAGGCCGCCTGTCTCCCCACCGCCTGGCTCACCGCCTACCGGATGCTCTTCACCAACGCCGGTGTACGGCCCGGTGACTCGGTCCTCGTCCAGGGCGCCGGGGGCGGGGTCGCCACCGCCGCCATCGTGCTCGGCAAGGCCGCCGGGCTGCGGATCTTCGCCACCAGCCGTGATGAGGGCAAACGCAAGCGGGCCCTGGAACTCGGCGCCGTCGAAGCGGTCGAGCCGGGGGCGCGGCTGTCGCAGCGCGTCGACGCCGTGATCGAGACCGTCGGCGCCGCCACCTGGTCGCACTCCATCAAGTCCCTGCGGCCCGGCGGCACCCTTGTCATCTCCGGCGCCACCAGCGGCGACCGGCCCTCGCACGCCGAACTCACCCGGGTGTTCTTCCTGGAGCTGAAGATCGTCGGCTCCACCATGGGCACCAAGGACGAGCTTGAGGACCTGCTCTCCTTCTGTGCCGCCACGGGGGTCCGGCCCGTCATCGACCAGGTGCTGCCGCTGGACCGGGCGCGGGAAGGGTTCGAGCGGATGGAGTCCGGTGGGCTGTTCGGGAAGATCGTGCTGGGGCATCGGTAATGCCGGTGGTTGGTTGATCGCGGAGGCGGGTGAGTGGGTGGGGCTGGGATGTCCGTCCGTCCGCCCGCCTTTCTTGCGCCCTTCGCGTCAACTGTGGTTGACGTTCGAGAGGTGTCAATGTAGGTTGACGTCATGACCGAAGCAACGGATCTCGCTCAACGCGCCGGTGACCGCGACCCGCGGGTCGGGTTGCGGGCCGTCGCCGCGCTGCGCCGGCTGCTGGAGCAGTTGGAGGCGGTGCAGGTGCGCAGCGCGCGCAATCAAGGGTGGTCGTGGCAGGAGATCGCCGCGGAACTCGGGGTCAGCAGGCAGGCCGTGCACAAGAAGTACGGGAGGCGATGATGTTCGAACGGTTCACCAAGGATGCCCGCGAGGTCGTCACGGGCGCGGTCGACGAGGCCGAGCGAGCGGGCTCCGGCACCGTCGATACCGAGCATCTGCTGCTGGCCCTTGCCGACGGGCCCGGCGGCAAGGGTTCCTTCGCGCTCGCCGCCCTCGGACTCCGTGACGGCGGCGACGCCATCAAGGCGGCTCTCACCGACGCCCGCCGCCGGGCCGGGCTGTCCAAGGCCGAGGCCGACGCTCTCGCCGGGCTCGGAATCGATGTCACCGAGGTCGTCTCCCGTGTCGAGGAGGTGCACGGCGTCGGCGCGATGTCCGGTGACCGCCAGGACAAGAGCTGGTGGCGCGGTCACCGCTCCTTCAGCCGCGCCGCCAAGGACGTCCTCGAACAGTCCCTCCACATCGCCCTCGCCCGCCGCGAACGCCGGATCGGCGACGAGCACATCCTGCTCGCCCTGACGAGCGGTCGCGGCGTTGTCTCCGAGGTCCTCGCCGACCATGGGGTGACCTATGAGTCGGTGGTACGGGTGCTCGGCGACGGGGGTGGGGGCGTGGCTAAGGCGGGGTGAGGTGGGAGGGGTGAGGGGGAGTGGTGAGGGGGGAGGCGGACTCTCCCCCCACGCACCCCTATACCTTCGGCTCCCGCAGCAGTGCCCCGATGTGGGCCGCCGCCGTCGACAGATGGCGGCGGGCGTCGCGGAGCTGGTCGCCGGTCACCCCGTGGTCGCGGGCCGTGTCGCGGATGTCGTCGCGGAAGCGGTCCAGCAGACGGTCGAGGTCGCGGGCCGGGTCGCCGGACGGTGACTCATGGGCCCAGGACGGCTCATAGTCGACGGGGATGTCCTCCGGGGCCTTCTCGTACGTCGGCTCATGCTCCGGCTCGTGCTCCGACTCCGTACGCGAGGACGGCTTTCCGGTGGTCCGGCCGAAGCCGAAGTCGCGGCCCAGGTCCTTGCCGAACTCCTTGCCGAAGTCTTTTCCGAAGTCCCCGAACTCCTTCGCCAGTTCCGTGATCCCCTCGCGGACGCCCGTCGGCCAGTCGCCCCGCGTGAAGTGGTCCTGGACCTGCTCCTGCACCCGGCGGGCGATGCGCTGGACCTCCTCCGACGCCTGCGCCCGGGCCCGGTCCTGGGCCTCCTTGGCCTGGCGCCTGGCCCGCTGGGCCTCCTCGCGGGCCCGTCGGCTCTCGTCCTTCGCGCGCCGCGCCTGTTCCTTCCACTCCTGCTTGACGCGCCGCATCTCCTCCTTCGCCGCGCGCCACGCCTCCTTCTCCGCGAAGTCCCCGATGTGCTCCCCGAAATCGCCGGTGCCCGCACCGCCGTCGCCGCCGCCCCCCGTGCGCCGGGCCTCGCTCGCCGCCGCCTGCATCTCGCGGCGCAGCTCCCCCGCCGCGCCGCGTACGTCGGCCCGGATCTCGGCGGCCAGCTCCACCACGGACTCCCGGATCTCCAGCTCCAGATCGGCGAGTTCACCACTGCGGTCGGCCAGTTCGGCGCGGCCCGCGTCCGTGATGGCGTACACCTTCCGGCCGCCCTCGGTGGTGTGGGTGACCAGGCCCTCGGCCTCCAGCTTGGCCAGTCGCGGATAGACCGTGCCCGCCGACGGCGCGTACAGGCCCTGGAACCGCTCCTCCAGGAGGCGGATCACCTCGTAGCCATGGCGCGGGGCCTCGTCGAGCAGCTTCAGCAGATAGAGCCGGAGCCGGCCGTGTGCGAAGACGGGGGGCATGTCAGAGCACCTTCTTGTCAGTCGTGCCGTCCGTCGGACCGGCGCTGTCGCCGGTGTCCGGGCCGGAAGCGGCATTCTCCCTCGGACGGTCCCCCGATGTTTCCCCCGATGGCTGTTCCGATGTGGATTCCGATGCGGACTCCGATGTGGCTTCTGGTGTGGCGTCTGGTGTGGCTTCCGGTGTCCGGTCCGCCGTGTTTTCCGTGTTCCCCGAGTTCCCCGCGTCCCCCTTGTCCTCCGGGTTCTCCGTCTGGCGCGGCTCCGGCCGTTGTCGCTCCGTGGCTCGCGGCTCCTCCGGGGCGATCACCGCTTCCAGCGGGTCCAGGTCCCACGGCTCTTCCTCCGTCGCCGGGCGGCGCAGCAGGGCGATGGAGCCGGAGACCGTCGTGGCCTTCAGCCGGCCGTTGCCCGCGCCGAGCCGGCCGGTGATCCGCTTGGCGCCCCACTGGCCGCCCACCCGCAGATCCTCGAAGGCGTTGGAGACATGGCCGCTCGCCGTGTTGGCCTCCACCTCGGCGTCGGCCGGGTGCGGCAGCCGGATGGCGATCTCGCCGGAGACGCTGGTGAGGTTGATGTCCGTCGGGCGGCCCGCCGGGTCCAGGTCGACGATCATCGAGCCGCTCACCGACTCCGCCTTCACCGACGAGCCCGCCTCGACGACCGTGAGGTCCCCCGACACCGAGTTGAAGCGCAGGTCGCCGCTGAGCGCCTGGGCGTCCAGGCTTCCCGAGACCGTGTCGGCGCGCACCTGGCCCGCGAGGCCGACCAGTGTGGTGTCCCCGGAGATGCCCTTCACCTCGGCGCGGCCCTCAACGCCCGACAGCATGGCGTTGGCGCTCACGACGCCCACCTCGACGCGGGTGCGCACCGGCACCGCCAGGGAGATGACGGCGCTGCGCCGCCAGCCCTTGCGGTCGAGCCACTTGAGGAAGCCCTTCCAGGGCAGGTCCTCGTACGCCACCGTGAGGGTGCCGTCCCGCTGGGTGACCATCAGGGGCGGGCCCTCGATCTCGGAGATCTCCAGGCGGGGGGAACTCTCGTCCGTCCCCACCACGTTCACCGTGCCGTTGACTATGCGTACCTGTAGCTCGCTCACGGGCTCGTCGAAGGTGAGCTTCCTCGGCTCCGCGACGGACCACTCGGACATGGTGCAGACCTCCCGACAGACAACAACCCGACAGACAACAACCCGACGGACGACATCCCGACGGACGACATCCCGACCGGCGGCACGCCCTCCAGCAGCAGGCCGATCAGTCGACACGCGCCATATCGCGTCTTCCAGGAAACACGATATATCGCGGACCTGGAAAGTCAAGACAGTCGTGGATGTGTGCCGCCGAGTGCACTCGATCCGGTGACTGTGGGTAGCCGACGTCGGTGATTGCGGGTGGGTGGCCGATAGTCAGCGGCCAGCGGCCAGCCCGTCGGTGGTCGGTGGTCGGTGGTCGCAAGGTGGTCGTCGAGTCCGCCTAATCGGACAAATTGCCCTAGCGTGTGAACCATGCCGTCGGAAGACCTGACGCCGGGCCCCCGCCCCGGCACCCCCGCCCCCGGCGCCCTGCTGCTCTGCCGCGCCCCGGCCGACTCCGTCGCCCCCGTGGCCCATCTCCTGCCCGAGCCCATGCTGCTCACCTCCGCGGGCGAGGAGTGGAGCGTGCTGGTCCCCGAGGGCAGGCCCTGGGCCGACGACGGCGAACCCGTCGACCGGGTGGCCACCGGCTGGGCCACCGCGCTGGGCGTCGGCGCCCCCTGGTCCGTACTCGCGCTGTGGTGGGACCCGGACCGCGCCGGTTACGCCCTCGCCTCCGGCTTCCGCCGCCCCGTCGGCTACGTCTGGCTCGCCGACGGCACCCCGGCCGGTGAGGACGAGGCCATGCGTACCTTCGCCGCGCGCCTGGGCCTGGACCCCGTACTGGACGCGCAGTCCCTCGACCGGCTGGCCGAGCCCGACCCCGCGGCCGACGCCCGCGCCCGGCTGCTCGGTCTGCTGGCGGTGCTGTCCCGCGTGGGCGTCGACCTCCCCGCCGGTCTCGCCCCCGGCACCGCCACCGCCGACCTGCACGCGGCGCTCCGGGACCGGTCCGGCGTACGGCGGATCGACCGCTCCACCCTGCGCGAGACGGCCCGTACGGAACTGGAGGCCATCGAGGACAGCCGCCTGGGCCCCTATCTGCCCTGGTCAGGCCGTCCCGAGGCCCGCATCCTCGCCCTCGCCCAGATCGCCGCCGGCCTCCCGCTCGCCGTCCGGGGCCTACGCCGCCACAGCCCCGGCTGGCTCACCGCGGGCGCCCTCCTGCTGGCCCATGGCGCGCTGGGCCTCGCGTACGACCTGGCGCGACCCCGCGACTGACGCCGTTCCCGCGACCGCCCCACCCACACCGAAGCGGGCGCCCCGAAACGGACGCCCGCAGACCGAAACACCCGGCGCCTCCCCGGCGCCGACCCTCCCCTGTTTCCCCGCTCGCCTACTCGTCCTCCTCGTCGTCCAACCGCGCCAGCCATGTCGCCAGCCGCTCCACGGGCACCTCGAAGTCCGGGTTGAGATCCACGAACGTACGCAATTGCTCGGCGAGCCACTCGAAGGTGAACTCCTCCTCGCCGCGCCGCTTCTCCAGTTCTTCGATGCCTCGGTCGGTGAAGTACATGCCTTCAGAATATGCGCCACTTGGCCGGTTACCGGTCTGCCTGCGCAACCGTGCGGAGGGCTAGCCTCGACGCAGTTCGAAAGCCCCTGGCCGGACGCGCGTCGGGCCGGGGCGAGCGGAGCCGCACAGGGCGGGGGAGCCATGGACGAGACGCTGCGCGAGATCACGCTGCCCGGAGGCCAGACGGTACTGGCCCGGGTCACACCGACGAGAGGACCGGCGAAACCCGGCGGATACGGGTCCGACGACCGCGACATCGGGGTGGGCCGCGCCGCCGTGGCCAAACTGGAACAGCTCGGCGAGCTGATCCAGGGCGTCGGCCAGTCGGTGCTGGACGCCGCGCGTTCGGCGCGGCCGGACGAGGCGACGATCACCTTCGGCGTGGAGATCGTGGCGAAGCCGGGCAAGGCCGTCGCCGTACTCGCCGACGGGGAGGCCAAGACGTCCCTCCAGGTCAGCCTGGTGTGGAAGCTCGACGAGCGCCGCGCGCGCTCCGCCGCCGACCCGTCCACCGGGCCGTCCCCGGAAGGCGCCGACCCGTCGACCCGGCCGTCCGGTGGAGGGCTCGCCGACCCGTCCGCCGAGCCCTCCACCGGCCCCGCCGCCCCGGACGCCTCCACCGGGGCCACTGTCGGGTCCGGCACGGGGTCCTCTCCGGGGTCCAACGCCGGGTCCGGTACGGGGTCCCCTCTCGGATCCGGTCCGGGGTCCTCCGTCGGGTCCCTTACGGGGTCCACCTCCGGGCCGGCCACCGCAGCCGCCGCCGGGCCAGTCACCGAACCCGGCACGGGGTCCACCGCCGCATCCGGCACGGGATCCCCCGGGTCCGGCACCTGGTCCATCGCCGGACCAGCCACCGCGCGCACCTCCGCGCCAGCCACCGCACTCGACACGGAATCCACCACCGGACCCACCACCGGACCAACTCCCGGATCCAGCACCGGACCCACCCCCCGACCCACCACCGGACCAGCCCCCGGATCCGCCACCGGACCCACCCCCCGACCCACCACCGGACCAGCCCCCGGATCCAGCACCACCCCCACCCCCCGACCAGCCCCCAGATCCGCCCCCACCCCCACCACCGTCACCACCGCGCCCACCTCCATCTCCACCCCCACCCCCACCACCGTCACCACCCCCTCCGCGGATGCCTGACAGGCAAGACCCCCGGCTCAGGACCCTCATCGAGAACGCCACGGTGCACTTCCACTCGGCGCGGTCCGGCGCCGGTGAGATGTGGGGGAGTGGCTTCCTCGTCGCGCCGGGCTGGGCGCTGACCTGCGCGCATGTGCTGCTCGGCCGGGTCGGGGAGGCGGGCGAGGACGAGTTCCGGGTGCGGGGGCCGGGGCTGCACGACGGACGGCCCGTCGCCGCCCGGCTGGAGGCCAGTCTGTACGAGGGTGACATCGGCGCCGAGCCGGACGACTGGACCGTGCTGCCCGTCGAGCAGGATCTGGCGCTGGTCAGGCTCACCGACCCCGCGGTGCGCCACGAGTGCGTCTGGCTCAGCGACCGCTCCGACCATCCGCTGGGCGAGGACCGGACGGTCTACGGCTACCGGCCCGCCGAGGGCGGCGCCGCCTCCGCCTGGTACGGGCAGGCGACCGTCAGTTCCCAGGACGGGCCCTACGGGCTGCGGCTGGGCCCCAGCAACCTCTTCCCCGAAGGCGTCTCCGGCGGCCCCGTACTGGATTCGGCCACCGGCGCGGTCGTCGCCGTCATCAAGAGCCGCCGCGCCGAGCAGACCGGCGGGCTGTCCCTCGCCGTGTCCCTGATGCGCCGCTTCGAGGACCACTACCCCCGGATCATGGCCGCGCACGACACCTGGCACCACGGCCGCCGCAAGGAGATGCACAACTGGGTCAGCCGCCAGCTGGAACTGCCGGGCGGCGCCACCGGGCGGGAGGGCGACGACTGGTCCCCGGTCGACCGCCGGCAGGCGCTCGCGCTGCTCGCCGAGGTCCCGCCCCCCGACGCCCCGCACACCGTCACCCTGCTGGTCCGCCGGGCCCGCGGCGACGATCCCCCCGGCCGGCCCCATCTCCCCGTCACCTGGCGCGACGGCCACGGCCAGCTCTACGAGGGGGACCAGCCGCAGGGGGCGTACGTCTTCCTGCGCTATCTGCGGCTCGTGCAAATGTTCGTGGAGGCCCGCGACCCCGCGCCCGCCGACCCGGTGCCGGTACGGCGGCTCGGCGACTGGATCGACGAGCGGCTGGCCTGGGTGCCGCCCTCCCTGCACACCAACGTGCGCGACGCCACCCTGCCCGACGGGCTGCTCCCCGCCCGGACCGGGACCGTACCGCCGTACCCCGAGCGCCCCGTCGTCCTGCTGGAGCTGGAGCCGCTGGACGACGACGTCTCCCGGGTCTACTGGACCCTGCGCGTGGACGACGGCGGCGAGGACAGCGACGTACCGCGCGACGGCGACACCACCGGACCCGGCGTCGAGCTGGGCCGGCTGCGGTCGGTGATCGCCCGCCCGCTCGCCGACGCCTTCAAAGCCGTCGACACACCCGAGCTGCCCGCGCCCCTCGAAGTCGCCCTGGATCTACGGCACTTCGACACCCCTGTCCATGAATGGCAGATCTACGACTCGGCGCCCCTGTGGGACACCGCGCGCCAGCAACTGCTCGGTGTGCGCCGTTCTGTGGTGATTCGCGACATCGGGCGCCGGGGAGTTCCGGCCGAATCCTGGGAGCGGCGCTGGTACGGCATGCTCGACGGCCGGCGGCTCACCGCGCGCAACACCGTCTTCGACGGCGGCGGGCCGTACCCGTGCCACTTCGACGACCTCGACCCGGGCGAGATCCCCGTGCAGTGCCGGCGGGCCGGGACCGGGGCCGGGCAGCACGCGATGCGCGGGGCGCTGGACGCCGGACACGGTGTCGCCCTGTGGCACCACGGTGAACACACGGGGCCGCTGTGCGGTCCGGGCTGCGACGAACTGCACCGCTCCACCGCCGGATTCCTCGCCGACGTGACGCACCCCGCTGAACTCCCCGAGCGGCTGCGCCGTATCAGAGAGCACATCAGCAAGGGCAACGGACGGCACTGGGCCGACAGCGTCGCCGTGCTCTACGACGACCCCCGGCGCCCGCTGCCCGCGGAGGAAGGGGTGTTCGACGCCCCATGAAGCTCATCGGATTTCCCCCGGCGTGTTCCGTGCCGCACGCCGGATCCCGCGTGGCACCGGGACGTCCCTGGCCGAAAATCTGTCGTGCGGGGGGTGTGGATGGGTACGTTTTCAGGGGCCCGCTGTGGGCGCCGCTCGCCCTCGTCGGCCGTGCCGTGCCGTTCCATCGAGCGTCGAGGACGAGGAGCGAACCATGAGCGAGTGGCCCGTCTACCGCGGTGAGGGCGTCCCGGTGCGCGAGCGGATCGAGTCGCTGCCGGAGCCCCCGCGCTGGCGCCGCTTCGACGGCGAACCCCTGGACGATGTCTACGAGGTGCCGCCCCTCGACAGCGCCTCCTCCCGGCGCCTGGGCGACCGCCCGCCGCTGCCGGTCCAGGAGCAGCGGGCCATCGACCTCATCAACGCGGCCCTCTTCCTGCGGCGCCCCCTGCTGGTCACCGGCGACCCCGGCGCGGGCAAGAGCACCCTGGCCCACGCACTGGCCCATGAACTCGACCTCGGCCGGGTGCTGCAATGGCCCATCGTCAGCCGCACCGAACTGCGGTCCGGGCTGTATGAGTACGACGCCATCGGGCGCCTCCAGGACGCCCAGGCGCAGCCCGCCCTGTCTGCCGGGACCGGTGCGATTGCCGGGGCCGGTGGGGCCGGTGGGACCGGTGGGACCGGTGCGATTGCCGGGGCCGGTGGGACCGGCGGGGCCAGTGGGCCCAGTGGGGCCGCCGACACGGCGGACACGGCGTACGCCACCAGCCACCCCCACGCCACCGACCCCACCGACCCCACCGACCCCACTCACCCCGCCGATCCCACCGATCCCACTGCCTCCACCGACCCCACCCACCCCACCCACCCCACCCCCGAGCCCTCCGTAGCCCACTACGTCCGCCTCGGCCCCCTCGGCACCGCGCTGCTGCCCCTGAAACGCCCCCGCGTGCTGCTCATCGACGAGCTGGACAAGAGCGACATAGACCTCCCCAACGACCTGCTGAACGTCATGGAGGAGGGCGAGTTCGTCATCCCCGCGCTGGAGCGCATCGCCGACCGGGCCGGGCAGCGGACCGTGCGGGTCCTCACCGACGACGGCCGGCGGGTGCCGGTCACCGGCGGGCGGGTGCGCTGTCACGCCTTCCCGGTGATCGTGATGACCAGCAACGGCGAGCGCGAGTTCCCGGCCCCGCTGATGCGCCGCTGCATCCATCTCCACCTCGACCCGCCGCGCGGCCAGCGCCTCGCCGCGATGGTGCAGGCCCACTTCGGCGACGGCGCCGACGCCGAGCACCAGGATCTGGTGGAGATGTTCACCAGCGACCGGGGCGGGGCGCCGCGTCCCACGGACCAGTTGCTCAACGCCATCTACCTCACCCAGCGGGTCGCCCCGCCGGGCAGCCCGCGCCGCGCCGAACTCGCCCGGCTCCTGATGGGCTCCTTCGACGCCGGGCCGCGGTAACCGGGCCATGACCGCCGCCGCCTCGCTGGAGTCGCTCGCCCGCCGCCTGCACGAGGCCGGGCTCGCTCCGGACGCCGAGGAACTCGCGGACGCGCTCTGGCTCGCCCGCCACCTTCCCGGTACGGCGACCGGCGCCCCCATGCCCTCCGCCCCCGCCGACCCCTCCGTACCCGCCCCGCCAGGGCCCGCCGGAGCTCCGCCCGCCACACCCCCCGAGGCGTCCCTCGCCGTCCCCGCCGGGCCCCGGGGCGCGGACCGCCGCTTATTGGGCAGCGCGCCAGAGGCGGCGGCCCCCGGCGCCGGACCGGGCGCGCGTTCGGCCGGAGCGGTCGTCTCCGCCCGGGTGCCCACCGCCTCCGTACTGCCCGATCCGCTCGCCCTGCAACGCGCGTTGCGTCCCCTCGGCCGCTACCGGCCGCCCGGCCGGGCCCCCGGCGGGCCCGGCCACGGGCGGGTGGACGAGGAGGCCACCGCCGAGCGGGCCGCGGACACCGGGATCGTGGCCCCCGTACCGTCCCGGGCGCGGCGCCGCGAGGCCCGGCTGCAGCTCGTCATGGACGTCTCCTCCTCCACCGTCGTCTGGCGGGACACCCTCGGCGAACTCCGCCAGGTCTGCGAACGCGCCGGGGCCTTCAGCGAGGTCCGCGTCCACTATCTGCACGAGGGTGCGGGGCACGACGTACGGGTCAGCACCTCGCCCGACCCGGCCGCGCCCACCTCGGGCCCCGGCCTGCTGCGCGACCCCGGCGGACGCCGGCTCACCTTGGTGCTCAGCGACTGCGCCGGACCGCTGTGGCGCGGCGGCCGGATGCAGCGCCAACTGCACGCCTGGGCCTCCTGCGCCCCGCTCGCCGTCCTCCAGCCGCTGCCCCAGCGCATGTGGCGCACCACCCATCTGCCCGCCTTCTCCGGCGAACTGCTGCGCCGCGAAGGCCCCGCCGCCGGACTGGAGTTCCGCTCCGAGCGGGCCGGGCCGCGCCCCGCCGACGCCCTGCCCGTCCCGGTGCTCGCGCTGCGCCCGGCCTCCCTGGGCAACTGGGTGCGCCTGGTCTGCGACGCCACCGCCCAGCGCCTGACCGCCTCCGCCGCCTGGGTCCGCCCCGACCACCCGGCGGCCACCCGGCGCCCGCGCGCCACCCACGACATCGACGCCCGCACCCGGGTACGGGCCTTTCGCCGCACCGCCTCCCAGGACGCCCGGCGGCTCGCCGAGTACCTCGCCACCGTGCCGCTCGCGCTGCCCGTCATGCAGGTCGTGCAGCGCGCGATGCTGCCCGCCAGCGGCCCCGACGCGATGGCGGAGGTGCTGCTCGGCGGACTGCTGCGGCGCAGCGACAGCGTCACGGACGGCGGATACGAGTTCATCGGCGGCGTCCGCGAGGAACTGCTGAGGCATCTGCCGGGCGGCGAGGCCCAGTTGGTGCTGAAGCACAGCTCGCAGTACGTGGAGCGGCAGTACGGGCGCTCGGCGCGGAACTTCCCCGCGCTCGCCGCCGCCTACCTCTCCGGCGCCGCCGGAGCGCCGGGCGGCGCCGAGGACGGCACCGACGGCCAGTTGCTGCGCGCCTTCGCCCGGATCTCCTCCCAGGTCCTCGCCCGCTACGGCCGGGCCCCCACCGCGTCCCCCGGCACCGGCCCCGGCGAACTCGCCGCCCGCGCACACGACCTGCTCGGCCGGTACGCCGGTCAGGGCACCGCCCGCGACCTCGACGAGGGCATCGGGCTGCTGCGCCGGGCGCTGGACGCGGAGCGGCGCGAGGGCGGCCGGCGGGCACTGCGCGGCCGGCTCGCCGAGGCACTGCTGGCCCGCTGGCGGGCGGCGGGCGCGGCCGACAATCTGCGCGAGGCGTACGAGGCGCTGCCCGAGCCCGCCGCGGATGATGGGGCCGGGCTGCTGATGGAGGCGCGGATCCTGCTGCTGATCGCCGCCGACCTGGAGACCTCGGGCCGGGCCGCCGCCGGAGTCCCCGCCGGTCTCGCCCGCGACCTGGGGGAACCGGGCGCGGCCCCGGCGCGACTCGCCCTGCTGGCCTACGAGCGGGTGCTGCGGCGGCTGGCGGACCTGCCGCCGGGCACGGAACCCGCGCTCGCCGACCGCGGCCTCGAACTGCGGGCCGGTGCGGCGCTGTCGGCGGCCTCGCTGATCGCCCGGCACGGACGCGCGGCGCTCGGGCCGGACGAGGGGGATCCGCGCGAGCGGGCGGCCCGGTGGTTCACGGTCGCGGCGGGCCTGGCGACCCAGCACCGGCTGCACGACGAGCGGCCCGGCGCCCGGCTCTTCGAGGCCCGCGCCCTGCTCGCGCTGGCCCGGCACACCGACGCCCGCGCGGGTGACTCCGCCGAGCTGCGCGACCTCGCCTTCCGTACCGCCGAGTCCGCCGAGGCGGCCTTCCGTGACGCGCTGCCCCTGCTGGCGGCCGAGGGCACGGCGGCGCCCGAACTGGCCCGGGTCTGCCTGGACACCGCCGAGGCCCTCGAACTGACCGGGCCCGCCCGCACCGACCCCGGCGTCCGGCGCAGCGTCGTGGACGTCCTCCAGCAGGCACTCGACCACGCGGCCGGGGACGACGCCCTGCGCTCGCTGTGCTTCGACCGGCTCGGCGGCGCCTATCTGACGACCCATGGGCTCACCCGCGCGCCGGAGGACCTGGAGTCCGCCATCTGGTCCTGGTGGCAGGCCGCCGGCGCGCTCCCGCTCGACGACCCGGCCCGGCCCGCCCTGCTGCACCGCCTCGGACTGGCCCTGGGCACGGCCCGGGAGTGGAACGACGCCATACGGGTGCTGCGCATGGCCGTCGACGAGTCCCAGGCCCACGACCCCTCACTCCCCGCGCACCGCGTCGAACTGGGCCAGGCGCTGGTCCGGCGGTTCCTGGACCGGGGCGGGCTGTCCGACCTCCACGAGGCCGACTGGATACTCGGCACCGCCGCCCGCGAGAGCGACGACGGCCTTCTCGCCGCCCGCGCCTGGCGGCTGCGCGCCGACGCCGCCCGCCGCCTCGCCGAGCGCACCGGCGCCCGCTCCGACCTGGAGGACGTCCCCGAGCACCTGCTGCGGGCCGCGGAACTCTACCGGGACCTGTCCCTCCCGGCGGCCGAGGCCCGGGTACGCGTCGAACGCGCCACCGCCCTGACCCGGGCCGCCGCCCCCGCCCGAGCGGCGGCGGAGTACCGCACGGCCCTGAGCCTCTACACCTCCGCGGGCCTGACGGACTCCCAGGAGGCGTCCGACGCCCGCGCACTGCTGGACTCGGTGGACTGGGACGGGTGGGGTGCGGGGTGAGGGGCGCTTCGGCGAGCGGGGGTGGTGCCGGGCGCGTCGGCCGCTGCCGGTGCGAGTGCGGGGATGGGCGTTGCCGGACGGCGTACGCGGGTGGCGGGACGACCGGGTCGCGGCGACGCGGGCGCCGGGCGAACACCGGGGCGGCGGCTGCGGTCGGGGCGGGACGGGCGCGGGATCCGGCGGCTCGCCCAGGGCGCTGGGCGGCGGACGTGGCCGGGGCGGTCCGGGCCCGGCGTGTGGGACCCCGGAGGTGGGGCGTGAAGGCCGGCGTGCGGGGCGGGGTCGGCGCGGGCGGTCCGGTGGTGGGGGCCGGTGGTGCGGTACGGGAGTTGGCGGGGGTCTTGGGGCGGGACGGCGGGAGTGTGGGATGACGGAGTCCGACGGGGGCCGGGACACGGCGCTGCCCGCTTTCGAGCGGCCGGTGGGCTGTGTGCATCCCGTCATCGCCGAGGTGCTGGCCGAGCTGCGGGCGCGGGAGAGCAGGGGCGAGCCCGACTTCGCCTACTTCCGGGACTCGCCGGACCCGCCGCCTCCGCAGCCGCCGCCTCCGCAACCGCAGCCGCCGCCGCGGCCCGGGGGGCGTTCATGAGCGGGGACGGGTTCCGGCAGTTCGTGCTCAAGGTGCACAGCCGGTGCAATCTGGCCTGCACCTACTGCTACATCTACACCGGGCCCGACCAGAGCTGGCGGGAGCGGCCCGTCAGGGTGGGGGACGACGTCGTACGGCGTACCGCCGCGCGGATCGGTGAGCATGTGGCCGCGCACCGGATCCGGGCCGTGCGGGTCGATCTGCACGGCGGGGAGCCGCTGCTGACGGGGCCAGGACCGGTCGTCGGATACGCCGACGCCGTGCGGGACGCCGTGCCGGCGGGGACGGTGGTGACGGCCACCGTGCAGACCAACGGGACGCTGCTCACCCCCGGCGCCCTCGACCGGCTCGCCGACGCCGGGATCCACATCGGCCTCAGCCTCGACGGCGGCACCGCCGCCCTCAACGCGCGTCGCGTCGACCACGCGGGCCGCCCGTCCTGGGCCGCCGCACAGCGCGCCGCGCTGCTGCTCGCCGGGCGGCGGCCGGACGCGTACGCCGGGATCCTGTGCACCGTCGACCCGGCCACCGACCCGGCCGAGGTGTACCGCACGCTGTGCGGCCTCGGGCCGCCCTCGCTGGACTTCCTGCTGCCGCACCTGCACTGGGGCGGCCGCCCGCCCGGCCGGCACCGGCCCGCCCCGGCCCCGTACGGCGAGTGGCTGGCCACCGTCTTCGACCTCTGGTGGGACGACCCGGGCCACGCGCGGCCCCGGGTGCGGCTGTTCAGCGAGATCGTGGCGCTGCTGCTCGGCGGCGCCTCCCGGACCGACGCGATCGGCCTGTCCCCGATCACCGCCGTCGTCGTCGAGACGGACGGCACCCTCGAACGCGTCGACTCCCTCAAGGCGGCCTTCGAGGGCGCCCCCGTCACCGGCCTCGACGTCTTCCGGCACTCCTTCGACGAGGCCCTGCGCCACCCCCGGATCGCCGCCCTGCGCGCCGGACTCGACGCCCTGGGCGAGGTCTGCCGCAGCTGCCCCGTGGTGCGGGTCTGCGGCGGCGGCACCTACGCCCACCGCTACGCCCCTCCCACCGGCCACTTCCGCCACCCGAGTGTGCACTGCGCCGACCTGGAGCACATCATCCGGCACGCGGCGCGCAGGATCGGCGAGCAGCTCTCCGTATCGTCAACGAGTCTGGTCTAACGTGGAGTTGACTCAGCGCGGCGCGGCGCTCGGCCACGCCGGAAGGAGACCCTCCGCATGTCCTCTCCGTCCCCACAGCGTGTCACGGTCGTCTACGCGGGACAGTCCTGGTCCTGGGCGACGTGGATCGAGCACCGGCTGGCGCATGCCGGGGTGGTGCCGGAGTCCGTGCGCTGGGACCCCCTGCGCACGGCACCCGCACCCGAGCGGCTGACCGAACTGCTGGAGAAACCCGGCCTGGTCCTGCTCCTCATCGACGACTGGTTCCTCCGCTTCGACGACACCCGCCGACTGGCCTGGGCCTCCGTACTGGACCGGGTGATGCCCGCCTACGGCCCCCGGATCGCCGCCGCCTCCCTGACCGCCAGCAGCCTCCCCGAGGCCGCCGAGCGGCTCGGCCGGGTGGTCCAGCTGCGTGGCCTGGACGCCGACCGCGCCGCCGCCGTACTGCTCGAAGCACTGGGCGTCACCCCGCCCACCGGCGGCCCCGTCACCCTCGACCGGATGCGCGGCCCCCGCTTCCCCGACGATGCCCCCGCCTTCCACAACGCCCCCCGCCACCTGCGCGACTTCACCGGCCGTGAGCGCGTCCTGGAGACCATGCACCGCGCGTTCACCGAGGGCGGCGAGGGCACCCGCATCGCCCTGCGCGGCCCCGGCGGCATCGGCAAGACCCAGACGGCCACCGAGTACGTCCACCGCTACAAGGGCGAGTACGACATCGTCTGGTGGGTCCGCGCCACCGTACGGCCCCGCGCCCGCGACGACTTCGCGCGCCTCGCCGACCGGCTGGGCGTCGAGGCGGACACCGGGGACGCGCTGCCCCGCCGGATCGAGGCCGCCAAACGCGCCCTGGGCGAGCGCACCCGCTGGCTGGTCGTCCTCGACGGCGCCGACGACCCCACGGACGTGGAGACCCTGCTCCCCGACGCGTCCACCGGGCACATCCTGGTCACCACCCTGCGCCGGCAGTGGCACCGCTGGGTGGACCGGGAGATCGAGGTGCCGCCCTTCGAGCGCGAGGAGTCCGTCGACTTCGCCTGCCGGCGCAGCGCCCGGCTCAGCCCCGGACAGGCCGACCGGCTGGCCGCCGTCGTCGAGGACTCCCCGCTGCTGATGGACCAGACCGCCGCCTGGGTGGAGCTGAACCCCACCGCCGACATCGAGGACTACATCACCACCCTGCGCGACGGCGACCCGCACGCCGTGCCCGTGGTCTCCTCCGACGAGTACCGCAAGGAGTTCCGCGCCGCCTGGGCACAGACCGTCAACTCCCTGCGCGAGAGCCACCCCAACGCCTACGACCTGCTCTCCCTGTTCGCCTTCTTCTCCCCCGACGTGATCCCGCTCGGCCTGGTCCAGTCGGCCCGCGCCGGCGATCTGCCCGGCCATCTCGTCTCCCTGGTCACCGAGCCCAGCAGCTGGAACACCGCCCTGCGGGTGCTGTCCGAGGCCGCCTCGATGAGCCTGGAGTACGAGCAGGGCCCGATGGACACCCAGACCGTCGGCACCCTGCGCATGCACCGCCTCTTCCACCGCTTCGCCCGCAACCACCTGGGCCCCGAGGAGGCCCGGCAGGCCGCCGAGACCGCCCGCCGGGTCCTGGTCGCCGCCGACCCGCGCCGCCCCGGCGACCGTCTGCACTGGCCGCGCTACGCCGACGTGATCCCGCATCTGGAACCCACCGGCGCGCTCGACTCCACCGACCTCGACGTCCGCGTGCTCGTCCTGAACTGCATCGAATACCTGCGGGTGCGCGGCGAGTACGAGGAGGGCCGCCGGCTCAGCGAGGCCGCCGTCAGATCCTGGACCACCGCCTCCGGCCCCACCGACCCCTCGGTGCTCCGGGCCGTCCACCAGCTCGCCAACATGGAGCGCCGCCTCGGCCGCTACACCGAGGCCGAACGCACCGGCCGGGCCGTCCTGGAACGGATCGTCGCCAGCCCCGACCACAGCCCCGTCCAGGAACTGCGCGCCAAGAACGGCCTCGGCGGCACCCTGATGACCCTGGGCCGCTACGAACAGGCCCGGGCCCTGTACGAGGAGGCCCTGGAACAGGCCACCACCGTCCTCGGCGACCGCGAGGTGCCGCGCACCCTCGACATCCGCAGCAACCTCGCCATCGCGCTCCGCCTGCTGGGCCGCTACGAGGAGTCCCTGGTCCTGCACCGGGAGGTGCTGGAGGCATGGATCGCGCTGAGTGGCGGACGCGACCCGGCGACCCTCGACGCCGCCCTCGGCACCGCCTGGACCCTGCGCCTGCTCGGCCGCTACGGCGAGGCCCTCGACATCCAGGAGCTGAACTTCCGCCGCCGCACCGAGGTCTACGGCCGCAACCACGGCCAGACCCTGCTGGCCCAGCACAACCTCGCGCTGTGCCTGCGCCGCGAGGGCGCGACCCTGCGGTCCCGGTCGCTGATGCGCGAGGCCCACGAGCGGATGCTGCGCCGGCACGGCCCCGACCACCCGGAGATCCTGATGCTGGGCTCCGACTACGCCATGCTGCTGCGCGAGATCGGCGAGCTGGAGGAGGCCCGCGACCTCATCGAGACGACCCACGCGAGCTATGCCGCCCTGCTCGGCGGCGGCCACCCGTACGTGGTGGGGACGCTGGACAACTGCGCCCTCGTCCAGGGCGACCAGGGCGAGTACGACGCCGCCCTGATCCGGGCGGAACGGGCGCGGGCCGGGATGGAGCGGGCGCTGAGCACCTCCCACGTCTGGTCCATCGGCTGCGCCATGAACCACGCCACCGCGCTGTCGCACACCGGGAAACTGGAGCGGGCGGTGGCCCTGGGCCGGGACGCCCTGGCCCGCGCCCGTACGGTGGTCGGCGCCGCCCATGTCCTTACCCTCAACCTCGCGGCCGGACTGGCCCAGGATCTCGACACCGCCGGGGAGCGGGCACAGGCCGAGGCCGTGCGCGAGCAGGCGGTACAGGGGCTGACGGAGACCTATTTCGCGGAGCACAGCCAGGTGCGGCACATGCTCGCCGGGCGGCGCCCGTACTGGGACTTCGAGCCGCAGGTGATCTGAGCCGCACACCCACGGCGAGCGAAAGGGCCCGGCCCCCGGAGTTGTCCGGGATGCTGTTGGTTAATTCGGGCCTGGTTGCTTCGCCCCGTCGCTATGCGGC
>NZ_JBHTZD010000021.1:0-6529 GCF_042790455.1 Streptomyces sp. NPDC056734
AAAGCGGTACGCGAGCTGGGTTTAGAACGTCGTGAGACAGTTCGGTCCCTATCCGCTGTGCGCGTAGGAGTCTTGAGAAGGGCTGTCCCTAGTACGAGAGGACCGGGACGGACGAACCTCTGGTGTGCCAGTTGTCCTGCCAAGGGCATGGCTGGTTGGCTACGTTCGGGAGGGATAACCGCTGAAAGCATCTAAGCGGGAAGCCTGCTTCGAGATGAGGACTCCCACCCCCTTGAGGGGGTAAGGCTCCCAGTAGACGACTGGGTTGATAGGCCGGATCTGGAAGCACGGTAACGTGTGGAGGTGACCGGTACTAATAGGCCGAGGGCTTGTCCTCAGTTGCTCGCGTCCACTGTGTTGGTTCTGAAACCACGAACAACCCCACCCCACGGCCACGGGGTGGCGCGGTTGCGTAGTTTTATAGTGTTTCGGTGGTTTTAGCGTGAGGGAAACGCCCGGTTACATTCCGAACCCGGAAGCTAAGCCTTACAGCGCCGATGGTACTGCAGGGGGGACCCTGTGGGAGAGTAGGACGCCGCCGAACAAATATTATGAGGCTGGACCCCGAACTTCGGTTCGGGGTCCAGCCCTTTTTTGTTGGGCGTCACTTCCAGTTCACGTTACGCAACCAGCATCCGGAGCATGGGTACTGCTGCACTGCTCAGGGCCGCCGGTATCGGCGTCGGTGACGAGGTCATCGTGCCCGCGTTCGGCAACGTCGAGGTCTCCGAGGCCGTGGCGCTGACGGGTGCGGTGCCGGTGTTCGCGGACATAGATCCGGTGACGTACTGCCTGGACACCGCTGCGGTCGAGGCGGCCGTAACTCCTCGGACGGCGGCCGTGGTTGTCGTGCATCGCTTCGGGCGGCCGGCGGACATCGGGGGGACGCATGCCGTCGGGCAACGGCATGGGCTGCTGGTGCTGGAGTCGGGAGAATCCGAGGTGCCGTACGACGAAGTGGCTCAGCGCCGGCAGCGGGCCGCCTATCTCGACGCGAAGTTGCGGGGAGTGTGCACGCCCGAGGGCGGGGTGGGGCATACCTACCAGCAGTACGTGGTGCGGGTGCTGGGGAATGGGCGGCCGGATCGGGACGCGTTCGCGCGGGCCCTGCGGGCCAGGGGAGTCGACTGCCGGGTTCCGGTGAAGACTCCGGTGCATCGGCTGCCTGAATTCCGGCGATATGCCTCGCTGCCGGAGACCGAGCGAGCTGCTGATGAGACGCTGGCGCTGCCGGTGGAGGCCGGAATGACAAAGCGTGACATGCAACGGGTGGTGTCTGCCTGCAATACCCTCGGCGGACTGCTCCAGCCCGCTTTCTGAGGGTGGTTGGGAACACCGGTCCGATCGGGGTATGATCTATCCCGTTGCCGCGAGGGAAACCTCAAAAAGGTGACCGGCCCCTATAGCTCAGTCGGTAGAGCGTCTCCATGGTAAGGAGAAGGTCAACGGTTCGATTCCGTTTGGGGGCTCCACAGAAAGAAGCCTCCGCCCGGTTGGGCGGGGGCTTCTCTGCGTTTTGCAGGTGGTTAGTTGGGCAGTTCCGGGACGCGCATCGTCAGGATCGCCATGTCGTCGGACGGGGCGTCGGAAGCGAAGCGGTCCACCGCGCGCATGATGCGGGCGGCGACCGCCCCGGCGGTGAGGCCCGTGCAGGTGGTGAGGACCTCCATGAGGCCGTCGTCGCCGAGCATGCGGGTGCCCTCACGGCGTTCGGTGACGCCGTCCGTGACGCACAGGAGGACATCGCCCGGGTCGAGGGTGATGGTCTGCTCGTACAGTTCCAGATCCTCCAGGACGCCAAGGAGGGGCTGGGGTTCGGCGGCCGTCTCGACCGTGCCGTCCTGGCGCAGGCGGAGCGGGAGGGGGTGGCCGGCGCAGACGATCTTCAGTTCGGCGCTGCCGTCCTCGCGGGGGCGCAGCTCGCCGTACAGGAGGGTCAGGAAGCGGCTGCGGGCTCCCTCGTCGAGGATGGCGGAGTTCAGGCGCTGGAGGACGGCGGGGCCGCTCAGGCCCTCGCGGGCGAGGAGGCGCAGGGCGTGCCGGGCGAGGCCGGTGACGGCCGCCGCGTTGGGGCCCGTACCGCAGACGTCTCCGATGGCGAAGCCGTAGGTGTTCTCGCCGATCGGGAAGACGTCGTAGAAGTCGCCGCCGACTTCGTTGCCCTCGCCTGCGGCGCGGTAGATGACGTCGACTTCCACGCCGTCGATCTGGGGGAGGCCGGGTGGCAGGAGGCTGCGCTGGAGGGCCTGGCTGATGGCGGTGCGCTCGGAGTAGAGGCGGGCGTTGTCCAGGGCCAGGGCGGCGCGGCGGGAGAGGTCCTCGGCGAGTTCGAGGATCTCCTGGCGGAAGTGTTCGTCGGTGGGCTTGCCGAGGGTCAGCATGCCGATGACGCGGTTGCGGGCGACCAGGGGCAGAACGACGGTTTCGCCGCCGACCGCGGAGGCGGTGGCGAGTGTGGTGGCGATGCCGGCGGTGATGGAGGCGGGCTCGCTCAGGCCGAGGCTGCGCATGGAGGTGCGCAGGGCGGCCTGGTGGGCGGCTTCCGCGGGGGCGGTCCAGACGTGCGCGCCGGGGGTGGGGACCGGGTCGGGCGGGGGGATCTTCGAGAGCAACGACTTGATGCCGTCGATGAGTTCCTCGTCCTCGTGCAGGACGTAGGAGAGGTAGGGGTCCGCTGCTTGGTCGGCGATGGTGTAGACGGCGCACCAGGTGGCCAGGGTGGGGACGGTCATCTGGGCCATGAGGGCGAGTGTCTGGTCGCGGTCCAGGGTGCCGGCGAGCAGGTCGGAGGCTTCGACGAGGAAGCTGAGGGAGCCTCTGCGCAGGCGTTCGAGTTCGCCGAGGCGGGCCGATTCGACGGCCAGGGCGATGCGGTCGGCGGCGAACTGGAGGCGCAGAGCCTCTTCGTTGGAGTAGCGGCCGGGGGATTCGGCGGCGACGCCGAGGGAGCCGGTGAGGCGGCCCTCGACCTTGAGCGGGACGGTGACGACCGAGCGCATGCCGGTGCCGCTGAGGAGGGGGACGGCGCCGGGCACGGAGGAGAGGTCGTCGTGGACGGCGGGCATGCGGGCGGAGCCGTAGCGGCCGGGGCCGGCCTCGACGGGGACGCGGGCGAACCGCTGGCGGGCGGAGGGCAGGCCGGTGGAGGCGCGGACCTCCAGTTCCGTCTCGTCGTCGGTGGCCAGGAGGAGGAAGGCGGAGTCGGCGTCGAGCATGTCGCGGGCGCGCTCGACCGTGCGCTGGAGCAGGCCGTCCAGGTCGTCGGGGGCGGGGGAGCCGATGAAGACCTCGAACGGGTCGCTGCTCTGTCCCTCCGCGTTGGTGGTGGTGTCGGTCGTGGAGACGCGCGCCGGGGTCTGGAGCACCGCGCGCTCGTGGTCGCGGACCAGGAGGCAGACGGTGGAGGGCTCGCCCTCGGTGTCGCGGACGCGCAGGTGCGAGGCGTAGACGGGGACGACCCGGCCGGCCGCGTCACGGATGCCGTAGCTGCCTTCCCAGCGGGAGAGCTGGAGGGCTTCGGCGATGCCGGTGCTGGTGCCGGGGGTGTGCGGCCAGGCGGCGAGATCGGTAAGCGGCTTTCCGGTCACCTGTTCGGAGGGGTAGCCGAAGACGTCTTCGGCGTCCTCGTTCCACGCGGAGATGGCGCCCGCGCGGTCGATCTGGATGACGGCGACACGGACCCGGCCGTCGGCGAGCGGGAGCAGCTCGGCGGGGAGGCAGGGGCCGGCGGCGCGGGTGCCCACGGCCCGTTCGGGGAGGTCGAGCCGGAACCAGACCTGTTTGTGCGTGGGCGTGTAGTCGACGCCCCAGCGGCCGGCCAGGGCGGCGCAGAGCTGGAGGCCCCGGCCGCCTTCGCGGTCGAGGTTGCCCATGGCGGTGGACGGGCCCTGGAGCGGGATCTCGCGCTCGGGGTAGCGGTCGGAGACCTCGACGCGGACTCCGTCGTCGCTGCGCAGGCACAGGACGTCGGCGGCGGTGCCCGCGTGGACCACGGCGTTGGTCACGAGTTCGCTGGTGAGGACCACGGCGTCGTCCACGATGTCGGCGAAGCCCCAGCCCTGGAGGGTGTCGCGGACGAAGGAGCGGGCGGACGCGACCGAACGCCCGACGGGCTCGAAACTGGCGTCTGCCCGCGCGGTGATCACAGAACTCCTCGGCCGCTCGTCCGTGTGCGGGGCTCCATGGCCGACCGGCTCGCGCCGTGACTGCGACGGGAGCCCGCCTGTCGGCCGGGGGTCCGGGGGGTGTCCCCCGGGAATCAGTCCGGTGGTCATGGTGACGGCCGCCCCTCCGATGCCCGCTCGTTCTCGTACCACCGCCCAGGCCGGACGGACCGGCGTGGCTGGACAGCCGCATGCAAGGTTACTTACCTTCCCCGTCCACGCGGATGCCGGTCACCGGTGTTTCCGTCCGGAGGGTGTGCGGACGGTGTGCGAAGCTGCCGAACTGTTATGGCCTGGTTCAGCCGGGGTGAAACACTGGGCAGGCTTCCGGTGAAGGTCCGGGCGGGCCGAGTGCGACGCGCGCGAGATGGGCAGCAGCCCTCAGTGCGGTCCCCGTGGGCCGTCCCGGAGCCGGGCGGTGAGGTGCGGCGATGCCGTACGGCAGCGACCCGGTACACGGAAGTGCACGACCGGAATCACCCGAGCACAGCAGAAATGGTCGACCCCTGCGGGAGGGACACAGTGGAGTCTGGCGCAGCGACGCGGAGCACGAAGACGCGCGCGAAAGGCGGACAGTCCCCGACGAACCAGCGTAAACCACGCACCGGGACCACCGAGGTGGACACGGCCGCCCTGGACCGGCTGATGACCGCTCTGGTGGCCATGCGGGACGGGAACTTCCGCAAGCGGCTCACGGTGTCCGGCGACGGCGTGATGGCGGAGATCGCCGCCGTCTACAACGAGGTCGCGGAGCGCAATCTCCATCTGACCGGTGAGCTGTCGCGGGTGCGGCGCGTGGTGGGGCGGGACGGCAAACTCACCGAGCGGCTGGAGGCCGGGGCCCTGGAGGGCTCCTGGGGCGCCGCGATCGACGCCTCGAACGCGCTGGTCGACGATCTCGTGCGGCCGGTCTCCGAGGTCGGCCGGGTGCTGTCGGCGGTGGCCGAGGGGGATCTGTCGCCGCGCATGGAGTTGCGGGCGCAGGCGGCGGAGGGGCCGGGGCATCCGCTGCGGGGTGAGTTCCTGAAGGTCGGGCGGACTGTCAACAACCTTGTCGATCAGTTGTCGACGTTCACCGACGAGGTCACGCGGGTTGCCAGTGAGGTCGGGACCGAGGGCAAGCTCGGTGGACAGGCGCGGGTGCGCGGGATGTCGGGTTCGTGGAAGGACCTGACCGAGTCCGTCAACACGATGGCGAACCGGCTGACCGCGCAGGTGCGGGACATCGCGCTGGTGACGACGGCGGTGGCCAAGGGCGATCTGTCGCGCAAGGTCACGGTCGACGTGGCCGGCGAGATGCTGGAGCTGAAGGTCACCGTCAACACGATGGTGGACCAGCTCTCGGCGTTCTCCTCCGAGGTGACCCGGGTCGCGCGCGAGGTGGGCACGGAGGGCGAGCTGGGCGGTCAGGCCCAGGTGTCCGGAGTGGCCGGGGTGTGGAAGGAACTCACCGACTCGGTCAACACCATGGCAGGAAACCTCACCGCCCAGGTGCGGGGAATCTCACAGGTCACCACCGCCGTCGCCAATGGTGATCTGTCGCAGAAGGTGACCGTGCAGGCGCGCGGCGAGGTCGCGCAGCTCGCCGAGACGATCAATCAGATGACCGAGACGCTGCGGATCTTCGCCGACGAGGTCACGCGCGTGGCGAACGAGACGGGCGGCGAGGGCCGGCTCGGCGGACAGGCGAACGTCCCCGGCGCGGCCGGTACCTGGAAGGATCTGACCGATTCGGTCAACACGGTCTTCCGGAACCTGACCACACAGGTGCGGGACATCGCGGCCGTGACGACCGCCGTGGCCAGCGGTGATCTGTCGCAGAAGGTCACCGTGAACGTGGCCGGCGAGATGCTTGAGCTGAAGAACACCGTGAACACGATGGTGGATCAGCTCTCGGCGTTCTCCTCCGAGGTCACCCGGGTCGCCCGGGAGATCGGGGTCGAGGGCGAGCTGGGCGGTCAGGCGCAGGTGATGGGCGCGGCCGGTACCTGGAAGGACCTGACGGACTCGGTCAACACCGCCTTCCGCAACCTCACCGGGCAGGTGCGCAACATCGCCCAGGTGACCACGGCGGTCGCCAACGGGGATCTCTCCCAGAAGGTCACCGTCGATGTCTCCGGCGAGATGCTCCAGCTGAAGAACACCGTGAACACCATGGTGGACCAGCTGTCGTCGTTCGCCGAGCAGGTCGTGCGGATGGCCCGGGAGGTGGGCACGGAGGGCCGGCTCGGCGGGCAGGCGCAGGTGCCGGGGGTCTCCGGGACCTGGAAGGAACTCACCGACTCGGTGAACTCCATCACCGGCAATCTCACCGCCCAGGTGCGGCAGATCGCTCAGGTCACCACCGCCGTGGCGCGTGGTGATCT
>NZ_JBHTZD010000021.1:6628-145260 GCF_042790455.1 Streptomyces sp. NPDC056734
TGTCGCAGAAGATCACCGTGGACGCGCGCGGGGAGATCCTGGAGCTGAAGAACACCGTCAATACGATGGTCGACCAGCTCTCCGCCTTCGCCGACCAGGTGACGCGGGTGGCGCGCGAGGTGGGCACCGAGGGGCGGCTCGGCGGTCAGGCGCAGGTGCTGGGCGTCGCCGGGGTGTGGCGGGACCTGACCGATTCCGTGAACGGAATGGCAGGAAACCTTACTGCCCAGGTGCGGCAGATCGCCCAGGTCGCCACAGCGGTCGCGCGTGGTGATCTGTCGCAGAAGATCACCGTGGACGCGCGCGGGGAGATCCTGGAGCTGAAGAACACCCTCAACACGATGGTGGACCAGCTCTCCTCGTTCGCCGAGGAGGTCACCAGGGTCGCCCGCGAGGTCGGCACCGAGGGCAAGCTGGGCGGCCAGGCCGAGGTGCAGGGTGTCTCCGGCACCTGGAAGGACCTCACCCAGTCGGTGAACTTCATGGCGAACAACCTCACCGTCCAGGTGCGGTCCATCGCCGATGTCACCACCGCGGTCGCCAAGGGCGACCTCTCCAAGAAGATCACCGTCGACGCCAAGGGCGAGATCCTCGAACTCGTCACGACCGTCAACACGATGGTCGATCAGCTGTCGTCCTTCGCGGAGCAGGTGACCAAGGTGGCCCGCGAGGTCGGCACCGAAGGCATCCTCGGCGGTCAGGCGCATGTCCCGGGCGTCGTCGGCATCTGGAAGGACCTCAGCGACAACGTCAACCTGATGGCCAAGAACCTGACCATGCAGGTGCGCAACATCTCGCAGGTCGCGGCGGCGGTCGCCAACGGCGATCTGACGCGGACGGTGACGATCGAGGCGGCCGGTGAGGTCGCGCAGCTCGCCGACACCTTCAACACGATGGTCAAGACGCTGAGTTCGTTCGCCGAGCAGGTCACCAAGGTGGCGCGCGAGGTGGGTACGGACGGCATCCTGGGCGGCCAGGCGCACGTACCGGGCGTGGCGGGCACCTGGAAGGACCTCACCGAGTCGGTGAACCAGATGGCGTCCAATCTGACCGGTCAGGTGCGCAACATCGCCATGGTGACGACCGCCATCGCCAAGGGCGATCTGACCAAGAAGATCGACATCGACGCGCGCGGGGAGATCCTCGAACTCAAGACGACCATCAACACCATGGTCGACCAGCTCTCGTCGTTCGCGGAGGAGGTCACCCGCGTCGCGCGCGAGGTGGGCACGGAAGGGCAGCTCGGTGGTCAGGCCCGGGTGCGGGACGTCGACGGGACGTGGCGGGACCTCACCGAGTCCGTGAACGAAATGGCAGGAAACCTTACCCGGCAGGTGCGGGCCATCGCGCGCGTGGCGACCGCGGTGACCCGGGGCGATCTGAACCTGAAGATCGACGTGGACGCCTCCGGCGAGATCCAGGAGCTCCAGGACTACATCAACAAGATGATCGCCAACCTGCGGGACACCACCATCGCCAACAAGGAGCAGGACTGGCTCAAGGGCAACCTCGCCCGGATCTCCGCCCTGATGCAGGGCCGCCGGGACCTGGAGGACGTGGCCTCGCTGATCATGAGCGAGCTGACGCCGGTCGTGTCCGCGCACCACGGGGCGTTCTTCCTCGCCATGCCGCTGCTGGACGGCAAGGACGTGGCGAGCGGCTCGGACGACGACTACGAGCTGCGGATGCTGGGCTCGTACGGCTACTCGATGGGCTCCATGCCGACCTCGTTCCGGCCGGGTGAGGCGCTGGTGGGCACCGCGGCCCACGAGAAGCGCACGATCCTCGTGGAGAACGCGCCCAGCGGCTATCTGAAGATCTCCTCCGGGCTCGGCGAGGCGTCGCCCGCGCAGGTGATCGTGTTGCCGGTGCTGTTCGAGGGCAACGTGCTCGGGGTGATCGAGCTGGCCTCCTTCACGCCGTTCACGCACATCCAGAAGGACTTCCTCAACCAGATCGCGGAGATGATCGCGACCAGCGTCAACACCATCTCCGTCAACACCAAGACCGAGGTGCTGCTGAAGCAGTCGCAGGAGCTGACCGAGCAACTGCGGGAGCGGTCCGAGGAGCTGGAGAACCGGCAGAAGGCCCTCCAGGCGTCCAACGCGGAGCTGGAGGAGAAGGCCGAGCTGCTGGCCCGGCAGAACCGGGACATCGAGGTGAAGAACACCGAGATCGAGGAGGCCCGGCAGGTCCTGGAGGAGCGCGCCGAGCAACTCGCGGTCTCCATGCGCTACAAGAGCGAGTTCCTCGCCAATATGTCGCACGAGCTGCGGACGCCCCTGAACTCGCTGCTGATCCTCGCCAAGCTGCTCGCCGACAACGCCGACGGGAACCTCACGCCGAAGCAGGTCGAGTTCGCCGAGACCATCCATGGCGCCGGATCCGATCTGCTCCAGCTGATCAACGACATCCTCGATCTGTCGAAGGTCGAGGCGGGCAAGATGGACGTC
Organism: Streptomyces sp. NPDC056734; assembly: GCF_042790455.1. NCBI lineage: Bacteria > Bacillati > Actinomycetota > Actinomycetes > Kitasatosporales > Streptomycetaceae > Streptomyces > Streptomyces sp. NPDC056734. The sequence continues at coordinate 9,082 of NZ_JBHTZD010000021.1, forward strand.
TCCCCGACCAGGATCGCGCTGGTCCAGCTGGTGGACTACGTCGAGGCCACCTTCCGGCCGCTGACCGCGGAGAAGGGCCTGGACCTGTCGGTGCGGGTGTCACCGGAACTGCCGGCCACCCTGCACACCGACGAGCAGCGGCTCCTTCAGGTGCTGCGCAATCTGCTGTCCAACGCGGTGAAGTTCACCGACTCCGGCTCGGTCGAGCTGGTGATCCGGCCGGCCGGGGCGGACGTACCGCAGTTCATCCGCGAGCAGCTGCTGGAGGCCGGGTCCGTGACGGACGCGGGCGCCGAGCTGATCGCGTTCTCGGTGACCGACACCGGGATCGGTATCGCGGCCGGCAAGATGCGGGTGATCTTCGAGGCGTTCAAGCAGGCCGACGGCACGACCAGCCGCAAGTACGGCGGTACGGGCCTCGGGCTGTCGATCTCGCGGGAGATCGCGCAGTTGCTCGGCGGGGAGATCTACGCGCAGAGCGAGCCGGGCCGCGGCTCGACGTTCACGCTGTATCTGCCGCTGCACCCGACCGAGCTGCCCGCGCAGGGCTACCAGCAGGCCACGCAGCCGCCCGAGCTGACGGCCATCGAGGCGCGTCCGGCCGTCCCCGAGATCGAGACGCCGGCGGAGGTGAAGTCGTACCAGGAGACGCAGAACGGTGCGGCGGCGCTGTTCCGGCGGCGGCGCCGGGGGACGGAGGCGTTCTCGCGCGCGTCCATGCGGCATTCGGGGAGCTGGGCGGCCGAGGGCCGGGTGGCCGACCACGAGCCCCTGGAAGGGCTGCGGTTCGGCGGCGAGAAGGTGCTGATCGTCGACGACGACATCCGCAATGTCTTCGCCCTGACCAGCGTCCTGGAGCAGCACGGGCTTTCGGTGCTGTACGCCGAGAACGGCAGGGAGGGCATCGAGGTGCTGGAGCAGCACGACGACGTGGCGGTCGTGCTGATGGACATCATGATGCCGGAGATGGACGGATACGCGACGACCACGGCGATCCGGCGGATGCCGCAGTTCGCGGGGCTGCCGATCATCGCGCTGACCGCGAAGGCGATGAAGGGCGACCGGGAGAAGGCGATCGAGTCCGGCGCGTCGGACTATGTGACCAAGCCGGTCGACCCGGACCATCTGCTGGCGGTGATGCGGCAGTGGATGCGGGGGGAGTGACCCGGCGACGACCCGGCGACGACTCGGAGATGACCCTGCAACGACCGGGAAATGACGTGGAGTGACCTGGAGTGATGTGGACGGGCGCGTCGGGTTGCCCCCGCGCGGGCGGGCCCGCGCGGGGGCGCGGGGGCGGGAAAGGTTGAGTGTTCACGCGGAGTTGCTGACGCAGTGTGCTCGGCGTCGTGCGGACGTACGCGATTCGGGGAACCTTCTGGTCTCCCGCCGCGTTTCTGCTACGTGCACAGTGACATCTCGGTGACAGGGTGTGGCGACAGGCAGGGTGCGGCTACGATGACCGGCACGAGGACGGGCGGCGAGACGGAGTCGTCCCCTGGGGTGGCTCCCGACGGAGCCTCCCCAAGTCCTGCGGACAGGGGAGGCCCCATGCCGGGGCGAGGAGGGCGGGCCATGGTGCAGAAGGCCAAGATCCTCCTGGTCGATGACCGGCCGGAGAATCTGCTCGCGCTGGAGGCGATCCTTTCGGCGCTCGATCAGACGCTGGTCCGGGCATCGTCCGGGGAGGAAGCGCTCAAAGCACTGCTCACGGACGATTTCGCGGTCATTCTGCTGGATGTCCAGATGCCGGGCATGGACGGCTTCGAGACCGCCGCCCACATCAAGCGGCGGGAGCGCACGCGGGACATCCCGATCATCTTCCTCACCGCGATCAACCACGGACCGCATCACACGTTCCGCGGGTACGCGGCGGGTGCGGTCGACTACATCTCCAAGCCGTTCGACCCGTGGGTGCTGCGGGCGAAGGTGTCGGTGTTCGTCGAGCTGTACATGAAGAACTGCCAGCTGAGAGAGCAGGCGGCTTTGCTGCGGCTCCAGTTGGAGGGCGGCGGCCGGAGCGGCGTCGGTCCCGGGAAGGAACCGGTCGGGCTGCTCGCCGAGCTGTCCGCGCGGCTCGCGGCGGTCGAGGAGCAGGCCGAGGCGCTGTCCAAGCAGCTGGACGACGAGTCCGCGGACGCGGCGGCGGTGGCCACGGCGGCGCATCTGGAGCGCAAGCTCACGGGTTTGCGGCGGGCGCTGGACGCACTGGAGCCCGGTACCGGCGGCGCCGCCGCGGTGCCCTCGCCGAACTGAGCCCGACGCGGCAGGGCGTTGTGCCGCGCCCGGCGCCCGCTGTGCGCGGCGGGGTGTTGGCGCCCTCACCCTCCTCGGCTGCACCCACCGCCCCCGTCCCCGGCTTCCTCGCGTGCGGGCCTCCAGCGTCTGGACGGCCCCTGGATACGGCCTCATGACCCCACGTCAGCATCGCGTCTCCGTGACGGCGACACGAATGGGTGAAGGTGTGGGCACGCGTGTCCCTTGGGGTCTCCACAGGTAATCTCACACCCATGGCCTCACGTCCCTCCGCAGCCAAGAAGCAGCCCGCTAGGAAGGCGGCGGCTCCGGCGAAGAAGGCCGCCGCGAAAAAGGCTCCCGCGAAGAAGGCGCCCGCCAAGAAGGCCGCCGCGAAGAAGCCCGCCGCGAAGAGGGCGGCGCCCGCGCCGAAGCCGGCGCCCAGTCCGACCGGTGGTGTGTACCGGCTGGTACGGGCCGTCTGGCTGGGACTGGCGCACGCCGTCGGGGCGGTGTTCCGCGGCATAGGGCGAGGCGCCAAGAATCTGGATCCGGCGCACCGCAAGGACGGCGTCGCCCTGCTGCTGCTGGCACTCGCGCTGATCGTCGCCGCCGGTACATGGTCGAACCTGCGCGGGCCGGTCGGGGACCTGGTCGAGATGCTGGTGACCGGGGCCTTCGGGCGGCTCGATCTGCTGGTGCCGATTCTGCTCACGGTCGTCGCCGTGCGCTTCATCCGCCATCCGGAACAGCCCGACGCGAACGGACGGATCGTCATCGGGCTGTCCGCGCTGGTCATCGGGGTGCTCGGCCAGGTGCACATCGCGTGCGGCTCGCCCGCGCGCAGTGACGGCATGCTGGCGATAAGGGACGCGGGCGGGCTCATCGGCTGGGGAGCGGCGACGCCCCTGTCGTACACGATGACCGATGTGCTGGCCGTGCCCTTGCTGGCCCTGCTGACCGTGTTCGGGCTGCTGGTCGTCACCGCCACGCCGGTCAACGCGATTCCGCAGCGGCTGCGGCAGCTCGGGGTGCGCCTCGGACTCGTCCACGATCCGGAGACGGACGAGCGGGACGAGGACGAGCGCCGCTACGACGAGCAGCGCTACGACGAGCAGTGGCGCGAGGCGCTGCCCGCGCGAACGCGCAAACGCGGCGGGGCGGGCCCGGAGCCGTACGACCCCGAGGGAGCCGAGCAGGAGGCCCTCTCGCGGCGTCGCGGGCGGCCCAGGCGTTCCGCGGTGCCGCAGCCCGCGATGGACCGGCAGCTGGACGCCGTGGACATCGCCGCGGCGGCAGCGGCGGATCTGGACGGTGCCGTGCTGCACGGCATGCCGCCCTCGCCGCTGGTCGCCGACCTCACCCAGGGCGTGCGGGTGGGCGACCGGGAGGAGACCACGCCGACGCCCCTGCCCGCGCCGACGCCGGTTCCGGCCGCGCGGCCCCAGCAGGAGAAGCTCAAGCCGGAGGTCCTCGACCTCACCAAGGCGCCGCCGGCGGAGGTGCGCGATCTGCCGCCCCGCGCGGAGCAGCTCCGGCTGTCCGGCGACATCACCTACTCCCTGCCGCCGCTCGACCTGCTGGAGCGCGGCGGGCCCGGCAAGGTGCGCAGCGCCGCCAATGACGCGATCGTCGCCTCACTGACCAATGTCTTCACCGAGTTCAAGGTCGACGCCGCCGTCACCGGCTTCACGCGCGGGCCGACCGTCACCCGCTACGAGGTGGAGCTGGGCCCGGCCGTGAAGGTCGAGCGGATCACCGCCCTGACCAAGAACATCGCCTATGCCGTCGCCAGCCCGGACGTGCGGATCATCAGCCCGATCCCCGGGAAGTCGGCGGTCGGCATCGAGATCCCGAACACCGACCGGGAGATGGTCAACCTCGGGGACGTGCTGCGGCTCGCGGAGTCGGCGGAGGACGACGATCCGATGCTGGTCGCCTTCGGCAAGGACGTCGAGGGCGGCTATGTCATGCACTCGCTGGCGAAGATGCCCCACCTGCTGGTCGCCGGCGCCACCGGCTCCGGCAAGTCGTCCTGCATCAACTGTCTGATCACCTCGGTCATGATGCGGGCGTCCCCGGAGGACGTCCGGATGGTGCTGGTCGACCCCAAGCGCGTCGAGCTGACCGCCTACGAGGGCATTCCGCACCTGATCACGCCGATCATCACCAACCCGAAGCGGGCCGCCGAGGCGCTCCAGTGGGTCGTACGGGAGATGGATCTGCGCTACGACGACCTGGCGGCGTTCGGGTACCGGCACATCGACGACTTCAACGAGGCCGTTCGCACCGGCAAGCTGAAGACGCCCGAGGGCAGCGAGCGGGAGCTGTCGCCGTATCCGTATCTGCTGGTGATCGTCGATGAGCTGGCCGACCTGATGATGGTGGCGCCGCGGGATGTCGAGGACTCGATCGTGCGCATCACGCAGCTCGCGCGCGCGGCCGGTATCCACCTCGTGCTGGCGACCCAGCGGCCCTCGGTGGATGTCGTCACCGGTCTGATCAAGGCGAACGTGCCCTCGCGGCTCGCCTTCGCCACCTCCTCGCTGGCCGACTCGCGGGTCATCCTCGACCAGCCCGGCGCCGAGAAGCTGATCGGCAAGGGCGACGGGCTGTTCCTGCCGATGGGGGCCAACAAGCCGACCCGTATGCAGGGCGCCTTCATCACCGAGGACGAGGTGGCGGTCGTCGTCCAGCACTGCAAGGACCAGATGGCGCCGGTCTTCCGGGACGACGTCGTCGTGGGGAGCAAGCAGAAGAAGGAGATCGACGAGGACATCGGCGACGACCTCGACCTGCTGTGCCAGGCGGCCGAGCTGGTCGTGTCCACGCAGTTCGGATCGACGTCCATGCTCCAGCGCAAGCTGCGGGTGGGCTTCGCCAAGGCCGGCCGGCTGATGGATCTGATGGAGTCGCGGAACATCGTCGGGCCGAGCGAGGGGTCCAAGGCGCGGGACGTCCTGGTGAAGCCGGATGAGCTGGACGGGGTGCTCGCGGTGATTCGTGGGGAGACGGCGGGGTAGCCGTGGGGGGTCGGGCCCAGGAAGGTGATATGGGTGGATGCGTGATCGTGATCCATTCGCATCGTGGGTGTCTCCTATTAGGGGATCATCGTGACGCGGTCGTAGGGGATCATTGAGCAACCGTTTCCCTTCGGCGTACGTCAAGTTGAGGGAAGCGCGAAACAGCTGTCCCGTCATCGGTACGACCATCGGTACGACAGGCCATACCGATGGCGTACAAAGTGCTACTGCCCGGTTGCCCCACCCTTTCGCACCCCCGCAAACTGAACTTCCAGCACAGGTGGCTACACCTCGAAAGGCGCCCCCGTGTCCATCGGCAACTTCCCTGAAGACGAGCGTCCGTTCGAAGACGTATCCGATGCAACCGATGAGCCCCGCCTCTCGATCGGCCGCGCGCTCCACCAGGCGCGGATCACGGCCGGACTGACCGTCGACGACGTGAGTACCGCCACCCGGGTCCGGATCGCCATCGTGCACGCGATCGAGGCCGACGACTTCTCGCCCTGCGGCGGTGACGTCTACGCGCGCGGGCACCTCAGGACCCTGGCGAAGGCCGTGCACCTCGATCCCGGACCGCTGGTCGCGCAGTACGACGCCGAGCACGGCGGGCGGCCCGCCCCGACGCCGGCGGCCCCGCTGTTCGAGGCGGAGCGGATCCGTCCGGAGCGCCGGGGGCCGAACTGGACGGCGGCCATGGTCGCCGCGATCGTCGCCGTGATCGGCTTCGCCGGGTTCACGATGTTCAAGGGCGAGTCCGACGGCGGCTCCAAGGACCAGGTCGCCGAGGGCACGACGCCGTCGACCGGCACGTCCTCCGCGCCGTCCGCGAACACCAGCAAGCCCGCCGACCCCGAGCCCGACCCGACCGAGAGCGCGATCGCGGCGGCGCCGCAGGACAAGGTGACCGTCCAGGTCAGCGCCACCGACGGACGCAGCTGGATCTCCGCCAAGGACCACAACGGCCGGCTGCTCTTCGACGGGCTGCTCAAGCAGGGCGAGTCCAAGACCTTCCAGGACAGCTCCAAGATCAACCTGGTGCTCGGCGACGCGGGCGCCATCCAGATGCATGTGAACGGGAAGAAGATCGACGAGGACTGGCAGCCGGGGGCCGTGGAGCGGTTGACGTACACGAAGGGGGATCCGCAGGTGGGGTGAGGGGCGCGCTGGGCGGGCCTTGGTAGGTGGGTGGGGTTTGCCCGGGCGGCGTGTGGGCCGGGTTCGCCGGGTGCCGTGCGGAGGTTGTGCGGTCGCTGTGAGGTGGCTTTGCCAGGGCCGTGAGCAGGGCTTGAAGGGTGGCTTCGCTCGGGTGTGCGGTGCGGTGCGGGCAAGATCGCCGTGGCCCCGTCGGCGTGGGGTGTCAGTGGGACGAAGTAGTCTTGAGCCCATGCCTGAACGCCGTACCGTCGCACTCGTCACGCTTGGCTGCGCCCGAAACGAGGTGGACTCCGAGGAGCTCGCGGGCCGTCTGGAGGCGGACGGCTGGGAGCTGGTCGGGGACGCCGAGGACGCCGACGTCGCCGTCGTGAACACCTGCGGATTCGTCGACGCCGCCAAGAAGGACTCCGTCGACGCCCTGCTGGAGGCCAACGACCTCAAGGGACACGGCCGGACCCAGGCCGTGGTGGCCGTGGGCTGCATGGCCGAGCGGTACGGCAAGGAACTGGCCGAGGCGCTCCCCGAGGCCGACGGTGTGCTCGGGTTCGACGACTACGCGGACATCTCCGACCGGTTGCAGACCATCCTCTCCGGTGGGGTGCACGCCTCCCACACCCCGCGCGACCGGCGCAAGCTGCTGCCGGTCAGCCCCGCCGAGCGACAGGGGTCCGCCGCGTCCGTCGCCCTGCCGGGACACGCTCCGGCCGACCTCCCGGACGGCCTCGCGCCCGCCTCCGGCCCGCGCGCGCCGCTGCGCCGCAGACTCGACGGCTCCCCGGTCGCCTCGGTCAAGCTCGCCTCCGGCTGCGACCGGCGCTGCACCTTCTGCGCCATCCCGTCCTTCCGTGGCTCCTTCATCTCCCGTAGGCCCAGCGATGTGCTGAACGAGACGCGGTGGCTGGCCGAGCAGGGCGTCAAGGAGATCATGCTGGTCTCCGAGAACAACACGTCGTACGGCAAGGACCTCGGTGACATCCGGCTGCTGGAGTCACTGCTGCCGGAGCTGGCCGATGTCGACGGCATCGAGCGGGTGCGGGTCAGCTACCTCCAGCCCGCCGAGATGCGGCCCGGCCTGATCGACGTCCTGACCTCCACGCCCAAGATCGCCCCGTACTTCGATCTGTCCTTCCAGCACTCCGCGCCCGATGTGCTGCGCGCGATGCGGCGTTTCGGGGACACCGACCGGTTCCTGGAACTGCTCGACACCATCCGGGGCAAGGCGCCCCAGGCCGGTGTGCGCTCCAACTTCATCGTGGGCTTCCCCGGCGAGAGCGAGGCCGACCTCGCCGAGCTGGAGCGGTTCCTCGACCACGCGCGGCTCGACGCCATCGGGGTGTTCGGCTACTCGGACGAGGACGGCACGGAGGCGGCGACTTACGAGAACAAGCTCGACACCGACGTCGTCGCCGAGCGGCTGGCCCATGTCTCCCGGCGGGCCGAGGAGCTTGTCTCGCAGCGGGCCGAGGAGCGCCTCGGGGAAACGCTGCGGGTGCTTGTCGAGTCGGTCGACACCGCGGACGGGGTGTGCGGCCGCGGGGAGCACCAGGCGCCCGAGACGGACGGCCAGGTGCTGCTCACGAGCGGCGCGGGGCTGAGCGTCGGCCGTATGGTCGAGGCGAAGGTGGTCGGTACGGAAGGTGTCGACCTGGTGGCCGAGCCGCTGATGGCCGAGCCGTTGCGGGGCTCGCTCGCGGGCCGTGAGGAGGCGGGCAGATGACGGGAGTCCCGGCATCGGCCGCGGGGGGCTCCGCCGGGGTGAACGGTGTGGGTGGCTCCGCCGGAGCCGGCCGTGCGGGAGGCTCCGGCGAGGGGGATCGTGCCGTGGGGGGCGGGGATTCCGGGGTGTCTGGAGGGTCCGCGGGGTCCGCGGGGTCCGGGGTTTCTGGAGTGGCTGGGACGTCCGGGAGAGGTGGGACGTCGGGGGCGTCTGGAGTGTCTGGGACGTCTGGAGTGTCTGAGGCAGCGGGGGCATCTGAGGTCACCGGGGCATCCGGCGTATCAGGCGTATCCGGGGTTTCTGCTCGGGTGTCCGGTGTGGGTGCTGCTGGGGGCTCCGGGGCGGACTTCGCCGGCTTGGCTCGTGGTGCGGAGGGCGACGGTTCCCCGAAAGGGGGCGGCGACGCCGAGGGCGGGGAGGCGGGGGGCCGTGCCGTGCGGGGCGGGAAGCTGGCCGCGGCGGCCGTCAATCAGGCGAGTGTGTGGAACATCGCCAACCTGCTGACCATGCTGCGGCTGGTGCTGGTGCCGGCGTTCGTCGCGCTGATGCTGGCCGACGGCGGGTACGACCCGGCCTGGCGGTCACTGGCCTGGGCCGCCTTCGCCATCGCCATGATCACCGATCTGTTCGACGGTCATCTGGCCCGTACGTACGATCTCGTCACCGACTTCGGGAAGATCGCCGACCCCATCGCCGACAAGGCCATCATGGGGGCGGCGCTGATCTGTCTCTCGGCGCTGGGTGACCTGCCGTGGTGGGTCACGGCCGTCATCCTCGGCCGGGAACTCGGTGTCACGCTGCTGCGTTTTCTGGTCATTCGGTACGGCGTCATCCCGGCGAGTCGCGGCGGCAAGGTCAAGACCCTCACCCAGGGCGTGGCCGTGGGGATGTATGTCCTGGCGCTGACGGGCTGGCTGGCCACCCTGCGGTGGTGGGTGATGGCCGCGGCGGTCGTCCTGACCGTGCTGACCGGTCTGGACTATGTACGACAAGCCATTGTGCTGCGCCGGCAGGGGATCGCCGAGCGCAGGGCGGCGGCACAGGAGACAGACGCGTGAGTTCCACGGCCGCCGACGTGGTGCGACTACTGAGGGTGAGAGGCGAGACCATCGCCGTCGCCGAGTCGCTGACCGGCGGACTGGTCGCGGCGGCGCTCACGACGGTGCCCGGGGCGTCCCAGGTGTTCCGGGGGTCGGTGACGGCGTACGCGACCGACCTCAAGCACCGGGTGCTGGGTGTGGACGCCGGGCTCCTGGCGGCGCGCGGCGCGGTGGACGCGCAGGTCGCGGGGCAGATGGCGGCCGGTGTGCGGGGGGTGCTGGGCGCCGACTGGGGCGTGGCGACGACCGGGGTCGCGGGTCCCGAGCCGCAGGACGGGCAGCCGGTGGGGACGGTTTTCGTGGCTGTCGTCGGGCCTGGGGGAGGGGATTCCAGGACGGGAAACGGCGTTTCTGAGCCGGATGGCCGGGTTTCGGGGGCGGAGACAGGCGTTTCGGGGGCGGGCGTAGATGATTCCAGGGCCGGCGTAGTTGATTCCGGGGCGGACACTGCCGTTTCGGGGGCCGAGACAGCGGTCTCGGGGGCGAACGCAATTGTTTCTGAGGCCGAGCGAGTCGGTTCGACGTCGAATGGTGTCGTTTCCGGGACGGACGCGGTCGTTTCGGCGTCGGGCGGAGCGGTTTCCGATTCTGCCGGTGGCGGAAAAGTGCTGGCCCTGCGGTTGAACGGCGACCGCGAGGAAATCCGTATGGAGAGTGTACGGAGCGTACTCGCGCTGCTTCTTGAGCAGCTGGCGGGCGAACAGACCGGGAATGAGCGGGCACAGGATACGGAACAGAACGGGGGGTTTTGATGTTTGCAGCCCTGAGTGAACACGACATCGCTCCCCGCACGGCCGCGGCGCAAGGCGGTACGGTGGGGCGTGAAGGATGCGGTTACGCGGTCCGAGGAGGGAGCCACCGATGATTCTGCTCCGTCGCCTGCTGGGTGACGTGCTGCGTCGGCAGCGCCAGCGCCAGGGCCGTACTCTGCGCGAAGTCTCCTCCTCCGCCCGAGTCTCGCTCGGCTATCTCTCCGAGGTGGAGCGGGGGCAGAAGGAGGCTTCCTCCGAGCTGCTCGCCGCGATCTGCGACGCGTTGGACGTACGGATGTCCGAGCTCATGCGCGAAGTGAGCGATGAGCTCGCCCTCGCCGAGCTGGCCCAGTCCGCTGCGGTCACTCCCAGCGAACCAGTACCCAGGCCGGTCCGACCGATGCTGGGTGCCGTCTCGGTGGCCGGTGTGCCGCCGGAACGGGTCACGATCAAGGCGCCCGCCGCCGAGGCGGTGGATGTGGTCGCCGCGTGAGATTCCTGTGCGTCTGCCCTTGAGGCGGCGCGCGGGGGTGTTCGACGCGCGAGTGTGTTGAGGCCCCGGTCCGGGCTTCTCCAGGGAGTGTGAGTCCCCTGGGAGCCGGGTCGGGGTTTTTGCGTTCCCGGTCGTGATGAGCGGGGTCGCTTTTGGTGGAGGTTTTGCTCCGTTTGCCGGTCTTCGGTGTTGCGGTCATCGTGGAGGGACAGTTCTCGGGGCCGTCAACGGAGGTCTGATGTACGTCGTCAAGAGCCCGCTGCCCGATGCGGACCTGAAAGTCGTGGCCGAGGCGCTTCAGTCCGCCCTCGTGGACCTCGTGGATCTCTCGCTGGTGGCGAAACAGGTCCACTGGAATGTCGTCGGTCCCCGTTTTCGATCCGTACATCTTCAACTGGACGATGTCGTGGCGTCCGCGCGAGCGCACTCCGACACCGTCGCCGAACGGGCCTCGGCGCTCGGGGTGTCCCCGGACGGGCGGGCGAAGACCGTCGCCGGCGGCAGCGGGATCGGGGCGGTGCCGAACGACTGGGTCAAGGACGACGACGCCGTGCGGGTGCTGACGGAGGCGCTGGGTGCGGCGATCACCCGGATGCGGGAGCGGGTGGCGGCGACCGAGAAGCCGGATCCGGTGTCGCAGGACATCTTCATCGGGATCACGGCGGATCTTGAGAAGCATCATTGGATGTTCCAGGCCGCGAACGATTGAGGGGGGTGGGGGTGGGGGGTGGGTGTGACTGGGTCCGTTGTGCGGCGGAGGCGGAGGCCGGGGCCGGGGTTCGGGGCTTATGGGTGGGCAGGGCGTAGGTGGTGCGCTGCGGCGGGGTGGGGGCGGTGTGGCGTGGGTATGCGCGCCTGTCTGTCGCCGGTGCGCCCTGCCGGTCCGTGCGGGGCGCGTTCTAGCGTCGAGCCTGAGGAGGGACCATGGCGGGGCGGATAGCGCGCTGGGGGGCTGGACTGGCGTTCGGGGCGGTGTGGTGGTGGGCCGTTGTCCGGCTCGCCGTCGCGCCCGACGCGGGGGCGGTGGAAGGTGCGGTCGCGGCCGGGGGGTGGGGGCTGAGTCTGCTGCCGGTGCATTGCGTGCCCAAGTCGCGGGCGGCCGGGGCGGTGGGGGCTGGGCGGTGGCGGGCGGCTTGGCGGGGGGTTGGGGTGGGGAGCGGGGGTGGTGTGGGCGTGGTTGTTGGTGTGGGGGGTGGGGCGGGGGATTTGGCTGCGGGGGTGTCGGGATCGCAGGGGGTGCGAGGGGTGGCAGGGGTGTCCGGGATGGCGGTCGGCTCTGGTGGGTTTGGTGAATCCCGTGCTTCTTGTGATTCCCGTTCATCCGGTGGGGGCGGGTGGCGTCGGCGGGCCGTGCGGAGGTGGCGGCGGAGGCCGCCGGGGCGGGAGTGAGGGGTGTTCGCGGGGGCGTTCGTGGGGGTGGGCTTGTCGGGGTGGGGTGAGTCGGGCTGGCTGTGGGGGAGGGCAGGCTCGTACGGGATGGCCTGGGCCGCATCTTCGAGGTGGCCTGCACGGCCGAGCGGTGACCTGCGGGCCTGAGGGGCTCGGTGGGGGAACGGGGCTGGAAGTCGGCGGGTGCTGGGTCATCGGGGTGCGGATCCAGTCCGGGGCGACCGCGTTGACGTGGATGCTGTGGCGGCCGACCTTCGTGGCGAGGGTCTTGGTCAGTTGGACCACCGCAGTCTTGGCCGTGCCGTAGCAGAGCAGGCCGGGGCCGCCGATGTCGGTGGCGCCTGAGGCCATCAGGACCTGGCTGCTGTGCATGAGCCCGGCGATCGGCGCCATGACATGCAGCGTCTCGCAGGTCTCGACGACTTCCCGCACGCGGGCGCGATCGGTGAAGTCGAGGTGGTGCGTGTGTGCGGTGCCGCCGTCGGCCTTGATCGCCGTCGCCGTCGCTGTTTCGTGCAGGCCCCGTGTGTCCAGGTCCGCGCGGTGCATGGTGGCTCCGGCTCGGGCGGGTAGCACCGCCGTGACGCGGCCGATGCCGCTTGTCGCGTCGGTGGCGACGGCGGTGCGTCCGGTGAGGTCGTACGCGTTCATGGCCATGAAGGGGGCGGTACGGGTGTTTCTGACGGGTCGTCAATTAGTGCGGTGGGATGGGCGGCTGCTGGTTGTGCGGCGGGTCGCGGGGGAGCCCGGTGCCGGGGCGGGGCCTCGCTGGCACGAAGGGCACCAGTACGTGGGGCGCTCCCGCGAGCCGTCGCCCTGGTCGGCCACCCGGATCGGGGTCCCGCAGCGCAGACAGGGGCGGGTCGCGCGGCCGTACACGAACAGGTCCTGTCCTCGGCGGCCGGTCGTGCTGCGGACCGGGCGGTCCCGGTTGGCTTCGAGGAGGCTCTTGGCCAGGGGTGGGAGCTGGGCGGCGCGCTCGGCGGGGAGGGCGCCGACGGGGAGCCACGGGGTGGCGCCGAGCAGGAAGCACACCTCGCTCTTGTAGACATTGCCGATGCCGGCGAGATTGCGCTGGTCCAGCAGGGCCTCGCCGAGGGGGCGGGTCGGGTCGGTGAGGAGGTGGGCGAGGGCGCGGTCCGGATTCCAGTCCGGGCCGAGGAGGTCGGGGCCGAGGTGGCCGACCGTACGGTCCTCGTCGGTGGTGCGCAGGAGGTCGAGGACCGGGAGGCGGTAGCCGACGGCCGTGTGGTCGGCGTTGCCCAGGATCACGCGGATCTGGTGGGCGGGGCCGCCGCTCCAGCGCTGACCGTTTGCGAACACCTTCCACGCGCCGTCCATCTTCAGGTGGGAGTGGAGGGTCACTCCGCCCTCGATGCGGGTCAGCAGGTGTTTGCCGCGCGGGGTGACGTCCAGCACCTTGCGGCCGGTGAGGTCGGCCGTGGCGTACTTCGGGACGCGCAGGTCGGAGCGGGTCAGGACCCGGCCGGCCAGCGCGGTGTGCAGCCGCCGCGCCGCCTGCCAGACCGTGTCACCCTCGGGCATGGGTCCAGGGTGGCATGGGCGGCAGAGGGGTGGTCCGGGCCAGGGGGCGTGCTCCGTCGGGGGTGGTCGGCTGGGGCGAGGTGGCGGGCTGGTGCGGGGTAGGGGGATGGGCCGGGGCAGTGGGTTGCGTCGGCGTGGTGGGTTGTGTGGGGCTGGTGGGCCCGGCGGTCGGGGTCATGCGCGCAGGCGTAGGCCGCGGGGGGTGGCGATGAAGCCCGCTGCCTCCAGGAGGGTGCCGAAGGGGGAGGTCAGGGCCGCAGTGCCGTTCACGCGTTCGACCGTGACCGTGCCGAGTGAGCCCGCGCGGGCGGACGCGGCCAGGGCCTCGGCCGCTTCCCGTAGCCGGGGGTCGTCGGTGACCTCGGCCTGGGGGTCCGCGGGCCAGGCCAGCAGGGTCTTGCCGCCGCGTTCCATGTAGAGCGCCAGTTCGCCGTCCACGAGGACCACCAGGGAACCCGCCTTGCGGCCCGGCTTGTGCCCGGCGCCCGTCGGGGGCTCGGGCCAGGGCAGGGCGGCGCCGTAGGCGTTGGCGGGGTCGGCGGCGGCCATGACGAGGGCCCGGGGCGCGGGTGGTCTTCGCGAGCCGGAGGTGTGGGGCGAACGAGGGGTGGTCAGCCAGGGGGAGGGGTCCTGCCGGGGGTGGTCGCGCGGGGAGATGTAGTCGCCGGGGGTGGGGCGGAAATCCGGGGAATCCGGGAAGTCCCGGAAATCTGGGGGCGCGGTCGCCCGGTTGGTGTCGGCGGGGGAGTCCGCGCCGGAGACCGGGGCCGGGTCCAGGGGGGAGCCGGTGGCGTGTGGGGAGTCCGTGTCGAACGCCGTCGTCCAGTCGTGGTCGGAGTTCGGGGTGCTCTCGTCGGCCGGGCCTCCGGCGTGGGGGCTGTCGTCGGGGAAACCGCCTGTGTCGTAGGGGAGTCCGGTGCCCGGCGCGGTGAGCGCCCCGCCGCGTTCGCGGGCGTTGGCCACCGCGCGGAGGCGGTCCACGGCGCCGTCCATGGCGAACTGTGCGGCGCCCAGGCCCTCGACCACATAGCCGCGCCGGGCCTGGCCGCTGTCCTCGAAGGCGGAGAGGATGCGGTACGTCGCCGAGAAGCCGCCCTCCACGCCCTCGGCGGCGACGGCGCCCCGGGTCACCACGCCGTGCCGGTCGAGGAGCGTACGGGCGAGGGCGTGGGCGCGGACCGTGGGGTCCGGCTCGCGGGGCGGGAGCAGGGACCAGCGGCCCGCGACGGTCGGGGGGCCGCTGCGGGAGGCGGGGCGGGCGGCCGCCGTCAGGGAGCCGTAACGACCGCGCGGGACGGCCCGCTTGGCCCGGTGGGCCGTGGAGCCCGCCGTGCGGCCCGAGCCCAGAAGGGCGCGCATGGGGGTCAGCGTGTCGTTGGTGAGGCGGCCGGACCAGGCCAGGTCCCAGAGGGCGTCGGCCAGGTGCGGGTCGGTGGCGTCGGGGTGGGTGGTGGCGCGGACCTGGTCGGCGATCTGGCGGAAGAACAGGCCGTAGCCGCCGGCCAGGGTGGTCAGCACCGACTCGTGCAGGGCCGTCAGCTCCAGGGGGTGGGGCTCGGGCAGCAGCAGGGGGGCCGCGTCCGCCAGATAGAGCGAGACCCAGCCGTCCTTGCCGGGCAGCGAACCGGCGCCCGCCCACACGACCTCCCCGGCCGCCGTCAGCTCGTCGAGCAGGGCGGCCGTGTAGTGCGTGACGCGGGACGGCAGGATCAGCTTCTCCAGCGCGGAGGCGGGGACGGAGGCGCCCTGGAGCTGCTCGACCGCGCGGACCAGGCCGTCCGCTCCGCGCAGGGCGTGGCCCGGGCCGATGTGCTGCCACTGCGGCAGGAACTGCGCGAGGGCAGCCGGAGGCACCGGCTCCAGCTCTTGCCGCAGCGCGGCCAGGGAGCGGCGGCGCAACCGGCGCAGTACGGCCGCGTCGCACCACTCCTGACCGATGCCCGCGGGATGGAATTCGCCCTGGACGACCCTCCCCGCCGCCGCGAGGCGCTGGAGACCGCCCTCCGTGACGGCCACGCCGAGGCCGAACCGGGCCGCCAGGGTGACCGACGTGAACGGGCCGTGGGTGCGGGCGTAGCGGGCGAGGAGGTCGCCCAGCGGGTCCTTCACGGGCTCGGTGAACGCCTCGGGGACCCCCACCGGCAGTGCCGTGCCGAGCGCGTCGCGCAGGCGCCCGGCGTCCTCGATCGCCGCCCAGTGGTCGGCGCCCGCCACCCGGACCTTGATGGCACGGCGGGCGCGGGCCAGCTCCGGTGCCCACGGCGGGTCGGCGCCGCGCTCGGCCAGCTCGGCGTCGGTGAGCGGACCGAGCATCCGCAGCAGGTCGGCCACGCCCTCGGCGTCCTTGACCCGGCGGTCCTCGGTACGCCATTGCAGCTCGCGCTCCAGCTCGGCGAGCACCTCGGCGTCGAGCAGTTCACGCAGCTCCGCCTGGCCGAGCAGCTCCGCCAGCAGCCGCGAGTCCAGGGAGAGGGCCGCCGCGCGGCGCTCGGCGAGCGGTGAGTCCCCCTCGTACAGGAACTGGGCGACGTACCCGAAGAGGAGGGAGCGGGCGAAGGGGGACGGCTCGGGGGTGGTGACCTCGACCAGGCGGACCCTGCGGGACTCCAGGTCGCCCATCAGCTCGACCAGCCCGGGGACGTCGAAGACGTCCTGGAGGCACTCGCGGACCGCCTCCAGGACGATCGGGAAGGAGCCGTACTCGCCCGCGACCTCAAGGAGCTGTGAGGCGCGCTGGCGCTGCTGCCAGAGCGGGGTGCGCTTGCCGGGGCTGCGGCGGGGCAGCAGCAGCGCGCGGGCGGCGCATTCGCGGAAGCGGGCGGCGAACAGGGCGGAGCCGCCGACCTGGTCGGTGACGACCTGGTCGACCTCGCCCTTGTCGAAGACGACGTCCGCCGCGCCGATCGGGGCCTGCTCGGCGTCGTACTCCGTGCCCGCCTTCCCGGGCTCCTGGTCCAGCAGGTCCAGGCCCATCAGATCGGCGTCGGGCAGCCGCAGCACGATGCCGTCGTCGGCGTGCATGACCTGGGAGTCCATGCCGTAGCGCTCGCCGAGGCGGGCGCCCAGGGCGAGCGCCCACGGGGCGTGGACCTGGGCGCCGAAGGGGGAGTGCACCACGATCCGCCAGTCGCCCAGCTCGTCGCGGAAGCGCTCCACCACGATGGTGCGGTCGTCGGGGACATGGCCGCAGGCCTCGCGCTGCTCGTCCAGGTACGACAGCACATTGTCGGCCGCCCACGCGTCGAGACCGGCGGCGACCAGGCGCAGGCGCGCGTCGTCGCGGGCCAGGGAGCCGATCTCGCGCAGGAACGCGCCGACCGCGCGGCCCAGCTCCAGCGGGCGGCCCAGCTGGTCGCCCTTCCAGAAGGGCAGCCGGCCCGGCACGCCCGGCGCGGGGGAGACCAGGACGCGGTCGCGGGTGATGTCCTCGATGCGCCAGGAGCTGGTGCCGAGCGTGAAGACATCCCCCACGCGGGACTCGTAGACCATCTCCTCGTCCAGCTCGCCGACCCGGCCGCCGCCCTTCTTGGGGTCGGCCCCGGCGAGGAACACGCCGAACAGGCCGCGGTCGGGGATCGTGCCCCCGGAGGTCACGGCGAGGCGCTGGGCGCCCGGACGGCCGGTGACCGTGCCCATGACGCGGTCCCACACCACGCGCGGGCGCAGCTCCGCGAACGCGTCGGAGGGATAGCGGCCCGCCAGCATGTCGAGGACCCCCGTGAACGCCGACTCCGGGAGCGCGGCGAAGGGGGCCGCGCGCCGGACCATGGCGAGCAGGTCGTCCACCTGCCAGGTGTCCATCGCCGTCATGGCGACGAGCTGCTGGGCGAGGACGTCCAGCGGGTTGGCGGGGACCCTGAGGGACTCGATCGCGCCCACCCGCATCCGCTCGGTGACCACGGCCGCCTGTACCAGGTCGCCCCGGTACTTCGGGAAGACCACGCCCGTGGAGACCGCGCCCACCTGGTGGCCCGCGCGCCCCACGCGCTGGAGGCCGGAGGCCACCGACGGCGGGGACTCGACCTGGACGACGAGGTCCACCGCGCCCATGTCGATGCCCAGTTCCAGGCTGGAGGTGGCCACCACCGCGGGCAGGCGGCCCGCCTTGAGGTCCTCCTCCACCAGCGCGCGCTGCTCCTTGGAGACGGAGCCGTGATGGGCGCGCGCGAGCACCGGCGGGGCGCCCTGGGCCGCGCCGGAGTTGCCCATCAGCTCGGCCGGGGAGTGATGCTCGCCGGGAGTCTCGCCGGTCGCCCGCTCGTAGGCGATCTCGTTGAGCCGGTTGCACAGGCGCTCGGCGAGCCGGCGGGAGTTGGCGAAGACGATCGTGGAGCGGTGGGACTGGATCAGATCCGCGATCCGCTCCTCCACATGCGGCCAGATGGACGGCCGCTCGGCGCCCTCGGAGCCGTCGGCCACCGGGGAGCCGCCCAGCTCGCCGAGATCCTCGACCGGGACGACGACCGAGAGGTCGAACTCCTTGCCGGACTTCGGCTGGACGATCTCCACCTTGCGCCGCGGCGAGAGGAACCGGGCCACCTCGTCCACCGGGCGGACGGTCGCCGACAGGCCGATGCGGCGGGCCGGCCTGGGCAGCAGCTCGTCCAGACGCTCCAGGGTCAGCGCGAGATGCGCGCCGCGCTTGGTGCCCGCCACCGCGTGCACCTCGTCCAGGATCACCGTCTCCACGCCGGTCAGCGCCTCGCGCGTGGCCGACGTCAGCATCAGGAACAGGGACTCCGGGGTGGTGATCAGGATGTCCGGCGGGCGGGTGGACAGCGCGCGGCGCTCGGCGGGCGGGGTGTCGCCGGAGCGGATGCCGACCTTCACCTCCGGCTCGGGCAGGCCCAGGCGCACGGACTCCTGGCGGATGCCGGTCAGCGGGCTGCGCAGATTGCGCTCGACGTCCACCGCGAGGGCCTTCAGCGGTGAGATGTACAGCACCCGGCAGCGCTTCTTCGGATCGGCCGGGGGCGGGGTGGAGGCCAGCTGGTCGAGGGCGGCGAGAAAGGCGGCCAGGGTCTTGCCGGAGCCGGTCGGGGCGACCACCAGCACGTCCGAGCCGGCGCCGATGGCCTGCCACGCACCGGCCTGGGCGGCGGTGGGCGCGGAGAACGCGCCCGTGAACCAGCCGCGGGTGGCGGGTGAGAAGCCGTCGAGGGCTTGAGGTGCGCTGACCATGCGTCCATCCTGCACCCCGGCACTGACAATCGGCCCGCGGTGGCTCTGACCTGCGGTGATGACCCCTTGGTGAGGCCGGGTCACCGGGCGGTTCGGCAGCGGTGCGGGTGCCGCGGAGAATGGGGGTATGACGGGCCGGGACGAGCGGGCGCGGCACTGGCAGTACGCGGAACTGCCCGGTGTCGATCTGCTGCGTGCCCGGTACATCCACAAGACGTTCGTCCGGCACACCCACGAACACTTCGTGATCGCCGCGATCGCCGACGGCGTGGAGGTCTTCCACCACGGAGGCGCCGATCAGTACGCCGGTGCCGGGGCCCTCGCGCTGGTCAATCCCGACACCTCGCACACCGGACGCGCGGGCGTGCCCGAGGGCTGGCGCTACGGGGCCGTGTATCCGTCGCCGGAGGTCGTGGCGGAGATCGCCGCCGAGACCACGACCCTGCGCGGCACCCCGGGCTTCGCCCGTCCCGTGCTCGACGACCCGTACACCGTCGGGCTGGTGCACCAGGTGCTGCGCGCCGCCGACGAGGGCAACGCCCTGGCCGCCGACACCCTGCTGCGGGTCGCGGTGACCCGGCTGCTGCGGCTGAACGGCGGGACGCTGCCGCAGCGCGAGGTGCGCACGGCCGGAGCCCGGATCGCCGCACGCGCGCGTGCCGTGCTGGAGGAGCGGATGACCGGGCCGCCGACCCTGGAGAGGCTCGCCGCCGACCTGGGGACCAGCCCGTTCGCCCTGCTGCGGGCCTTCCGCGACCAGTACGGCATGCCGCCCCACGCCTGGCTGACCGACTCCCGGGTGCGGCGGGCCCGGCGGCTGCTGGACGCGGGCACGACGCCCGCCGAGGCCGCCATAGCGGTCGGGTTCACCGACCAGCCGCACCTGAACCGGCATTTCGCCCGGATCGTCGGCGTGCCCCCGGGCGCCTACCAGCGCGAGCGCAAGAACGTACAAGACGCGCGGCGGCGGCTGCCCCTAGCGTCCGACGCGTGGCAGAACGGACAGCTCTCGCAGACATACGGGCCGACCCACCGGACAAACCCGACCGGGCGGTGGTCCGCGACGCCCTCGGAGTCGGGGTCGCCGTAGGACTGTCGGGATTCGCCTTCGGGGTGACGTCGGCGGGCAGCGGGCTCACGCTCGCCCAGACCTGTGTGCTCAGCCTGCTCGTGTTCACCGGCGCGTCCCAGTTCGCCCTCGTGGGCGCGCTCGCGGCCGGCGGCAACCCGTTCACGGCGGCGGCCGGAGCGTTCTTCCTGGGCGTACGGAACGCGTTCTACGGACTGCGGCTGTCGCAGTTGCTGGCCCTCCCGCGCGCGGTGCGGCCGTTCGCCGCCCAGTGGGTCATCGACGAGACGGCGGCCGTCGCCCTGGCCCAGCCCACGCGGCGCGCGGCCCGGATCGGCTTCACCGTCACCGGACTGACCCTGTACCTGCTGTGGAACCTCACCACACTGCTCGGCGCGCTCGGCGCCGAGGCCATCGGCGACACCGACGCGTGGGGCCTCGACGCGGCCGGACCCGCCGTCTTCCTGGCGCTGCTCGCACCGATGCTGCGCACCCCCACCGAGCGGGCCGCCGCCGGGCTCGCCGTCGTCCTGGGGCTGGGCCTGCTGCCGGTGCTGCCCGCGGGCGTGCCGGTCCTGGTGGCGGCGCTCGCGGCGCCGGTGGTGCTGTGGGCGCAGGGGCGGCGCAAAGGTGCCGGCGCCTCCGGCGACGTACCCCGGGTGGGGGGAGCCGCGGACCCGGGCGACGTATCCGACGTGCGGGACGGGGGAGGCGCCGGTGCCTCGCCCACGGATGCCGGTGCCTTGCCCGCGCGGGGTGCGGCGGATGCCGGGGTCTCGCCCGCGCAGGACGACGCAGAACGACACGCCGCCACTCAGGAGGCCGCCCGGACCACGCCCCGGCGTGCCGCTCCCGAGGGCCCCGACGGGCGGGAGGAGGACCGTTGAACATCTGGATCGCCATCGGGGTCACCGCGCTCGGCTGCTACGCCGTCAAGCTCGTCGGACTGCTCGTCCCGGCGGGCGTGCTGGAACGGCCCCTGGTGAGGCGGCTCGCGGCGCTCCTGCCCGTGGCCCTGCTCGCCGCCCTCACCGCCCAGCAGACCTTCGCCGACGGGCAGACGCTGGTCCTGGACGCGCGGGCCGCGGGGCTCGCCGCCGCGGCCGTGGCGCTGGTGCTGCGGGCGCCCTTCCTGGTCGTCGTCGCGGCGGCCGTGCTGGTGACGGCCGGGGTGCGCGCCATAGGAGGGTGACGCCCGTGCGGTCAGTCGACGAGATGGCCGTACGCCCTGAGCGTGCGCAGCGCCTCGATCGTCACCATGGGACGGGCTTCCAGGGCGGATGCGGGAGCCCATCGGCGCCTGCGGACCGGCCAGCCGCCGTCCTCCTGCTGCCCGTCCGCGAGGAGATCCAGGGAACGGGACATCTCGTCGTCCGTGAACCACGCGCGCGCGAGCGAGTGCGACGTCCTGGCGTAGTCGTGCGGGTAGTGGTGCTCGCCGGGCGCGTGGCCCGGCGCCGCTGGGAGGGCCTCCGGGTGCTCCGGATCGAGGACCGCCAGGCGCTGCTCGCGGACCAGCCGGCCCAGCCGGTGGGCGGCGGCCTCCGCGCGGGGGCGATCGGGCGCGGACTCCAGGAAGGCCACGGCGGCGTGGATCTCGCGGGGATGCGACCGCTCCAGGGCCTCGACCGCCTTCCAGCAGAAGTCCGTCGCGCGGAACAGCCACGCGTGCCACACATCGTTGCGATGCAGCGCGCCGACCACCGGACCGGTCGTCAGCAGCGCGCTCGGCGGGTCGTCGGCGACCGGCACGAACGGGGCCGCCGGATAGCCGCGCTGACCGGGGTGGACGGCGGGCAGCGCGCCCTCCGGCGTGGAGATGTCCGTCAGATAGCGGCACAGGCGCTCCACGCGCTGCCCGCCGCAGCGTCCGATGGCGTCCAGCACGCGCAGCGCGTGCGCGGTGTGCAGGGGCTGGCTGACCGGGCCGCGCAGATCGGGCTCCAGGGCGTGGCCGTACCCGCCGTCGGCGTTGCGGTAGGCGTCCAGCGCGGTCTCGACGGGATCGGCGTCACCGCTCAGGAAGTGATACGCGAACAGTCGCTGCTCCAGTACGCGCGCGGTGAGCCAGACGAACTGCCCGGCGCGGGAGAGCGCGGTGTGCGCCGGGGGCGTGGAAGGGAGCGGGGAAGGGAGCGGGGAAGCTCCGGTTGCGGCCATGCGTCAGACCGTAGGGCGCGAAGCGGCGGCGGTGAGCCGTCCCGGCCGGGGCCCACTCTCAGGGCGGGATACTGGGGTCATGCGGTTGACGGTCTTCTGGGAGCGGATGGCGGAGCACTTCGGCACGGGGTACTCCGAAACCTTCGCGCGCGATCACGTCATGTCGGAGCTGGGCGGGCGGACCGTGCGCGAGGCGCTGGACGCCGGCTGGGAGACGAAGGACGTGTGGCGAGCCGTCTGTTTGGTCATGAACGTGCCACAGGACAAGCGCTGACCGGTCACGAAGATCGCAAGGCCGTCCCGATTGTCAGCGGCGTGGGTGAGACTTGCTCCGTGGCACCCACTGACGACACCGGGCACGCAGCCCCGCACATATCCACGACCGGCCCGACGCCGCCTGCACGGCCCTCGGCCGGACGCGCCGCCGGGCCGAGCGCGCGCATGCCGCGCTGGCTGCCCCGTGCCATGGTGCTCGCGCTGACGCTCGTCGCCGTGTTCCAGCTCGGCAGCTGGGCCTTCCACGCGCTCACCGGGCTGCTGATCAACATCCTCATCGCATTCTTCCTGGCCCTCGCCATCGAGCCCGCGGTGAGCTGGATGGCCTCGCGCGGGCTGCGGCGCGGACTGGCCACCGCGGCCGTCTTCGTGGGCGTGATGATCGCCGTCGCGGGCTTCGTCACCATGCTCGGCTCCCTGCTGGCCGGCCAGATCGTCAAGATGGTCGAGGGCTTTCCCGAGTACCTCGACTCGGTCATCAACTGGATCAACGCCCACTTCAACACCGAGCTGAAGCGGGTGGACGTCCAGGAGGGCCTGCTGAACTCCGACTGGCTGCGCGACTACGTGCAGAACAGTGCCACGGGAGTGCTGGACGTGTCCGCGCAGGTGCTCGGCGGCCTGTTCCAGCTGCTGACGGTCACTCTGTTCTCGTTCTACTTCGCCGCCGACGGCCCCCGGCTGCGGCGCGCGATCTGCTCCGTCCTGCCGCCGTCCCGCCAGGCCGAGGTGCTGCGCGCCTGGGAGATAGCCGTCGACAAGACCGGCGGCTACATCTACTCGCGCGGCCTGATGGCGCTGATCTCCGGCGTCGCGCACTACATCCTGCTGGAGACGCTGGGTGTGCCGTATGCGCCCGTGCTCGCCGTGTGGGTGGGCCTGGTGTCGCAGTTCATCCCCACCATCGGCACGTATCTCGCGGGCGCGCTGCCGATGCTGATCGCCTTCACCGAGGATCCCTGGTACGCGCTCTGGGTGCTGATCTTCGTCGTGATCTACCAGCAGTTCGAGAACTATGTGCTGCAACCGAAGCTGACCGCGAAGACCGTCGACATCCACCCCGCCGTCGCCTTCGGCTCGGTGATCGCGGGCACGGCGCTCCTCGGCGCCGTCGGCGCCCTGATAGCCATCCCCGCGGTGGCCACGCTCCAGGCGTTCCTGGGCGCGTATGTGAAGCGGTACGACGTCGCGGACGACCCGCGCGTGCACGGCCACCGCAACCGGGCGCCACAGGAGAGCCTGTACGGGCGCGCGCGTGCGCTGTGGGAGCGGCGGGCGACCGGAGCGGGGGACGGGCAGGCCGGGCGGAGCGGGCAGGACTCGCAGGACGTGCGGGACAGGTCGGGGGGCCAGGGGGCGCTCGGGGGGCAGCAGGCTTCGGGGGAAGAAGGCTCGCGGGACGAGCGGGACGGCGAGCTGGGGGACCGGAAGGGCTCGGGCGGCTGACGATCGGCGGCTCCGCGGGTCGGTGGGTCCACGGCTTCACGGCTTCGCGGGTCGGTGGCTCCGCGGGGCAGTGGGTCGGTGGGTCCGGGCCGTGGGCGCGACCGTTTCGCCGCCTCCGCCACGCGGTACGCGGGTGGAGGCGGACGCATGGGACGCGCACGGTGGCCTCGCCGGCCGACGCGTCACCCCACCTCGGTGGTGATGTCCGCCGCGCGGGCTCGTTCGTCCGCCACGGCTTCGCGTTCCGTTTCGGTGAGGTGCAGGGCGGCTGCCTCGGACAGGCGGGCGCGGGCGGTGGTGGGGTCGTCGAGCTGGGCGGCGAGGGCGGCGCGGAGCACCAGCGCGCGGTAGTGCTCGCCCGCGCTGTCAGGGGTCTCCTTGGCGAGGGCGTGGTCGAGGAGGCGGGCGCCCTGGGCCGGGTCCCCCTTGGAGACGCCGATCAGCCAGGCGTGGTGCAGCGCGCGGGCGAAGGGTTCCGGCGGGGCGGGAGCGTGTTGCAGGGGGGCGCCGGTGGTCTGGCCGATGCGCAGGCAGTTGCCGCCGGGGTCGGTCATCAGGAACTGGCGCACGCCGTACGACGTGTCCTTGAGCTGGCCGATACGGGGGATGCCACGGGTCGGGACACGGCCGTACGCGGCCTTCAGACCGGCGCGGAAGGCGACGTACAGCTCGTCGACGCGGTCGGTGGTGATGTAGCAGGTGGACCAGGACTCGGCCGGGACGACCGACTTGTGGCCGTAGAACTGCAACGCGATCCCCTCGCCGTAGCTGAGCGCCGCGTACGGGCTGGGGCGGGTCTGCACCAGATCCACGGTGAAGCCGAGATGCTCGTAGAACTCCACCAGTTCGGGGACGGACGGGCAGGGGAGGATCGGGATCGTCTTCTCGGCCATGGCTTCGACGGTAGGCAGCCGGGGACTTACTAGTCAAACTTGATTATCGTCTGAGTGGCCGTCGCCCGGTGTCCGGTGCCGCGGACTTCCGTGACGTGGGCCTGAGCGTGGTGCGCTTGACACGTAAATCGAACATCCATTCTTATGGAGGTTCCGGGCGGCGCCCTTGGTGGGTGTTTCGGCACGGTTCGGGTGGAAAAGGGCCCGAGTTATCCACAGGCCGGACCTGTGTCGGGACGCATTGTCAGTGGCAGGCGATAGCGTTTTTGACGTGAAGCGATCGACTCAAGCAAATCGGGTGGAACCCATGGCAGGAACCGACCGCGAGAAGGCTCTGGAAGCCGCTCTCGCACAGATTGAACGGCAGTTCGGCAAGGGCGCGGTCATGCGCATGGGTGACCGGTCGAGGGAGCCCATCGAGGTCATCCCGACCGGGTCGACCGCGCTCGACGTGGCCCTCGGTGTCGGCGGACTGCCGCGCGGCCGGGTGATCGAGGTCTACGGACCGGAGTCCTCCGGCAAGACGACCCTGACCCTGCACGCGGTGGCCAACGCGCAGAAGGCCGGTGGCCAGGTCGCGTTCGTGGACGCGGAGCACGCCCTCGACCCCGAGTACGCGCAGAAGCTCGGCGTCGACATCGACAACCTGATCCTGTCCCAGCCGGACAACGGCGAACAGGCCCTGGAGATCGTGGACATGCTGGTCCGCTCCGGCGCCCTCGACCTCATCGTCATCGACTCCGTCGCCGCGCTCGTGCCGCGTGCGGAGATCGAGGGCGAGATGGGCGACAGCCACGTGGGCCTCCAGGCCCGGCTGATGAGCCAGGCCCTGCGGAAGATCACCAGCGCGCTCAACCAGTCCAAGACCACCGCGATCTTCATCAACCAGCTCCGCGAGAAGATCGGCGTGATGTTCGGCTCCCCGGAGACCACGACCGGTGGCCGCGCGCTGAAGTTCTACGCCTCGGTGCGGCTCGACATCCGCCGTATCGAGACGCTGAAGGACGGCACCGACGCGGTCGGCAACCGCACCCGGGTCAAGGTCGTCAAGAACAAGGTCGCGCCCCCCTTCAAGCAGGCCGAGTTCGACATCCTCTACGGCCATGGCATCAGCCGCGAGGGCGGCCTGATCGACATGGGCGTGGAGAACGGCTTCGTGCGCAAGGCCGGCGCCTGGTACACGTACGAGGGCGACCAGCTCGGCCAGGGCAAGGAGAACGCGCGCAACTTCCTGAAGGACAACCCCGACCTGGCCAACGAGATCGAGAAGAAGATCAAGGAGAAGCTGGGCGTCGGCGTACGGCCCGTGGAGCCCACCGCCGAGCCGGGCGCGGATGCCGCGGTCACCGCCGCTCCGGTGGAGGAAGCCAAGACGGTTCCGGCACCGGCGGTCAAGGCCGCCAAGACCAAGGCCCCGGCTGCCAAGAGCTGATCCATGACACGGCGAACCGACTGGGCCGAGTACGTCCAGCCTGCCGGCGGCCGGCCGGACGGGGGTGACCGGCCGGACCACGGCGACGGTGACCGGGCCGACGGCGGCGGGCGGGTCGAGGACGACCTCTACGCCGGTGGTGGTGATGCGGGCGGTGGTCGCCTCGGGGGCGACCGGAGAGCGCGCGGTGAGGGCGGGTCACGCGGTGGGCGTGGGCGTCGTCGGCGTGGCTCCGCGGAGCCGTCCGACAGGGACGAAGACGCCCCTTCCTCGTCGAGGGCCGAGGCGGGGGAGTCTTCAGGGGACCCGGCTGAGCGGGCACGGGCGATCTGCCTGCGCCTGCTCACCGGGACCCCGCGCACCCGCAAGCAGCTCGCCGACGCCCTGCGCAAGCGGGAGATCCCGGACGAGGTCGCGCAGGAGGTGCTGTCGCGGTTCGAGGAGGTCGGACTGATCGACGACAGCGCGTTCGCGGACGCCTGGGTGGAGTCCCGGCACCACGGCCGGGGGCTGGCCCGCCGCGCGCTCGCCCGGGAGCTGCGGACCAAGGGCGTCGACTCCGCGCTGATCGACGAGGCGGTCGGCCGGCTCGACGCCGAGCGGGAGGAGGCGACCGCGCGTGAGCTGGTCGCCCGCAAGCTGCGGGCCACCCGGGGGCTCGACCGGGACAAGCGGCTGCGCCGCCTCGCGGGGATGCTCGCACGCAAGGGGTACTCCGAAGGGCTCGCCCTGCGGGTGGTGCGGCAGGCGCTGGAGGAGGAGGGGGAGGAGACGGAGTTCCTGGGGGACGGGGAGTACTGAACCGGGGGAGAGCGTCGGTATCCGGGGAAGCGGGGGCGGCGGGGTCTGGAACACGGTGGGCGCGCGGGGGCGTCGATCGCGTTCGGGACCGGGCCCCCGGGAGAGCCGCCCGCGGGTTTCGGGGACCGGGCTGATGACGGGCTCCGCCTTCTGGCCCCGGGCCGGGGTACCCCGGCCCGCTTGGTCCAGGTGGTCGGGGCGGTTGGTGGTGAGGAGGGGGTGTGGCGATCTCGCGATCTGGCGATCTGGTTCCGCACGTACTACGAGGAGGACGACCTGTGGCTGTACTTCGAGGCGGATGACGAGGGCTGGGCGGTGCGTCAGGTGGAGGTCCGAGGGGAGGGCTCCCGGCCGGTGACGGCGGCCTCCCTGGCCGAGGTGCTGCATCTGCGTGATCATGTCGGTCCGGCGGGGATGGGCCGCTATGAACAGCGGTACGGCGTGCTGGCCGATGCCGTCCTGGAGGGCTGGCGGGACCAGCCTCGGGCGGCGGAGATATCCGCGGCCGAGTTCGAGCGGCTGTGGGTCGAGGCCAGACGGGCCCTTGAGGCTCTTGATGCCTCGGACTGACGTGGCCGACCCTGGGGCGTGGCCGGCCGCCGGGTTGCTTTCCGACTGACCCGTACCGGTCTGCTCGTACCGGTCTGCTCGTACGGCAAGCCAGTGCCAGCAAGCTCGTGCCGGTTTGGCCGTGCCGGTCGTGCCGGTCGTGCCAGTCGGGTCGTGCCGATCAGGTCGCTGAAAGCCGTGGGACGCCAGGCCGGAGAGGCCGGCTTCCCTGAAGGGCGGCCTGCGTGGTCAGTTGTCGGTCGCGGTCGTCAGGCAGCCGATGCCAGACGCCAGGCACCCGGATCTCGGATAGCCAGTCGTCAGGCAGCCGGATCCCGACAGCCGGGCACCGGACAGCCGGATCCCGGGCGGCCGTCGTCAGGCAGCCGGGTCCCGGGCAGGCAGTCGTCAGGCACCCGGGTCCCGGGCAGGCAGTCGTCAGGCAGCCGGATGCCGGAAAGGCGGTCGCCAGGCAGTTGCCCGCAAGGCAGTCCGGCGTTCAGGTGGTCGCTGTGACCGGGAGGCCCGCCGCTTTCCAGGCCTGGAAGCCGCCGATCAGGTCGGTGGCCCGGTGCAGGCCCAGGCGGTGGAGGGACTCGGCGGCGAGGCTGGACGCGTAGCCCTCGTTGCAGAGCACCACGACCCGCAGGTCATGGCCGGTGGCCTCGGGGAGACGATGGCTGCCGTGGGGGTCGAGGCGCCACTCCAGTTCGTTGCGCTCGACGATCACGGCGCCGGGGATCAGGCCGTCCCGGTCGCGCAGGGCGGCGTAGCGGATGTCGACGAGGAGGGCCTCGCCGGTCCGCGCCGCGTCGAACGCCGCATCGGGGCCGACCCGCTCGTAGCCGGTGCGGATCCGCTCCAGGAGTTCGTCGATGCCGACGGGGTGCCCGGTGTCGCCGCTGGTGCTTGTGCCGTCCGTGGCGGTCATCGTCGTCCCTCCGGTTCGTCGGTGTACGGGGGCTGGTCCGGCGTGCCCGTCACTGGCAGTGCGGTCACTGCCAGTCCTCGGGGCGTTCCACCTGCTCCAGACGCAGTACCTGGCCGGTGCGGCTGTAGCGGCGGATGCGGGGGAGCGGGGGGTAGTAGGCGTGGACGGAGACGGCGTGCTGCTCGGCGGACTCGTTGAGAACCTCGTGGACGTGGTGGTGACCGAAGGTGCGGCCCTTGCCGGCGGGCAGCCGGCGTTCGCGGTCGATGCCGTCGGCCAGCTCCAGGGTCCGCCAGCCGTCGGTGGGGAGGCGGGCGGTGAGGGAGTGCTCCTTCAGCTCGCCCTGGGCGGTGAGGAAGGCGCCCACCGAGTCGGCGTGGTCGTGCCAGCCGGTGCCGGTGCCGGGGGGCCAGCCGATCAGCCATGCCTCGCTGCCACCGGGGCCCTCCAGGCGTACCCAGGTGCGGCCCTCCGGGTCGAGCGGCAGGGAGGCGATCAGGTCGGTGTCGGCGGCGGTACGGCGTACGAAGTCCAGGAGATCGGCCTGGGTCGGTGCCGCCGGGGCCGGGGCGGCGGGGGTGGAGACAGCTGGGGTGGGGGAGGCAGACAAGGGTGCACCGTCCTGATGAGTTCGCGGGAGCGCGCTGCGGCCTTCGGGCGGCGCGCGCGAGGTGAGAGAAGCGAGTTCAGCAGGACGTGCGACACACGCAGCCCGCATAGCGGACGAGGTCCATATGGACCCTCCGCCAGAGGTGCACACAGGTGTCGATCACGATTCGGAGTACACCACGCCGGTTTCTTGCAGGTCAACTGGCAGTCAGTATGCGGACCGTGTGGCGGGACGGGGGGTGTCGGAGGGTGTCGGGGGGCTCTGGAGTGCCGGGAGAGGCTGTCCGGAGGCGGCTGTCGGGGGCTGTCGGGGGGGGGGGGGGCGGCTGTCCGGGGGACGGTCGGGCAGCCGCCGGCGGGAAGGGGCCGGGGAGGCGCGCGGCCTCACCGCACCCCGGCCTCAGCCCCTTCCGTGTCCGCGTCCGTGTCGGTGTCCGCCCCGGACCCGGACCCGGGCCTCGGTGTGGCGCCGGACCCGGCTCCCGTCCCCTCCGCGTTTCCGGAGACCCCGGAACCCTCCTGACCCTCCCCGTCCCCGGTGCCGCCACCCGCCCTGCCCGAACGGCCGGAGTCGCCCGAAGGCTCCGCGCTCCCCCGCACCGTGGCCTCCGCCGCCGCGTACAGGTCGGCCGGGCGGACTCCGCTCAGCGCGGTGACCAGGTGGCCGTCGGGGCGGATCAGCAGGACCGTGTGGGCGCCCGCTCCCGGGTAGCTCTCCGCGACCAGCAGCTCGGCGGGGTGGGGGAGGGCGGTCACGGCCGCCGCCAGACGGGGCATGATGCCCGCGGTGACCCAGTGGCGGCGTTCCCACACGCCCGTGCCCGGCGCGATCAGGACGACCAGGAGGGTGCCGCGGCCCAAGCGGTCGCGCAGCCGGACGAAGGAGCCGTCCTCGGCGGTCACGCGGACGTCCACGACCGGCGCTCCCGGGGGCGTGTCCACCGGGACCTCCGCCTGGAGGTGGCGGGGTGTGAGGGGCGAGTCGGTGTACCAGCCCGGCGCGCCGAGGGGGCCGCGCCCGAGGTGGGCGTCGGTGAGCAGCTGGTCGTGGCCCCGGGTCGCGCCGGGCACGTAGGCGCGCAGGCCGCCGCCACCGCGCAGCAGCGGCAGGGCCTGGTCGGCGGCGCGCAGCCGGGCGGCGATCACGGCGCGGCGCTCGGCCTGGTAGCTGTCGAGCAGCGCTTCGTGCGGCCCGTGGTGCCAGGCCAGGGCCAGCTTCCAGGCGAGATTGTCGGCGTCGCGCAGGCTCTCGTCGAGCCCCTGGGTGCCGAAGGCGCCGAGCAGATGTGCCGCGTCGCCCGCCAGGAAGACCCGGCCGGCCCGCCAGCGACGGGCCAGCCGGTGATGGACCGTGTGCACGCCGGTGTCCAGCAGGTCGTACGGCGGCGTCGAGTCGCCGTCCGCCCAGCCGGCCAGGGTCTCCCGGATCAGGGACACCAGCAGCTCGGGGGTGACCAGGTCCTTGCCGGGGGGCAGCAGCCAGTCCAGGCGCCAGACGCCGTCCGGCAGCGGGCGTCCGGTCACCTCCCCGCCGGAGGGCCAGGACGTCCGCCACGGCGGCATCCGATGGATCAACGCCCGGTCCGGCCACGGAAGTTCCGTGCGCAGCGCGGCCACGGCGTGACGTTGCACCGCCGTACGGCCCGGGAAGCGGATGTCCTGGAGTTTGCGCACGGTGGAGCGGGGGCCGTCGCAGCCGACCAGGTAGCTGCCGCGCCACCAGGTCGCGCTGGGGCCGCGGGTGTGCGCGGTGACGCCCGTCGGCTCCTGCTCGATGGTGTCCAGGCGGCTCTCGGTGGCGAGCTGCACCAGCGGCTCGCGCGCGAGGGCGGCGCGCAGGGCGCCGGTCAGCAGATGCTGGGCGATGTGCAGCGGCGCCGGGCCCGCGCTCTCGGGGGCCTCGGCCTCGGCACGGCCGTCGCGGGTATCGCGGGCGTCGCGGGCCCCACGGGCGCCGCGCGCACCACGTCCGGCGCCCTCACCGTCGTAGAACCCGCCGCCGAGACCGCCACCCGGACCCCCATCGCGACCGCGACCCGCACCGCGACCCGCACCGCGACTCCCCTCGCGACCCCCACCGGAACCGCTACTGAATCCGCCACCGAAACCGCCGCCGGAGCTATCGCCAGCCCCGCTGCCGGACCCGTCGCCGATGCCGTCCCCGGACCCATCGCCATGGAATCCACCGCCATGGAGCCCCTCGCCATGGAGCCCCTCGCCATGGAGCCCCTCGCCATGGAACCCGCCATCAAAAGCGACCTCGCGCATCACCTGTCTGCGCCGCATCGACCGCCATCCGGCCCAGTGGACGCCGGCCCGGTCGAGGGGGATGCCGGTGAGGCGGTGCAGGAGGGCGGTGGTGTCCTCGCGGAGGACGACCGTGCGGGCCGGTCGTGGTTCGTCGGTGCCCGGGGACTCGTCCAGGACGACGCTCGGCACCTCCTGGCGGGCCAGCGCCAGGGCGAGCGTGAGCCCGACGGGCCCCGCGCCGACGATGATCACCGGGTCCACGGCGCGGCGCCCCCTGTGCGCAGTGGTGTCCGCGGGGACATATGTGAACAGAAGGTGGGAGCAGGGTGCACGATCACAGAACGTATGCAACCCATTGCCGGTGCCTGCGTCAAGTGACCCGGGGGCAGTGGCGATCATGCCACTGCCCCCGGGTCACCACAGGCTATTGACGGATCATCAGTCCGTGCTCGGATGGTTCCGGCGACGCCGGTACCTCACGGACCAGGGATCTCCGCCGCGTTCAGTTCGTCCACTTTGCCCGCGCCGATGACGGTCCCCGTGCTCCGCTTGCTGCGCCGCAGCCGCTTCTCCAGCCAGCTCGCGAAGCTGGTCAGGGCGAAGTTCACGACGATGTAGATGATCGCGACGACGATGAAGCTGGGGATGACGTTGGCGTAGTTGGCCGCCAGGGTGCCGCGCGCGTTCAGCAGGTCGGTGAAGCCGAGCATCACGCCGCCGAGCGCCGTGTCCTTCACGATGACGACGAGCTGGCTGACGATGGCCGGCAGCATCACCGTGACGGCCTGCGGAAGCAGGATGAATGTCATCGTCTGGCCCTTGCGCAGGCCGATCGCCTGCGCGGCCTCGGCCTGGCCCCTGGGCAGGGAGAGGATGCCGGCCCGGACGATCTCGGCGAGCACCGAGGCGTTGTAGAGCACCAGGCCGGTGACGACCGCGTAGAGCGGCCGGTCGGCGCTGCTGACGTCCGTGTACCGGGCGTAGAACTCGTTGGCGAACAGCATCAGCAGCAGCACCGGGATGGCCCGGAAGAACTCCACCACCACGCCGGCCGGGCCCCGCACCCACGCGTGGTCCGACATCCGGGAGATGCCGAAGACCGCGCCCAGCGGCAGGGCGATGAGCACGGCGAGCCCGGCGGCGGTCAGGGTGTCACCGAGACCGGGCAGCAGATACGTCGTCCACGCCGCGGACTCGGTGAACGGCTTCCACAGGGCCCACTCCAGCTGCCCCTTGTCGTCCAGGGTCCGCCAGACCCACCACAGCACGACGGCGAGCAGGGCGAAGAACACCACCGAGAGGATGATGTTGCGCCGCTTGGCCCGGGGGCCCGGGGCGTCGTAGAGGACGGAGGTCATCGCTTCACCGCCAGTCGCTTGCTCAGCCAGCCCAGGAACAGGCCGGTCGGAAGGGTCAGCACCACGAAACCGAAGGCGAAGACCGCGCCGATCAGCAGTGTCTGGGCCTCGTTCTCGATCATTTCCTTCATCAGCAGAGCGGCCTCGGCCACGCCGATGGTGGCGGCCACGGTGGTGTTCTTGGTGAGCGCGATCAGTACGTTGGCCAGCGGGCCGATGACCGAGCGGAACGCCTGGGGCAGCACGATGAGGGTGAGCACCTGGAGGAAACTGAGCCCCAGCGCGCGTGCCGCCTCGGCCTGTCCCACCGGCACCGTGTTGATGCCGGAGCGCAGCGCCTCGCAGACGAACGCGGCGGTGTAGGCCGCGAGGCCGAGTACCGCCAGACGGAAGCCCTGGAGCGCGAAGTCGTCCGGCGCCCCCATCGTCACCCCGAAGATGTCGGCGAGGCCGAGCGAGGTGAAGACGATGATGACGGTCAGGGGGATGTTCCGGACGATGTTCACATAGCTGGTGGCGAAGCCCCGCATCAGCGGTACCGGGCCGACCCGCATACCTGCCAGCAGGGTGCCCCAGATCAGTGAGCCGATGGCCGAGAAGAAGGTGAGCTGCACCGTCACCCAGAAGGCGCCCAGCAGACTCGGGTCGTCATAATCAGAAAGAAAGTCGAACACGATCTCCCGCGCTTCCGGGTGTGTGACGAACATGGCGGACCCGGCCCGCCGCCGCACTGCGCACGGCGGCGGACCCGGGGAGTTCCGCGTGGGTCGCGGGCAACCGCGTCACGCGCGGACACCCGCTCATTGGCGGGCCGCGCGGGGGTACCCGGCGGCCCGGTGACTGCGCAACGGCCCGAGGGCCTGCGCGTCGGCTACGAGACGATGTCGCCGACTACGAGACGATGCAGCCGACTACGAGTCGACGTCGCCGATTACGAGTCGACGTCGACGTCGCCGACTACGAGACGATGTTGCCGATCTCCGGAGCGGGCTCGTTCTTGTAGTCCGCCGGGCCGAAGTTGTCCTCGACGGCCTTGTCCCAGGCGCCGTCGGTGACCATCTTCTCCAGCGCGGTGTTGATGCCGTTCAGGGTCTCGGTGTCGCCCTTCTGGACGCCGATGCCGTAGTTCTCGTTGCTCAGCTTGAGGCCGGTGAGCTTGAACTGGCCCTGGTACTCGTCCTGCGCGGCGAAGCCCGCGAGGATCGAGTCGTCGGTGGTCAGCGCGTCCACGGTGCCGCTCTGGAGACCCGCGAGGCACTCGGAGTAGGTGCCGACCTCCTTGAGCTGCGCGTCCGGCGCGATCTCGTCCTTGACGTTCTGCGCGGACGTCGAACCGGTCACCGAGCACAGCTTCTTGCCGTTGAGGTCGGTGCCCTCGACGATGTCCGAGTCCGCCTTGACCAGCAGGTCCTGGTGGGCCAGCAGATACGGGCCGGCGAAGTCGACCTTCTCCTTGCGCTCGTCGGTGATCGAGTAGGTGGCGACGATGAAGTCGACGTCACCGCGCGAGAGGGCGTTCTCGCGGTCGGCGCTCTTGGTCTCGATCCACTCGATCTGGTCCGGCTGGTAGCCCAGCTCCCCGGCCACGTACGTCGCCACGTCCACGTCGAAGCCGGAGAAGTCGCCACTCGGCTCCTTCAGGCCCAGACCAGGCTGGTCGTACTTGATGCCGACCTTGATCGTCTCGCTGCTGCCGGAGCTGGAGGAGCTGCCCTCGTCGCTGCTGTCGTCGCCCCCGCACGCCGTCGCGGTCAGGCTGAGGACGAGCGCGGTCGCTGCCGCTGCGGTGACCTTGCGGAGCTTCATGGTGAACATCCTTCGTCTGGTGAGGAGATGGTGACCTGGGACCTGCGTCGTTCGGGTGCCGCGGTCCGGTCCGCCGGGGGCGCCACACGGGCGGCGGGGCGGACCGGCCGCGCCGGTCAGTGGTGCAGGATCTTCGACAGGAAGTCCTTGGCGCGGTCACTGCGAGGATTGCTGAAGAACTGATCGGGCGTCGCCTCTTCGACGATCCGGCCGTCCGCCATGAACACCACACGGTTGGCGGCCGAGCGGGCGAAGCCCATCTCATGGGTGACGACGATCATGGTCATGCCGTCGCTGGCGAGCTGCTGCATGACCTCCAGCACCTCGTTGATCATCTCCGGGTCGAGGGCCGAGGTCGGCTCGTCGAAGAGCATGACCTTCGGGTCCATCGCCAGCGCCCGTGCGATGGCGACCCGCTGCTGCTGGCCGCCCGAGAGCTGCGCGGGGTACTTGTCGGCCTGGTTCGCCACGCCCACCCGGTCGAGCAGCGCGCGCGCCTTCTCCTGTGCCGCGCGCTTGTCCGACCTGCGCACCTTGATCTGGCCGAGCGTCACGTTCTCCAGCACCGTCTTGTGTGCGAAGAGATTGAAGGACTGGAAGACCATGCCGACATCCGCGCGGAGCCGGGCCAGCTCCTTGCCCTCATGGGGGAGCGGCTTGCCGTCGATCGTGATGGCGCCGGAGTCGATCGTCTCCAGCCGGTTGATGGTGCGGCACAGAGTGGACTTACCGGACCCGGAGGGCCCGATGACCACGACGACTTCGCCGCGGTCGATCGTCAGTTCGATGTCCTGGAGAACGTGCAACGCGCCGAAGTGCTTGTTGACGCTCCTCAGGACGACCAGTTCACCGTTCGCGGCCACATCGTCCTTGGCCACCGATACTTCGGTCATCACTCACTGGCTCCGTCCTCCTCGGTTTCGGAGGACAGTAGCTACCCTGCGCAATCAGCGTCAGTACATCTGAGCCGAATTTGAGTATCACGATCCGGTAGCGGTTCCGACACGCGTGTCGCCCTCCGGGCCCCGCCGCGTTTCGGCCGCGTAACGGTAGGAGCACTCACGCGGAACCCCCTTGACGGCACTGTCGTCCATCAGCCTGACTGCCAGCATGCACGCGCGCGTGCCTGCTGGCAGATCACGCGCGTGACGGGGGGCCCTTCGGCCGAGGATCCGGCGGCCCGGATCTTTCTATCCGTCGAGACCAAACGTTCGATGAACCGGAGGAGGCCACGATGAGACTGCTCCTTGTCGAGGACGACAACCATGTGGCCGCCGCACTGTCCGCGGTGCTCGCCCGGCACGGCTTCGATGTCACCCACGCGCGCAACGGCCAGGAGGCCCTCAACGCCCTCGTCCCGGACAGCGCCGGTTTCGGGGTGGTCCTGCTCGACCTCGGCCTGCCCGACCAGGACGGCTACGAGGTGTGCGGCAAGATCCGTAAACGCACCGGCGTCCCCGTGATCATGGTGACCGCGCGGTCGGACGTACGATCCCGTATCCACGGCCTCAACCTGGGCGCCGACGACTACGTGGTCAAGCCGTACGACACCGGAGAGCTGCTCGCCCGGATCCATGCCGTCAGCCGCCGCACCCCCCACGAGGACCCCACCGGGGGCGGCGACGGCGCGCTGCACCTCGGCCCGGTGCGGATCGAACTGCCCACCCGGCAGGTCACGGTGGACGGCACGGTGGTCCAGCTGACCCGCAAGGAGTTCGATCTGCTCGCCCTGCTCGCCCAGCGGCCCGGTGTGGTCTTCCGCCGGGAACAGATCATCAGCGAGGTGTGGCGCACCAGCTGGGAGGGGACCGGGCGCACCCTGGAGGTGCATGTCGCCTCGCTCCGCTCCAAGCTGCGCATGCCGGCCCTCATCGAGACCGTACGCGGCGTGGGCTACCGGCTCGTCGCCCCCGCCGCCTAGCGGGCGCACGTGCGCACCCGGCTTCTCCCGCTGCTCATCGTCCTGATGGCGGCCGTGCTGCTCGCCCTGGGCGTGCCGCTCGCGGTCAGCACGGCCGCCGCCGAGCAGCAGAAGGTGGTCGTCGACCGGATCGACGACACGGCGTTCTTCTCGGCCGTCGCCCAGTTCGTGTCCCCCCTGCCGATGACCACGGACCAGCGCCAGGAGCTGCTGGAGACCGAACTCGACAGCTACTACAAGGTGTACGGCATCCGCGTCGGCGTCTTCTACAACAACAAGGACTCCATGGCGCACGCGCCCGGGGACTGGACCCTGCCCGAGACGGGCGAGGTGCGCGCAGCCTTCGACCAGGCGCTGCTCAGCCGGCGCAGCGACGATCCGGAGCAGGTGTGGCCCTGGCAGAGCGGACGGCTCGTCGTCGCCTCGCCGGTGATCCGGGACGGCGATGTCGTCGCCGTCGTGGTCACCGACTCGCCGACCGATCAGCTGCGTTCACGGATCCTGAGGTCCTGGGCGGTCATCGCCACGGGTCTGCTCGCCGCGATGCTGGTGGCCGTCGGTGCCGCGCTGCGGCTGACCGGCTGGGTGCTCAGACCCGTACGGGTCCTGGACGCCACGACCCATGACATCGCCACCGGGCGGCTGAAGTCCCGGGTCGCGGTGGCCGGGGGGCCGCCGGAACTCAGACGGCTGGCCCGGTCGTTCAACGAGATGGCGGACAACGTCGAGGAGGTGCTGGAGCAGCAGCGCGCCTTCGTCGCCGACGCCTCGCACCAGCTGCGCAACCCCCTCGCCGCGCTGCTGCTGCGGATCGAGCTGCTCGCCCTCGAACTGCCCGAGGGCAACGCGGAGATCGCCTCGGTCCAGACCGAGGGCAAGCGCCTGGCCCAGGTGCTGGACGATCTGCTCGGCCTCGCCCTCGCCGAGCACACCGAGGCCGACCTGCGGCTGACCGACATCGGCGGGCTCACCGCCGAGCGCGTCGCGGCCTGGACGCCCACGGCCGACGCCCATGGGGTGCTGCTCAGCGGGGACTGCCCGGCCACCACCGGCTGGGCCGACCCCGTCACGCTCTCCAGCGCGCTGGACGCGGTGATCGACAACGCGCTGAAGTTCACCCCGGCCGGCGAGACCGTCACCGTCACCGTGGCCTCCCACGGCGACACCGTGACCGTCACCGTCGCCGACCGCGGCCCCGGGCTGACCGAGGAGGAACTCAGCCGCGTCGGCGACCGTTTCTGGCGCAGTGGCCGCCATCAGAACATCAAGGGCTCGGGCCTGGGCCTGTCCATCTCCCACGCCCTCCTGGCAGCGGGCGGCGGCACCCTCACCTACGGCCGGCACGAACCGCAGGGGTTGGTGGTGACGGTGCGGGTCCCGCGTGGGGGGCATGGGGTGTGACGGGTGACGGGTGACGGGTGACGGGTGTGGTGGGTGTGCCTGGGTGTGGGGAAGCCGTGGGTCCGGGTGTGACGGTGTCTACGGTTTCACCGAGCGGTAGTACCGGCGTGCGCCGGCGTGCAGGGTCAGGGGGTCCGTGTAGATCGCCGTGCGCAGATCCACCAGCTGGGCCGAGTGGACGTGGGCGCCGATGCCGTCACGGCTGTCGATGACGGTCCGGGTGAGCCACTCGGTGAGGCGGGGGTCCATGTCCTCGCGGGTGATCAGGAGATTGGAGACCGCCATGGTGGCCACCGGTTCGTCCAGGATCTCGGGGTACGCCGACTCCGGCATGGTGGCGGGGCGGTAGTAGCGCATGGCCTCGCCCTCGTCGTGCAGTTCGGCGATGAAGTCGGCGTCGAGCGGGAGGAGTTCGAAGCGGTAGGTCTGCGCCAGGACGTCCAGTCCGCCCGTGGGCAGCCCGCCCGACCAGAAGAACGCCTCGATGTCACCGCTCTTGAGGCGGTCGGGCGCGGTGTCTATGCCGTCGGACAGGGGCGTGATGCCGGTGTCCGGGTCGATGCCGGCCGTCTCCAGCACCCGGTCGGCGATCAGGCGTACGCCGGAGCGCGGCGGTCCGATGGCCACCCGCTTGCCGCGCAGATCCTCCACGCTGGTGATGTCCGAGCCCTCCTCTACGACGATCTGCGTGTAGTCGTCGTAGAGCCGGGCGACCCCGCGCAACTGGCTCGCGCCGGCACCGTCCTGGAGTATGTACGACTCCACTGCGTCGGCCGCCGCGATGGCGAAGTCCGCCTCGCCGGTCGCCACGCGTTCGACGTTCTGCTGGGAGCCGTCGCTGGTCTGCAACTGGATGTCCAGGTCCGGCATGTCCTGGTCCAGTTCGGCGCGCAGCAGTTCGCCGTACTTCTGGTAGACGCCCGCCGGGGTGCCGGTGCTGAAGGTGATCGTCCCGCTCGGCGGCTCCTCGCCGAGCGGCAGCAGCCACCACAGCAGAAGTCCCAGGACGACGACACCGGCGGTCGCGCCCTGGAGCGCCCGGCGGCGGCCGATCCGTGGGAACACCTTGGACATACGCGTGATCCTGCCAGGCGGGACGGCGGGGTGACCAGGATCGGAATCACAACGAGACCTGAGGGAGGGTGGAGGAGGGGCAAAGAGGGGGCCGGGCGGGCCAGGGGCGTTGTCAGTGGCGGGGGTTACGGTCTGTGCATGAGTCAGTCGCCTGCCGAGCTGGTCCGTGAGTTCCATCGTGCCTTCGGGCTGGACGCCCGTAGTTCCCCCACCGAGGTCTCCCCGGAGCTGGCGGCCCATCGTGGTGAACTGCTGGCCGAGGAGGCGGCGGAGGTCGCCGAGGTGTCGGTCGGGGGTCCGCTCGACCGGCTCGCGCACGAACTGGCGGACGTCGTCTATGTCGCCTACGGCACCGCCCTGGTGCACGGCATAGACCTGGACGCGGTCCTCGCGGAGATCCACCGCTCCAACATGACCAAGCTGGGCCCCGACGGCCAGATCGCCCGCCGCGCGGACGGCAAGGTGCTGAAGGGGGAGCACTACGACGCCCCGGACGTACCGGCGGTGCTGCGTCGCCAGGGGTGGCAGCCCGGTGGCGGGTGAGGGGGCGTGGGTGAGGGGATGTGGGTGACCGGGTCCTCGCCGGGGCGGTCACCGGCAGTGGCCCTTCCCGGTCCCGGGCGCCCATCGCGCCCCTCGGGGTCAGTCGGCCACGGGGGTCCGCTCCGGCTCGGTGGGCTGCTGCTGGGGCGCGCGGCGGGCCGTG
Source organism: Streptomyces sp. NPDC056734 (assembly GCF_042790455.1). Taxonomy (NCBI): domain Bacteria; kingdom Bacillati; phylum Actinomycetota; class Actinomycetes; order Kitasatosporales; family Streptomycetaceae; genus Streptomyces; species Streptomyces sp. NPDC056734. The sequence continues at coordinate 48,354 of NZ_JBHTZD010000021.1, forward strand.
GCCCTGCGGGTCCAGAGGGTGGCCAGGGGTTCGGTGTAGCGGGCGGTGAGGGGGCCCACGACGACCAGGATCAGGACGTACGCCGTGGCGAGGGGGCCCAGGGACGGTTCGATGCCGGCCGTGACCGCCAGGCCCGCGATGACGATGGAGAACTCGCCCCGGGCCACCAGCGCGCCGCCGGTGCGCCAGCGGCCCTTGGGGGAGATTCCGGCGCGGCGGGCCGCCCAGTAGCCGGTGGCGATCTTCGTCGCGGCGGTGACCACCGCCAGGGCCAGGGCCGGCAGCAGGACCGGCGGGATGCTCGCCGGGTCGGTGTGCAGGCCGAAGAAGACGAAGAAGACCGCCGCGAACAGGTCCCGCAGCGGGCTCAGCAAGGTGTGCGCGCCCTCGGCCACCTCCCCGGACAGCGCTATGCCGACCAGGAACGCGCCGACCGCCGCCGAGACCTGGAGCTCCTGGGCCACACCCGCCACCAGGATGGTCAGGCCCAGCACCACGAGGAGAAGCTTCTCCGGGTCGTCGCTGGAGACGAAACGGGAGATCACCCGGCCGTAGCGCAGCGCCACGAAGAGGACGAGGCCCGCCACGCCCAGGGCGATGGCCAGGGTGACGCTGCCCGCCGCGAGGCTGACGCCCGCCACCATCGCCGTCACGATGGGCAGATAGACCGCCATCGCCAGGTCCTCCAGGACCAGGACGCTGAGGATGATCGGGGTCTCGCGGTTCCCGATCCGGCCCAGGTCGCCCAGCACCTTGGCGATCACACCCGAGGACGAGATCCAGGTCACACCCGCCAGGACGACGGCCGCGACCGGGCCCCAGCCCAGCAGCAGGGCGGCGATCGCCCCGGGTATCGCGTTCAGCGCGAAGTCGACCAGGCCGGACGGATAGTGGGTCTTGAGGTTGGAGACCAGATCGCTGGCCGAGTACTCCAGGCCCAGCATGAGCAGCAGCAGGATGACGCCGATCTCGGCGCCGATCGCGATGAACTCCTCGCTCGCGCCGAGCGGCAGCAGACCGCCCTCGCCGAAGGCCAGGCCCGCCAGCAGATACAGCGGGATCGGGGAGAAACTCAGTCGCGCGGCCATCCGGCCGAGCAGGCCGAGGCCGAGAATGATGGAACCGAACTCGATGAGCAGGACCGCGGAGGAATGCACCCGTTCACTCCCGCCCGAGGATCGCCGCGGCTGCGTCGACGCCCTCGCGGGTGCCGATGACGATCAAGGTGTCACCGCCCGCGAGCCGGAAGTCCGGCGTCGGGGACGGAATGGCCTCCGCCCGGCGCAGCACGGCGACCACGGAGGCGCCGGTGTCGGTGCGGATCCGGGTCTCGCCGAGCACCCGGCCGTTCCAGTGCGAGGCCGCCGTCACCTCGACGCGCTCGGCGACCAGGCCCAGAGCGGTGGTGTAGAGCAGGCTCGCGCTGGAGTGCGACGGCTTCAGCGCGCCGATCAGCGAGGCCGCCTCGGCGCTGGTCAGCCGGAGCGACTGGGCGCAGGAGTCGGGGTCGTCGGTGCGGTAGACGTTCACCGTGCGGGCGCCGTCGCGGTGGGCGACCACGGACAGATGCCGGTGTTCCTTGGTGACCAGGTCGTACTGGACCCCGATGCCCGGCAACGGCGTCGCCCTCAGGCGTGGAGCGGACACGATCTCTTCTCTCCCTCGTGCGTGACTCGGACGGGCTCAGACGTGACTCATGGGTGATCCATGGGCGCCTCGCAGGCGACTCATGGACGGTCCGTGAGCGGGCCGTGAGCGGTTCATGGGCGGGCCGTGAGCGGTCCGCGAGTGGTTCACGGGCGGTCCGTCAGTGGTCCGTCAGTGGTTCATGGGCGGCTCGGGCCGGGCCGTTCTCCGTGGACCGGTCCGGTTCCGATTCTCTCGCCGGGTCTGGGATCGGCGTCGGGCGGCGCCGCCATGCTGCCACCCTCGCATACCGTGGCGACATGGGTGTTGTGACGGATATACGCGGCCCGGAGCCGACGGCGACGCTGACGGCGGCACACCAGTGCCGCCGCAGGGCCCGTCGGATCACAGGGAGCGGAACCGGGAACGTGTCGCTGTTCTGGCGGATCTTCTCCCTCAATTCCGCGGCCCTCGTCGTGGCCGCCGCGCTGCTGCTGGGCCCCGTCACCGTCTCCACCCCCGTGCTGCTCGGCGAAGCCCTCGTCATCGGCGCCGGGCTGGCCGTGCTGCTGGCCGCCAACGCCCTCGTGCTGCGCGTCGGCCTCGCCCCCCTCGAACGCCTGGGCCGGTCCATGGCCACCGCCGACCTGCTGCGCCCCGGCGCCCGCGCGGTCGTCGCCGGTCCGGCGGAGACGGCCGGGCTGATCACCACGTACAACACGATGCTCGACCGGCTGGAGAGTGAGCGGGCCGGGAGTGCGGCCCGGGCGCTGTCGGCGCAGGAGCGGGAGCGGCACCGGATCGCGCGGGAACTGCACGACGAGGTGGGGCAGACCCTCACCGCCGTGCTCCTCCAGCTCAAGCGGGTCGCCGACCGGGTGCCCGACGAACTGCGCGAGGAGGTCGGCCAGGCGCAGGACGCCACCCGAGCCGGGCTCGACGAGATCCGCCGCATCGCCCGCAGGCTGCGCCCCGGCGTGCTCGATGAACTCGGCCTGGTCAGCGCCCTGCGCTCACTCGCCGGCGAGTTCACCGGGCACGGGCTGACCGTCCGGTACGACCTCACCGGTGAGCTGCCCCCGCTCGACGCCGGGACGGAACTCGTCCTCTACCGCGTCGCCCAGGAAGCCCTCACCAACACCGCCCGGCACTCCGGCGCCGACCGCGCCGGACTCCGGCTGCGCGCCCTCCCCGACGCCGTCGAGCTGACCGTCCACGACAACGGCCGCGGCCCGGGCACCGGCCCCGAGGGCGCGGGCATCGCCGGAATGCGCGAACGCGCCCTGCTCGTCGGCGCCGACCTCACCCTCACCCCGGGAAGCGACGGCCGCGGGACGGTCGTCGGGCTGCGGATACCCGTGGGTGGGGCGGGGACTGCGGGGGGTGGGACGGAAACGCCGGTGAGTGAGGCTGCCCGGGCCTCCGTGACCTCCGTCGCCGGGATGCGGGACCCGGCGTGTGAGTCCAGCGGCCCCGCGCACCACCCACGCCCCGACGGAGCACCCCGATGACCGCCCCCGCCCGCGTTCTCCTCGCCGACGACCACACCCTCGTACGGCGTGGTGTGCGGCTCATTCTCGACGGGGAGCCGGATCTGACCGTGGTCGCCGAGGCCGGGGACGGGGCCGAGGCGGTCGAGCTGGCCCGTGCGCAGGAACTGGATCTCGCGGTGCTGGACATCGCGATGCCCCGGATGACCGGGTTGCAGGCGGCCCGTGAGCTGTCCCGGCGGCTGCCGGACCTGCCCATCCTCATCCTCACGATGTACGACAACGAGCAGTACTTCTTCGAGGCGCTCAAGGCCGGGGCCTGCGGATATGTGCTGAAGTCGGTCGCCGACCGGGATCTGGTCGAGGCGTGCCGGGCGGCCGTGCGCGGGGAGCCGTTCGTGTATCCGGGGGCGGAGCGGGCGCTGGTGCGGTCGTATCTGGAGCGGCTCCAGCGCGGTGACGGGCTGCCCGCGCGGGCCATCACCGAGCGCGAGGAGGAGATCCTCAAGCTGGTCGCCGAGGGGCACACCTCCAAGGAGATCGGCGAGCTGCTCTTCATCAGCGCCAAGACGGTCGAGCGGCACCGGGCCAACCTGCTCCAGAAACTGGGGATGCGGGACCGGCTGGAGCTGACGCGGTACGCGATCCGGGCGGGGCTGGTGGATCCCTGAACGGCCGGCGCGTACGACCCCGTCGGCCCTCGGGAGGAGAGACCGGCCGGCGCGGACGGCCCGCCGCCCCCCTCCCTCCCGGCAGGAGAGACCGCACGGCATCACCGTCCGGGACGACGGTGATGCCGTGGGCGGCTCCGGAGAGCGGCAGGCAGGCAGGCCGGCCTGCCGGAGGAGGACGTCGATCAGATCAGAAGGGGTACGTCGCCTGCGTCGCGCGGGACGTGATCCAGCGGGTCTCGGTGAACGCCTCGATGTTGGAGGCCCCGCCGAACCGGGCCCCGGTGCCGGAGGCGCCGACGCCGCCGAAGGGGGCCACGGCCTCGTCGTTCACCGTCTGGTCGTTGATGTGGACGATCCCGGTCGGGATCCGCTCCGCCAGTTCCAGGCCGCGCATGGCGTCACCGGTGAGAATGCCCAGGGACAGGCCGTACGAGGAGGAGGTGGCCAGCGTGACCGCCTCGTCGACGTCGTCGAAGGCGCGTACCGGCGCGACCGGGCCGAACACCTCCTCGGAGTAGGCGGGGGCGGCGTCGGTGACCCCGGCGAGCACGGTCGGACGGTAGAACAGGTCCTGGTACGTGCCGCCCGCCACCAGCCGCGCGCCCGACTCGACGCTCGCCGTGACCAGGCTGTGGATCTTGTCCCGCTGGGCCGCGTCGATGATCGGGCCGAGCGCGACATGCTCCTTGTCGGGGTTGCCGACCGGCAGGTGCTCGGCCTTCTCCGCGAGCCGGGCCACGTACTCGTCGACGATCGAGGAGTGCACCAGGTGGCGGCCGGTCGTCATGCAGATCTGGCCCTGGTGGAAGAAGGAGCCCCAGGCGGCCGTGGAGGCGGCCTTGTCGAGGTCGGCGTCCGGCAGCACGATCAGCGCGGAGTTGCCGCCGAGTTCGAGGTGCGCCCGCTTGAGGTTCTCGGCGGCGGCGGCGCCCACCTTGCGGCCCGCGGCCGTCGAGCCGGTGAACGAGATCACCCGCACCTGCGGCGCCAGCACCAGCGCCGCCCCGGTGTCGGCGCCGCCCGGCAGCAATGCCAGCACGTCCTCGGGCAGCCCGGCCTCCTCCAGCACCCGTGCGATCACCACACCACCGGAGACGGCGGTCCGCAGATCCGGCTTCAGCAGCACGGTGTTGCCGAGCGCGAGCGCGGGCGCCACGGAACGGATGCCCAGGATGAGCGGGGCGTTGAAGGGGGCGATGACGCCGACCACACCGACCGGCACCCGGCGGGCCAGGCTCAGCCGCGGCTCGGCGGTGGGCAGGATCTCCCCGAGCGGGCGGGAGAGCAGCGCGGCGGCCTCGTAGCACTCCTGCGCGGCGACGGACGTCTCGAAGGCGGCCTTGCCCGGTATGTTGCCGCCCTCGCGTATCAGCCAGTTGTGGATCTCGGGGGCGTGCTCGGTGAACAGATCGCCGGCGCGGCGCAGGATCGCCGCGCGCTCGGTATAGGGGGTGCGGGCCCAGGCGGTCTGGGCGCGGGCGGCGCGCTCGGCGGCGTGGGCGACATCCTCGGCGGTGGCCAGCCCTATGACCTCCAGGACTTCACCGGTGGCCGGCTCCATGACGGGGGCGGTGCCGCCCGCCGGGACCGTCCAGCCGCCTATGCCGGCCTTGCCGGACCAGATGGTGGGATCGAGCAGAGACATGACGGCCTCCAGAGGGCGGGTGTCGTGGCGGGTGACGGGGTGGGGGGTGGGAAGGGGGTACTCGCAAAAGGCCGGGTGGGCCGGGGAGACGGCAGCCGCGGTACGCGGGCCTACGGCCGGCGGGGAAACCGGCAGCCGCAGGACGCGGGCCTACGGCTGGAAGTCGCCGTCCGTCGAGACGGTGACCTCCAGGACCAGCGGCTCGGTGCGCTCGGTCAGTTCCGGGCACAGCGCGTCGAGGGCCGCGCACAGCTCGTCGTACGTGCTGATCCGTCGGGTGGGGCAGCCCAGGGACTCGGCGAGGCCGGCCACGCTGATCTGCTCGAAGGCCGGCCACGGGGGCTTGCCGCCATGCTGTTCGGCGAGCTTGTCCATGACCGCGTACCGGCCGTTGGCGAGGACGATGAAGACGGCGCCGACGTGGTACTGGACGGCGGTCCACAGGGCCTGGATCTGGTACAGGGAGGAGCCGTCGCCGACCACGGCGACGACCGGGCGCTGCGGCCGGGCCATCCGGACGCCGACGGCGGCGGGCAGCGCGAAGCCGAGGCCGCCCATCGCGGCGCTGAGGAAGCCGAGCGGGACACGGGCGGGGAGCAGGGCGTGCAGATCGGGGCGGGAGGACGGGCTCTCCTCCACCACGACCGTCTCGGCGGGGAGCCGCTCGGCCAGCGCGGTGAGCACATGGGCCGGGTTCAACGGGCCCTCGCGGTAGGCGAGTCGGCGGTCGGGACGGACCGGCGCCGCCGACCGCGGCTCGCGCGGCGGGGTGCGACGGGCCAGCCGGTCGCAGAAGTCGGGGAGCGGGGCGACGACGGCGAGCTGTACGGGGGAGTGGTGGGCCTCGGCCGGGTCGTCGGTCACCACGACCACCTGAGCGTCCGTCAACTTGCCGGACCTGTAAGGGTATTGGCGCAGGAAGGGACCGCCCACGCACAGCACCAGGTCGTGCGGGGCGAGCACGTCCCGCAGCCGGGGCCGATCGGCCGGCAGGTGCCCGGCGAACAGCCGGTGGTCCTGCGGGAACCCGGCGCGCGCCCCGAACGGCTCCTGCCACACGGGGCAGCCCAGCCGTTCGGCCAGTGTCGTCAGGGCCGCCCAGGTGTCCGCGTGGTCGGCGCCCGAGCCCACCACCAGTACCGGGGAGGCGGCTTCGGCGAGCCGGTCGGCGACCTCGGCGACGGCCCGCGGATCGGCCGTCGCCGACCGGCGCACCACCTCGGGGGCGGCCACCGGCAGGTCTTCGGCGGGCTGTGCCCAGTCGTCCATCGGGACCAGCACCAGCGCGGGTCCGCGTGCCTCGCGGGCGGCGTGCACGGCCCGGCCGATGGCGCCGGGGACGTCCTGGGCGCGCGGCGGGGTCTCCACCCGTACCGGATAGTCCCCGGCCAGTCCTTCGAGGCGGCCCGCCAGGAACGGCTGCTGGGCCAGATGCCGGCGGTCCTGCTGGCCGACCAGGACGACCAGCGGGGCCCGGTTGACGCGGGCGGTGGCCAGCGCGCCCACCGCGTTGCCGAGTCCGGCGGTGGTGTGCAGCAGGACGAGGGCGGGCTCGTCGCGGGCCAGCGCCCAGCCGGTGGCCGTGCCGACCACGGAGCCCTCGTGCAGGGAGAGCACGAACTCCAGGTCCGAGGGCAGATCGGTGAGGACCGACACCTCGGTGGAGCCGGGGTTGGAGAAGAGGGTGGTCAGGCCGTGCAGCCGCAGGACGTCGAAGGCGGCGTCCCGGACGGTACGGACGGTAGCGGTGGTGCCGGCGGGCGCGGACGCGCCGGGGGCGGAGGCGGGCTTCTTCGTGCCGCGCGCGGTCGTCGGGGCGGCCATCAGCGGGTGCTCCGCGCCGGGACCGGCTGACCGCCCAGGGTGACGTTCGACCGCAGCCAGCCGGTGAGCGCCTCCGTCAGGCCGGTCTCGGACACCTCGGGCTCCCCGGCGGCCTCGCGCACCTCGGCGATCCGCTGGATCACCTCACGGTGGTACTCGCGGACCACGGTCGCCGCGTGGCGCGGGTCGCGCGAGGCGATGGCGCCGACGATCCGCATCCGGCCGGCGTGCAGCGGGCCGGAGACCCGCCCGAAGTGGCCGTGCGCACCGCCCGAGAGCTTCACGGCCATCCCGATCTGCGCCTCGGTGAGGAACCGGCACAGCGCCGCGAGCAGCGGGTTGTGCGAGATCTCGGCGAGCACGGTGAAGAAGGCCTGGAGCGTCGTGGCCGACTGCTCGACGCCGTCGGACGACCGGCCGGGCTGGCCCGACTGGCCGGGCTGGGCCGCTTGGGCCGCCTGGGCCGCTTCGCGCAGCCGGTCGATCTCCTCGTCGGTGGCGTGCTCGGCGGCGAGTTCGGCGGCGTAGGAGTTCAGCGCGCCGAGCAGGCCGAGCGTCTCGCGGGCGCCGACCTTCTCGACCTGCACCACCGAGGCGATGGACACCGCGAGCAGGGTGTCGCCCTGCGCGGTGATCGTGGCCCGGCTGCCGTTACGGGTGTTGACCAGGCCCATCGCGGTCAGCACCCGCACCGCCTCGCGCACGGTGGGGCCGCTCACGTCGTAGTACGCGGCCAGCTCACGTTCGGACGGCATCCGGGAGCCGTCGGGCAGGGTGCCGCTGAGGATCTGCGCGCGCAGGTCCTCGACGATCTGGTCGGCCACCCTGCCGCGGAAGATCTTCGCGGGGGTCTGAGGCACGGACATGTCACTCCCGAGCGTGTCCGGACGTACGGCGCCCGGATCGTCTGTGGTGGTGGTTCGTCGCTGGTGTTGTCGCTGGTGTGTCGCCAGGTGTCTCTGGTTGTGGGTGTTCTCCGGCGGTGGTGCACCCAAATTTAACCTACCTAGTAGGTTGAGGCAATGGTTTGGTGCGAGTGTTGTGCGGGTGTTTGCGCCGGTGTTGTGCGGGGGCGTGGGTGGGCGTTGTGCGGGTGTCGCGGGTGCCGTGCGGGTGTCGCGCGGGCGAGCGTGAGGTCCCTGGCCTCGTCCCCGCCCTCGTCTCACCTTCGTCGTCCCGCTTTCCTCGTCCCGCCGCTCCGACCGGCTCGGCCTGATCGGCAGCCGGCTCGCCGCCGCGTGCGCCGGGCAGGTCACCACGTGCGCCACCGCGTCGGCGACCTCTGCCGGGCTCAGGTGTTCGAACGTGCGCCGCGCCTTCCGTGCCTTCCGTGCGCCCCGCGCCCGCGCCGGGAGCAGGTCCGTCGCCACCGGGGCCGCCTCCACCACCGCTACCCGGACCAGGCGCCCGGCGACCTCCTTGCGCGGTGACTCGCTGTAGGTGTTCAGGGCCTGCTCGGTCGCCGCGTACACCCCGTTGCCCGCCTGGACCGTGCGGCCCGAGATCGAGCTGATGCGCACCAGGCCGGCCACCGTCCGCCGTACCGCCTCGGTGCCCGCCTCGCGCAGTTCGAAGGCGAGCGAGGTCAGCCGGTCCTCGCGGCGGGCCGCCGGCGCGCCGGCCGAGCCGCGGGCCACCAGGGCGCGGGCCGCGGCGGCGCCGACGCCGCTGGAAGCCCCGTGACCAGGGAAACCGTGCCTTTCAGATCCATCTCCGTCATCTCCGGCTCCTCGATTTCGCGAGGGGTGAGCGCTTCCCGGGTGCTTCTTCGGTGCTTCTTGATTCGATAAAAGCTCACCACCTACCTTGACACAAACCTACTAGGAAGGTTTCGTGGAAGGGCAGCGACGACCGGGTCCGCGAAGAGAGCCGCGGCGGCCCAGCCGCCCGCCCGACCGGCGATCGCCTTTCCCTCTCCGCACCGCCCGCAATGCCCGTAAGGCCCGCAAGGCCCCGCAATCCCCGCCCGCCCCGTCCGCGCGAGCCGCGCAGCCGCACGGATGCCTCACGGGCACCCACCCCACCAACGGAGGACAGCGATGAAGATCGCGCCGTACGACGAGAACGCGTTCAAGATGGACCATCCCCGCGGGACGGTCTCGTTCAACTACCTGCTGATGGGCGACCGCAGCAAGCCGTTCGAGAACTACCGCTACATCCTCGGCCGCAACGAGGACGACTTCCAGATGCCCCGGCACTGCCACACCTTCGAGCAGATCCGGATGCCCGTGGTCGGCGACATGAACCTCGGCGAGCAGGGCTTCCTGCGCGAGGGCGAGGTCGGCTACTTCCCCGAGGGCCAGACCTACGGCCCGCAGGACGACAAGCTGGAGGACCCCAAGCAGCTCCAGCTGGTGCTCCAGTTCGGCGGCGCCTCCGCGCTCGGCATGAGCGCCGGTCGCGGGCGCGGCCCGGCCAACAAGGAGGCCCAGGCCGAGCAGCGGCCGATCCGGGAGCAGCGGTTCCCCAAGCCGCGCTACAACGCCGTGGTCATCAGCAACCCCGACCACTTCAACTACCTGCCGGTCGCCGGCTGGCCGGGTGTCAAGCGCAAGCCGATCGGTACCTACACCGAGCGGCAGTTCTGGATCGAGTTCATCAAGCTCGACGCCGGCGCCGAGTGGATCTCGGAGAGCGAGAACGCGCGGCGGCTGACCGTGGTGCTGGGCGGCAAGGGCACGGCCGAGGGCACCGAGATCAGCTGGATGGGCGCGGTGGAGGCCGACCCGGGCGAGAAGGTCCGGTACGTCGCCACGGAGGAACTGGTGCTGTACACGGTGGGTCTGCCGCCGATCGTGCAGCCCGTCGAGCCTGACGACGACAAGTTCACGACTGTCGTCACGGATGGTGGGATCCGGTTCGAGAACCCGAAGGAAGCGGATCCGAAGTAGCGCGGCGGTGGGGCGGGGGAGTGCGGGTGGGTTCCGTCGCCGGTTCGGGTTCCGGCCGGTGGGGGCGTGGGTTCCGTCGCCGGTTCAGGTTCCGGCCGGTGGGGGCTGGTCGCGCAGTTCCCCGCGCCCCCAAGACCCCGGCGTCTCCGGGACCCCGGTGCTTCCGCTGCCCTCCCCGACGCCGGACGGGCCGCCCGTACGAGCCCGTGCGGCCGGACGACGGCCCGTCCCGCGCATCGCGTGCGAGGCCGGACGACGGACCGTCCCGCACACCGCGTGCGGCCGGACAGCAACCCGCCGCCGCACCGCCCGCACGACCCTCCCCGAAGTCCGACGACCCGTCCAGAAAGTGACCCCGTGAAAATCGCCTCCCGGCGGACCCCCTTCGGCGACCGGCTCTGCTTCGCCGACTTGGTTCCGCACCAGCTCATCGACATCCAGGCCGCGTTCGTCCGGCGGGCACAGCTGGACGGAGTCCACCGCGAGGACGCCCTCGCCCGCGCCCGGCTCGCCGTGGCGGGGGACCTGCCCGCGCTGTTGCAGGCGGACCCGGACCTGGCCACCGTACGGCGCCTGTTCGACTGGACCGTCGGGCAGACCGGTTCCGGAGTCCTGGACGAGGACTGTCTGTGGTCCGACGATCCGGCCCGGCTCGGCCCGCCCATCGGCAGCCCCCGCACGATCTGGTGCATGCTCGCCAACTACCCGCGCCGGCGCCCCGGCCCCGGCGCCGAGGCACCGCCCCGGCGCGGCCTCCAGGGCTGCCTCAAGGCACCGGGCGCGGTCGCCGGTCCCTACGACGATCTGCGGCACCCCACGATCAGCGAGCAGGTCGACCCGGAGATGGAGCTGGCGGTCGTCATCGGCCCCCGCTCCCGCTATCTGACCGAGGGCGGCGCGATGCGCGCCGTCGCCGGCTACGTCGGGCTGTGCGACATCGGCTCCCGGGACGTCTCCGAGCGCGACAACAACCGGATGGACCGCGCCAAGGGCTTCGACACCTACGGCATCTGCGGCCCCTGGTTCGTCACCGCCGACGAGATCCCCGACCCGCACGCGCTGGGCATCCACCAGTGGGTCAACGGCGAGGTCCGCCAGGACGGTTCCACCGCCGAGATGTACCACTCCATTCCCGAGCAGCTCGCCTGGCTCACCGCGGCCCTCACCCTCGCTCCCGGCGATGTGCTCTCCACCGGCACCCCGGCCGGCCACGGAGCCGTCCAGCCCGGCGACGTCGTGCGCGGGGAGATCGAGGGGCTCGGGGTCATCGAGAACAAAGTCGTCCTCGACGACTGACCCCTCGCCCACCCACGACGAAAGGTCAGCCCATGCCCCGACCACGCCTTCAGATCATCATCGGCAGCACCAGGCCGGGCCGCCGCGGCCCCGCCATCGCCGCCTGGCTCCACGCGCTGGCGCTCCAGCACCCCGGCTTCGACACCGAACTCGTCGACCTCGCCGAGGTCGCCCTGCCGCTGCTGGACGAGCCGAGCCCGCCGCAGCGCGGCCGGTACGTGAACGACCACACCAAGCGCTGGAGCGCCACGGTGAGCGCCGCGGACGCCTACGTCTTCGTCGTCCCGGAGTACAACCACAGCTACAACGCCGCCACCAAGAACGCCCTCGACTACCTGGCCAAGGAGTGGGCGGGCAAGCCCGTCGCCTTCGTCGGGTACGGCGGGGTCGCGGCCGGCACCCGGGCCGTCCAGGCGCTCATCCCCGTGGTGACCGCGCTCGGCATGGTCCCGCTCGCCGGGTCCGTGCTGATCCCCTCCGTCCGGCTCTGCTTCACCCGCGACGGCGGCTTCGAGGCCCCCTCCGGCCTCGACGAGAACGCGACCGGCGTGCTCGACGAACTGCTGCGGCTGACGACCGTACTCTCCGCCGCCCGTCCGGCCGTCCCGGTCGGATGAGCCCGCACCCGGCCACGGCACCCACCCAGCGGGCGGACGGCACCCGACGGGCCGTCAGCCAGAAGACGGCCGTCTGTGTCGTCTACGTGGCCGGGCTGTTCCTGAGCACCCTCGACATGACGATCGTCAATGTCGCCCTGCCCACCATCGGCCGCGCCTTCGACGTCCCCTCCACGGCCGTCGACACCGTGTCCATCTCCTATCTGGTGGCGCTCGCGGTCTCCGTCCCGGCCTCCGGCTGGCTCGGCGACCGCTTCGGCGGCAAACGCACCCTGCTCACCGCCATCACCGTGTTCACCCTCGGTTCCGCCCTGTGCGGCACCGCGCAGAGCCTCGGTGAACTGGTCCTCTTCCGGGTCCTGCAAGGGGCCGGCGGCGGCATGCTCGCCTCGGTCGGCATGGCGATGCTGCTGCGCGCCTTCCGCCCCCAGGAGCGGGTGCGGGCCTCGGCGGTGCTCAGCGTCGCCAACGGACTGGCCCCCACGATGGGCCCGGTCCTCGGCGGCATCCTGGTCACCCAGGTCTCCTGGCGGGCGATCTTCTACGTCAATGTCCCCGTCGGCGCCTTCGCGGTGGCCTTCGGAGCGCTGTGCCTGCGCAACGAACCGGCCCGGCCCTCCGAACGCTTCGACCTCCCCGGATTCCTGCTCGCCGCGTCCGGCTTCGGCCTGGTGATGTACGGCGTCTCGGTGGGACCCGAACAGGGCTGGGGCACCGCCCCGGTGCTCGCCGCCCTGGTCTGCGGGACGCTGCTGCTGACCGCCATGACCGGCGCCGAACTGCGCAGGCGCGCCCCGATGATCGACGTACGGCTGCTGCGGGACCGGCTGTTCGCGTCCGGCACCACGGTGATGACGATCGAGTCGGTGACGTTCCTCGGCGCCCTGTTCACCCTCACGCTCTATCTCCAGGACGCGCGGGGGATGTCCCCGCTCACCGCGGGCCTCACCACCTTTCCCGAGGCCGTCGGCGTGGTCGCCGGCTCCCAGCTCGCCAGCCGGGTGCTGTACCGCAGGCTGCGTCCCCGCCGCCATCTGATGCTCGGCGCGGGCGCGACCTGCGCGGTCATCGCCGCGATGGGGCTGCTGCTGCGGCCGTCGACGCCCCTGTGGGTGGTCGTGGCCCTGCTGTTCTGCATGGGGCTCGCCGTCGGCCAGGTGTTCGTGGGCACCCAGTCGGCGTCCTTCGCCACGATCTCCGACGCGTCCTCCGGCCGGGCCTCCACCCTCTTCAACGTCGGCCGCCGGATCGGCGGCGCCGCCGGGGTGGCGGTGGCCACCACCGCCCTGGTGACGGTGGCCGGCGCGAGCGGTGCCACCGGCTCGGGCGACACGGCCGGGTACCGCGCCGCGTTCCTCGCGCTCGCCGCCGTCAACCTGCTCGGCCTATACGCGGCCACGCGGGTCAGCGACAGCGACGCCGCGAGCACGGTCCCGCCGCCGCGCAAGGGGCTTCGCGGGAAGGCCCCGGCCGGCACCCCTCCCTATGACCCCACTTCAACAAGCACCACCTCATAAAAGGAGCTACGGACATGACCGTACTGACACTGAGCCAAGCGTCCGAGATCGTCGACGCGGCCCTCGGCCACGCCCGTGAACTCGGCCTGCGTCCCCTTACCGTGACCGTCCTCGACCCCGGCGGCCACCCGCTGGTCGTCAAGCGCGAGGAGAAGGCCGGCATCCTGCGTCCGCAGATCGCCCACGCCAAGGCCTGGGGCTCCCTGGGCACCGGCCAGGGCGGCGCCGCCGGTGCCCGGCACGCCACCCGTGACCCCGCGTTCTTCGCCGCGCTCGCGGCGATCTCCGAGGGCCGGATCGCCTCCTCCAAGGGCGGGGTGCTGATCCGGGACGCGGACGGCGAGCTGCTCGGCGCGATCGGCGTGAGCGGTGAGAAGCCGGACAACGACGAGGCCGTGGCGCTCTTCGGCATCGAGAAGGCGGGGCTCGTCGCCGACGCAGGCTGACGCGCACGCCGGGCGGCGGGCGCCGGGCCGGGACCGGTGAGGACGGTCCCGGCCTCCCGCGAGGTGTCCTCGGCGTCACCGAAAGGCGGCCTGCGGCCCCCCGCAAGCTGTCCCCGGCGCCACCGCCAGGCACCCACCACGCCACCCCCCCAGGTGGCGACGGCGCTCACGGCGCCACCCCGCACACGCCCACGTCCTCCCCGGACAAGGACAAGGAAACGGATGTAGCTCCACCGCGACGAGCCGCAACGAACCGCTACGAGCCGCAAAGAGCCACATTCCCCGGCAGACCCCCCCGGTCTGCCACGGCTATTGATTCCCCGTACCGACAGCCGATGGGAAACAGAGGTACGCCATGGCAAAGACGCCGGATGACCTCAGCACGACCCCCGACACCTCCGGGCCGAAGCACGGCCCCGGTGGTGCCGAGCCCCCCCGACTCACCCCCCGGCGCCGCGCCCAGGCCCTGGCCGTCTGTATCGCGGCGGCCTTTCTCACCCTGCTCGACGTCAGCATCGTCACCGCCGCGCTGCCGTCCATGGAGCACCACCTCAATCTGTCGTCCGCACAGGCCACCTGGTCCGTCGCCGGATACACACTGACCTTCGGACTGGCGCTGATCCCCAGCGGCCGCCTTGGCGACGAGTTCGGCCGCCGCAAGATCTTCCTCATCGGGATGGTGCTGTTCACCCTGACCGGTGTGCTCTGCGGACTCGCCCCCGACGCCACCTGGCTGGTCGTGGCCCGGCTCCTCCGGGGCGCCGCCGCCGGACTGGTCGCCCCGCAGGTGGTCGGCATGCTGCACCAGATGTACCCGCCGCGCGAACGCGGCCGCGCCTTCGGCTACTACGGCGCCAGCGTCAGCCTCTCCACCGCGATCGGCCCGCTGCTGGGCGGCGCGATCCTCCAGGCGTTCGGCGACAGCGGCTGGCGCTGGATCTTCCTGCTCTTCATCCCGCTGGACGTCATCGTGCTGGTGCTGGCCGCCAAGCTGCTGCCCGCGGGCGGTCGCAGCGGCGCGAAGGCCGGCAGTCTCGACCTGGTCGGCGCGCTCGTGCTCGGCCTCGCCGTCTCGGCCGTGATGCTGCCGCTGCTCCAGAGCGGCGGATGGGGCGACCGCCGCTGGTGGCTGGCCTGGACCGGGCTCGCCCTGCTGGTCGTGTTCGTGTACTGGGAGCGCGCGGTGGCCCGGCGCGGACAGCAGCCGCTGGTCGACGTCAACCTCTTCCGGGAACGTACGTACTGGGTCGGCACGGTGGTCGCCGGGGCCCTGTACGGCGGATTCACCGGCATCTTCCTCGTCCTGTTCCAGTTCCTCCAGCAAGGCATGCACTACACGCCGTTCAAGGCGTCCCTGTGCACCGTGCTGTTCACGCTCGGCTCGGCGATCTGCGGGATCATCAGCGGCCGGCTGGCACACCGGGTCGGCAGGCCGCTGGTCATCGTCGGGTCGGCCATGACCGCCGGCGGGCTCGCGCTCGCCGCGCTGGTCGTCGGCGCCTCCGGCCCCGGCGACAACATGTTCCTGCGGCTGGCCCTGCCGCTGGCGCTGGCCGGCTCCGGCGCCGGACTCGTCATCGCCGCCAACCAGACCCTCGCGCTCCAGCTGGTGCCGCGCCGGGAGGGCAGCACCGCGGCCGGTGTCTACCAGACCGGCATGAAGATCGGCACCTCCCTGGGTACGGCCCTGGCCAGCTCGCTCTACTTCAGCCGGCTCGCCTCCACCCACGGCGACTTCGCCGCCGCCGCCCGGCTGGGCCTGCTGGGCACCGCAGGACTGGCCGCCGTCGCCTTCGTGGTGGCCCTGCCCGGCCTCGGCATCCCGGCCCGCCGCACCCCGGCCCCGAAAATAGGCGTGGAGGAGGCGGAGCCGGCCAGGTGAGCCACCGTCCTTCCCGACCCCAGCGCAGTACCCCGCAGAGAGGCACCACACGATGACCCAAGTCCAGGGAACCGCCGTCGACGTACCCGTCCAGGACGGCACCGCCGACGCCTACCTGGCCCACCCCGCCGATGGCGGGCCCCACCCCGGAGTGCTGTTCTACACGGACGCCTTCGGAGTACGGCCCCATGTGCGCGCGATGGCCGACCGGCTGGCCGGGGCGGGCTACACCGTCCTGGTGCCCAACCTGTTCCACCGGCACGGCCGGGCACCGGTCGTCGACCTCCCCGAGGTCATCGGCGAGGGAACCCGCGGCGAGCTGTGGAAGCGCCTGCGCCCGATCCTGCGCTCCCTCACCCCGGACCTCGCGATGCGCGACGCGTCCGGTTATCTGGCCTGGCTGGCCGACAGCCCGCTGGTGACCCCCGGCAAGGTGGCCCTGACCGGCTACTGCGTGGGTGCCCGGCTGTCCCTCCTCACGGCCGGCACCTACCCGGACCGGGTCGCCGCCGCCGCGGGCTTCCACGGCGGACGCCTCGCCACCGAGGACCCGGACAGCCCTCACCTGGTCGCCCCCGCCATCACCGCCGAGCTGTACTTCGGCCACGCCGACGACGACCCCTCCCTCCCCCCGGAGCAGATCCAGCGCCTGGAATCCGCCCTCACCCAGGCCGGCGTCCGCCACCACAGCGAGGTCTACACCGGCGCCCACCACGGCTACACCCAGTCCGACACCACGTCCTACGACAAGGAGTCCGACGAACGCCACTGGTCGGCCCTGCTGACCCTGCTGGGGCGCACGTACGCGTAGCGCCCCACGGAAGGACGGCCGGCACCCGCCCGCCTGAACGCCCGCGCCCCTCCCGACGCCGGCTCACCACCCCGCCTCACCAACTCCACGGCTGTCGGACCACACCCGGGTCCGACAGCCGTAGGACGCCATCGGCAGGGGCGCCGGGGGGGCGCGGGCGGGGGGCTCCGCCACGTCTGTACGTGTGTGGGGCACAGCTGTGGTGTGTGTACGGGCGTTGCGCCCAACCCTGGTGTCTGTACGGGCCTTGCGCCCAGCCCCCGCGCCGGTACGAATCTTGGGCCCAGCCCCGGTGTCAGTACGGGACATGGGCCCAGCTGTGGTGTGCGTACGAGCCTTGGACCCGGCCCCCCGCGTCGGTACGGGGCACGGGCCCACCCGGGGCATCTGCACCAATCCTGGGCCCAGCCGCCGCGCTCGTACGGGGGCACGGGCCACCCCGGGCATCCGCACCGGGCCTTGGACCCAGCCCCCCTTCGGCGACCGGCTCACCCGCGCTCCGCCCCGCCACCGGCTGGGGCAACGCCCCTCGGGCACTCACCCGGCAGATCCGTCGCGCAAACCCCTGCCCGGCCGGTCACCCATCCCGGACCCAGGGCCACCCGCTCCCTCAGCCCACCTGCCGGAAGACCCGGTCAGCAGCCACGAGGCCCCTCAACGGATGCGAGGCCCGCTCAACGGCCGCGCGGCCCAGTCACCCGCCCGCAGCCCCCGGCACCTGCCCGCCCAACCCCACGTTCGACCTGAGCCAGGCGCCCAGGGCCTCCGTGAGGCGGTGGTCGTCGGCGTCGGTGTCGCGGTTGGGGCGGACCTCGCGGAGGCGTTCGACGACCTGGTGGTGGTAGGCGCGGACGACGTCCGCGGCGTGGGCGGGGTCGCGGGTGCCGATGGCGGTCACGATGCGCATCCGGCCGGGCTGGAGCGCGCCCGCGACCTGCCCCCAGCCGCCCTCCTCGCCGCCGGACAGTTTCACGGAGAGGCCGATCTGCATCTCATTGACGAACCGGCACAGCGCGGCGAGCAGCGGGTTGTGGGAGATCTCGCCGAGGGTGGCGAAGAAGGCGTGCAGGGCGACCGAGGTGGCCTCGACCCCCTCCGCTCCTGGGATCGCCTCCGCACTCTCGCGCAGCCGGACGATCTCCGCGTCCGTGGCGTGCTCGGCGGCCAGCTCGGCGGCGTACGCATGGAGCGCGCCGAGCAGCCCCAGCACCTCGCGGGCGCCCACCTTCTCGACCTGTACGACCGAGGCGATGGACATCGCGAGCATGGTGTCGCCCTGTGCGTTGACCGTGGCCCGGCTGCCGTTGCGGGTGGTGATCAGGCCCATCGCCGTGAGCACCCGGACCGCCTCGCGGATCGTGGGCGCGCTGACGTCGTACGACGCCGCCAGATCCCGTTCGGACGGCAGCCGGGAACCGTTGGGCAGTGCGCCGCTGAGGATCTGCTCTCGGAGGTCCTCGACGATCTGGTCGGCCACCCGGCCGCGAAAGATCTTCGCGGAGGGATTGGGCACGGACATGTCACCCCCAGAAGGCGCCGTGAGCCGCGGTGACGCACGGGACCGCTCTTAGTAGTGAGGTGATCGTAACCTACCTAATAGGTGACTCACAAGCCTCGTCCAGCCGGCCCTCCAGAGCCTCAACGCTCCGCCCCGCGCACCGATTTGACCGAGTCGAGACCGAGTCAAGGGTGTGAGAGCGCGTTTCGCGCACTCTTCCTGGGGCGTTCCGGGGTCAACAAAGAAATGCGTGCGCTTTACCTTGACAGCAACCTACCAAGAAGGTTTCTTGGGGTCAGCGACGCCGTCGACACCAGACATCGGTACCCGAGACCGCCGTGACACCGGCCCCTCCCGGACATGACGACACATCCGCAATCACCCCACCCCCCCCACACGCCCACCCGACCGGTGGCGTGCGCGGGAACAGCCGCGACGACACCCCTCATGACGGAGGACGGCGATGCAGACCGCCCCGTAGTGCGAGTACGCGTTCCAGATCCACGACCGAGCCACCGGAGGCCGTCCATGTCCCCAACCCGCCCGAACACCGACGCCGGTCACGACGTCGGCGCCCGGCGCGGTCCACGGTTCGACGTCAGCCAGAAGCTGGCCGTCGGCATCGTGTATGTGGCCGGCATCTTCCTGAGCACGCTCGACATGACCATCGTCAACATCGCGCTCCCCTCGATCGGCCGGGCCTTCGACGTCCCCTCCACGTCGGTCGACATCGTCTCCGTCTCCTACCTGGTGAGCCTCGCGGTCTTCGTCCCCTGCTCCGGCTGGCTCGGCGACCGCTTCGGCGGCAAGCGCACCCTGCTCACCGCCATCACCGTCTTCACCCTCGCCTCCGCCCTGTGCGGCACCGCCACCAGCCTCGGCCAGCTCATCGCCTTCCGGGTCCTGCAAGGGGCCGGCGGCGGCATGCTCGCCTCGGTCGGCATGGCGATGCTGCTGCGCGCCTACCGCCCCGAGGAACGCGTCCGCGCCTCCGCCATCCTCACCATGGCCAACGGACTGGCCCCCACCCTGGGCCCGGTCCTCGGCGGCATCCTGGTCAGCCAGGTCTCCTGGCGCGCGATCTTCTACGTCAATGTCCCGTTCGGTGTGCTCGCGGTGATCTTCGGGATCCTGTGCCTGCGCAACGAGCCCGCCCGGCCCGCCGAGCGGCTCGACTTCACCGGGTTCCTGCTCGCCGCGTCCGGCTTCGGCGTGCTGATGTTCGGCATCTCCGAGGGACCCGAACGCGGCTGGGGCTCGCCCCCGGTGCTCGCCGGACTGCTCTGCGGCGGCGCGCTGCTCACCGGGCTTGTCCTGGTGAGCGTCCGCAAGAAGGCCCCGATGATGGACTTCCGGCTGCTGCGCATCCGGCTCTTCGCCGCCGGCACCACGGCGATGACCATGCAGTCCGCGACCTTCCTCGGCACGCTCTTCCTGATTACTCTCTATCTCCAGGATGTCCGGGGGATGACCCCGATGGCCGCGGGACTCGCGACCTTCCCCCAGTCCCTGGGGGTGGCCGTGGGCTCCCAGCTCGCCAGCCGGCTGCTCTACCGCAAGCTGAAGCCGCGCCGCCAGCTGATGCTGGGCGCCGCCGGCACCAGCGTGGCCGTCGCCCTGATGGCCCTGCTGCTGGACGAGACCACCCCGCTCTGGCTGGTCATCGCGCTGCTGGTGCTGATGGGCCTCGCCGTCGGCCAGGTCTTCCTCGGCACCCAGTCCGCGTCCTTCGCGACCGTCTCCGACGCGTCCTCGGGCCGCGCCTCCACCCTCTTCAACGTCGGCCGGCGGATCGGCGGCGCCTTCGGGGTCGCGGTCGTCACCACGGTCCTGGTCTCCGCCTCCGGCTCCGGCGGCGCAGCCGACATGGCCGGCTACCGCGCCGCCTTCATCACCGCCGCCGCCCTCAACCTCCTCGGTCTGTACGCCGCGACCCGCGTCAGCGACACCGACGCGGCGCCCACGATCCCCCCGCCGCGCGGCCGGCGCCGGCCCACCCCGGCGGCCCCCCGGCCCACCCCGTCCCCGCCCGATCCCCGTCCCCAGGAAGCGCCTATGCCGCAGACGCCCTCCCCGGCCCACGAGCCGCCCCGGCCCTGACGACGCCGGAGCACCCGCCGCGAACACCCTCCATCCACCCTCTCCGTACACGTAGCACGTACGCGTAGTCACGTTCACGTACACATCAGCACGTACCGCGTGTATTGCACCCACCGCACCCACCGCATGTACTGCATGCACCGCAGATGCCGCAGATGCCGCACACCTCGCGCGGACCGCATGCCTTGACACACACATCGCACACGCTGCACATACCGCACATATAGCGCGTGGCCGGCCCGGGACGGCCGCCACCGCCCGACCTGCCTGACCCCCCTTTCCGGCAAGGGGAGGTGTCCGGACCAGACGTGAGTGTCCGGCAGCCGCCAGATAGGGACCTCGAACGTCACGAGATTAGGGACCTGAACATGCACAGAAGCAATGGCGCTTCACCCCGTCCTCGGGCCACCGCGCTGCGCCGCCGCACCGCCGTGATCGCCACGGCGGTCAGCCTCACCGCCGTCGCCGGCTGTGGGGGGAACGCCAGCCCCGGAGCGAACGACAAGATCATCGTCTCGGTGTCGATCGCCGCGCCCGCCAACGCCCCGATCTTCCTCGCCGACGAGATGGGCTTCTTCAAGGACGAGGGCCTCGATGTCACGGTCGAGACCATCGCCAACGCGAGCCTTCAGATCGCCACCGGCAAGGTGCAGTTCGGCGCCGTGAACACCTCCACGGTCATCCAGTCCACCACGCAGGAGGACATCGACCTCCAGCAGATCTGTGTGACGCAGGTGGACCCGTCGTACATGCTCGCCGTCAGTGACGCCGCGTGGGAGCGCAACAACATGACGGACGACATGACGCTCAAGGAGCAGCTCATCGCCCTGGAGGGCGAGAACATCACCGCGATCGGCGGCCGGACCGTCAACCCGGGCGCCAAGCTGCTGGAAGCCCTGCTGGAGAAGGAGGGCCTGGCCCGGGACTCGATCGGCGTGCTGTCCCAGGCCAACACCGCGGCCTCCACCGCCGCCTTCCAGAAGGGCCAGGTCGGCCTGGTCTTCCAGCCCCAGCCCATCCCCGACCAGGTGCTCTCGGTCGCCCCCGGCAAGATCATCTACGACACCGCCACCTCCGACCTGTTCTCGGAGCTGGACAGCGTCGCCTGGTCCGGGATCGGCACCTCCAGGGAGTACGCCGAGGCGCACCCGGACGTCGCCGAGAAGATCTGCAACGCCATCGGCACCGCCAACAACTACCTCGACGAGAAGCCCGAGGAAGCGGCGAAGGCGCTCCAGGCCAACATGAACTCCTTCAGCGAGGAGATCCTGGTCAAGGCCATGCCCCACTACAAGTGGGCCACGGACGCCAACATGACGCAGGAGGAGTTCAACAAGAGCACCGAGATCCTCGCCGACATGGGCATGTTCGAGATGCCGTCCGCCGACAAGCTCGCCAAGGCTTACACGGACGAGTACCAGAAGTGATCCGGCCGCGCCCGGGCCGGCCGGCCCGCGCCGACGCCATCAGACGGACGCCAGCACAGGGACGAGGCGGAGGAAAATGAAGCAGGACCTTGAGACGGCGCGGCCGACGATGATCCTCGGGGATCTTTCGCACCGGTTCGAGTCGCCCGACGGCAAGATGATGGACGTCCTCACGGACGTGAACCTCACCATCCGGGAGAAGGAATTCTTCACCGTGGTGGGGCCCAGCGGATGCGGCAAGAGCACCCTGCTCAACATCGTCACCGGCATGCTGAAGCCGACGTCCGGCGAGGTCAAGCTGCTCAGCGGCGACCGTGAGCTGGACCGGCTGGAGATCGGCTACATCACCCAGGACTCCAATCTCTTCCCGTGGTTCACGGCGCTGGAGAATGTGATGATGCCGCTGGAGATCCGCAAGGTGCCCAAGCGGGAGCGGGTCGAGCGGGCCCGCGAGTGGCTCAAGATCGTGGGCCTGGAAGGGTTCGAGAACCACTACCCCCGCCAGCTCTCCGGCGGCATGCAGAAACGCTGCTGCATCGCCCGGACCATGGTCTACGAGCCCGAAGTGCTGCTCATGGACGAACCGTTCGGCGCGCTCGACGCGATCACCAAGACGACCATG
The DNA here is from genome assembly GCF_042790455.1 of Streptomyces sp. NPDC056734. Classification (NCBI taxonomy): domain Bacteria; kingdom Bacillati; phylum Actinomycetota; class Actinomycetes; order Kitasatosporales; family Streptomycetaceae; genus Streptomyces; species Streptomyces sp. NPDC056734. Next base: position 70,720 of record NZ_JBHTZD010000021.1, read on the forward strand.
CAGAAGACCGTCCTGGATCTGTGGCAGCGGCGCCAGACCTCGGTCGTGTTCATCACCCACGACCTGACCGAGGCCATCGCCCTGTCCGACCGCGTCGCCGTCATGACCGGCCGCCCCGGCCGCATCCGCACCACCGTCGACATCCCGCTCGAACGCCCCCGGGACGTCTACAACATCACCGACGTGAAGAACTTCCAGGAGCTGCGGCGCGAGCTGTGGGGCCTGCTCGAGAACGACCTGGACTCCTAGGAGGAGAGCGCGATGTCTTTCGAAGAACCCGCCATGCGGCGGGGCCGGGTCGTCCGGCAGAAGACCGGGCGACCGCGCGGACGCCACGGCATGCTCGTGATCGCCGGGCAACTGGGCGTCGTCCTGCTGATCCTGGGCGTCTGGCAATTGGTCAGCGGCCGGTGGATCGACTACTTCCTGATCAGCAACCCGATCGACGTGATCGTCAAACTGGTCGAGGTCAGCGGTGACAGCGCGATGCACCGCCACACCCTGATCACCGCTCAGGAACTGGTCCTGGGCTGGTCGCTCGGCGCGGGCTGCGGCGCCGTCCTGGGCTGGGCGCTCGGCGCGGTGAAGATCGTCGGTGAGATCCTGGAGCCGATCCTGAACGCCATCAACGGCATCCCCAAGGTCGCCCTGGCGCCGATGATGCTGCTCTGGTTCGGCCTGGGCATGGGCTCGAAGGTCGCGATCGCCAGCATGATCGTGTTCTTCCTGGTGTTCTTCAACGTCTACTCGGGCATGCGCAATGTGCCACGCCCCCTAGTCGAGGTGGCCCGCGCCATGGGCGCCTCCCGGATGTACGTGGTGCGCAAGGTGGTCGTGCCCTCGGTCGCCGTGCCGCTGTTCGCCGGTCTCAAGGCCGGGGTGTCGTTCGCGATGATCGGTGTCATCGCCGGCGAGTTCATCTCGGCCGACGAGGGCCTCGGCTACTACTCCATGACCGCGACCCAGCAGTTCGACCCGGCCGGCCTGTTCGCCGCGCTGGTCATCATCGTGGCCATGGTGGTGGCGGGCAGCGCGATCATCGGCGCCTTCGAGAAGCGCGCCCTGAAGTGGCAGAACTGACCGCCTCGCCCTGAGGACACCTCGGCCCCCGTCCGGCGCACTCCGGACGGGGGCCGAGGTCATGAGCGGCTCATGAACAGCTCACCGGCGGCTCATGGATAACTGGTGAGGTTGGCGACGTTGGTGGTGGAGTTCGAGGGCCCGCCGCTGTCGTTGATGACCCGGCGGATCGTGCCGACGCCGCCCAGGGAGACGGTCACCATGCTGGTGAAGCGGACGTTCGCGTTGACCGGCGCCTCGATCGCCCGCTCCGCCGCGACGGCCGGATTGACATTGAAGTAGCAGTAGCTGCCGAAGCCGTAGACCTGGTGGCTGGTGACCGTGTTCGCGACCTTGTAGGCGGCGTAGCCCTGGGTCGTGCCGTTCATCCAGGCGGCCTGGTTGGGTGGGTCGTAGGGCATTTCGTTCTGGTAGAAGTACGTCCGGCCGCCGTTGCCGTTCCAGATGGTCTGGTACTTCTGGTAGTGCTCGACGAACAGGCCGTACATGGTGACGTTGTCGCCGTTGACGATGAGTCCGGTGTCGCCGGTGTTGCTGTTCCAGCCGATGCCGGTGCCGTGGTCGCCGCGCCAGATCCACAGGTGGTCGCCGATGACGTTGTCGCTGTTGACGACCAGGCTGGTGGTGGCCTTGCCGACGGCGGCGCCGCCGACGCGGAAGTACACGTCGTGCAGGCTGGTGGGGTTGGCCGCGTGGGAGGCGGAGGAGCCCGCCGGGCCGACCTCCATGAGGGTGGCCGAGTTGGTGGTGCCCGCGTCGAAGAGGATCCCGGCGACCTTCACGCCGTCGACGTCGGCGACGCGCATCGCGGTGATGCCGTTGTCCGGGATGAAGGTGGCGAGACCCAGGCCGAGGACGACGGTGTCGGGCCGGTTGATCTGGAGGGTCTGGTTGAGGTGGTAGACCCCGGGTGTGACCAGCAGGTTCTTGCCCGCCGCCAGCGCCGCGTTGATGTCGGCCGCCGTCGCGCCCGGCTTGACGATGTAGAACTGGTCGATCGGCAGCGAACTCCCGGCCGCCGTGCCGCCCACCCAGGTCGTCGCCGTCGAGTTGGACCGCAGCGCGGGCACGAACACCTGATAGGCGCCGTTTCCGTCCACGTACAGGAAGGGCTTCTCCCGGACCACCGGGGTCTGCGCGACCGTCGTGTAGGGCGGGCTCGGGAAGCTGGTCGCGGGGACGCCCTGGCTGCCGACGAAGACCATGTTCCAGTTGGAGCCGGTCCAGCCGCCGAGCTGCGAGTTACGGGTCAGCCACTGCTGCTGCGTACCGGAGTTGACCTGGCCGTCGATCTTGGTGTCGGCCATGAAACCGCCGCTGGACCAGCCGCCGTCGCTCAGCTCCAGATTGCCCCGCACATGCATCCGCCGGTACGCCGACGCCTGGGACACCGACCAGCGGTCCGTGCCGCCGGTCGGATTCACCGACAGGTTCTCCGCGCCCCGCCAGAAGTTCTGGGTGGCGTTCTGCGGCGGGAACCAGTCCGCCTCCACATGCACGGCCCCGTTGATGTTCACCGCGTCCGGCGACAGCCCGAGCCCGGCGACCTGCGTGTAGAAGCCGACGTTGACGTCCGCGTTGTAGGAGCCCGGCTTGAACATCACCGCGTACCGCTGTGAGCCGAACTGGTTGGTCTCCTGCTGCTGGAAGATGGTGTTCAGCCGGCTCTGGATGGTCGCCGCCGACATCGACGGATCGAAGACGACGACATTCGGGCCGAGGTCGGGATTGACCGCCGTCTGCTCCACCGGCACCACCTGGAACCGCTGGGCGGCACTGCCGTTGCAGGTGTACTGCACCAGCTGCACACTGTCGGCCGTCGACGCCGACGGCACGTCCAGGCACTTGCCGCTGTTGCGGTTCACGAAGTGATAGGCGCCGCCGCCCTCGTCGACCGGCAGCCACTGCTGATTGTTGCCACCGCCGTAGCCCCACAGATGCACGGCGGCGTTGTCGGCGGTCGACACCCCGGAGACGTCCACCACCTGGGCCGCGTTGTTGCGGTTGTTGATCCGGACATAGCCGTTGGTGGTGGCCGTGAACGACCACTGCTGGGCGTTGCTGCTGTTGCAGGCGTACTGCTGCACGGCCGTGCCGTTGGCCGTACCGGCCGCCCGCGCATCCAGGCAACGGCCGCTCGCGGCGTTCATGACGGTCGCCCAGCCGGTGGGCAGTGCCGCCTCGGCGGCGGAGGCGGACGGCGCCGGGGCGGCCGTGAGGAAGGAGGCGGCGGCCGCGACGACCAGACCGGCGGCCAGTGATCTGCGGTGCCCCTTGCGAGAGGGGCGCGAAAGAAGGAACACGTGTTCTCCTCAGCGACGGATCGGCTCAGGGGATGGGGGAAGGGGGGTGGGGGGTGCGGGTGCGCGGGTGCGCGGGTGCGGTGCGGGTGGAGATGCCGTGGGGGGCGCAAAGGAGGCCAGGTCAGACCAGACCAGGCCAGACCGATCCAGTTCAGGCCAGTTCAGGTCAGCCGGTGTACGCGGCGAACACCCGGGTGTAGTCCCAGTCCGACTGTCCGACGCCGGAACAGCTGTCGGCGGGGCCGCCGGTGCAGGGCCGGTCGCGGTTGGCGGACCAGAAGGTCAGCCGGGCCAGATGGTGCTGCTGGGCGTGGGCGAGCATGGTCCGGAAGTCGGCGACGGTGACGGTCTCGTTCTGATCGGTGATCCCGTTCATGGAGGAGATCCCCATGGACCGGTACGCCTGGTCGTCGCTGTAGCCGTACGCGGCCTTCAGCGCGTTCTTGAGCCCCTCGGCCGCCTGCACGGACAGCTCGCCCATGTTCTGTCCGGCGCCGCCGAAGTTGAACGGCATGATCGTCCAGCCGTCGACGGTCAGCCCCGAGGAGGCCGCCCGGTTGATCAGACCGGTGTCGGGCCCGCTCTGCCCGGTGCCGATGGTGACGTACACCTTGAGGCCAGGGTTGGCGGCCTTGACCGTCTTCAGCGCGTCCACCGTGCGCTGCTGCACGTCCGGGCTGTCGTAGGCGGCGGCCTCGATGTCGATCGCCGCCAGCCCGTAGGCGCTGATCACCCGCTGATAGGCGGCCGGCTCACTCGCGGTGGCGCACGAACTCTCCAGCTTGTTGCCGCTCCAGCCGCCGAAGGACGGGATGACATCGCCGCCGTTCGCCCGCACGGTAGCGATGGTCTGCTGGTCGACGCCGCTGGTCAGTGCCCGCGAGCCGTCCCACCGCGGGTCGCAGTAGCCGTTGCTCAGCACGAAGGCCGGCGTGAACCACTTCACGCCGGTCGCGGCGGTGATCGTCGTCGGACTCGGCGGACCGCCCCAGCCGTTGTAGAGGTACGGCGCCACCGCCATCGGCGCCGAGGTGCCGGGGTCGCCGGGCGCGGGCGCGGTCCACTTCTGATGGGCGGCGCCGGTACAGCTCCAGAGCTGCGCGCGGGTGCCGCTGGCCGGGTTGTTGCCGGTGACATCGAGGCACTTGCCGAGCGCCCGGACGGTCCCGTCGGTGCCGGTGGTCCACCGCTGAGCGGCGGTGCCGTCGCAGTCGTAGAGCTGTACGGGGGTGCCGTCGGCGGAGTTGGCCCCGGCGACGTCGAGGCATGTGCCCGCGAGACCGGTGATGGCGCCGGTCGCCGCCCGGGCGGGGGAGGCGGTGAGGAGACCGGCGGCGAGCGTGAGGGCGGTGGCCGCGACGGCGGCGGCGAGTGGGACGGACCTTGCTCTGGCCATGGTGGGGGGTGGCCTTTCGCGAGGGCGGGCGCGCGGGGCCGTGTTCACCTTCCGAACGGCCGGGCGCCCCCACGGGACGAGGGTCGCTCGGTGAAGCTAAAGGTCCGGACCACTTCCGTCAAGATGTGAAGTAAGAAGTGAGGGAAGGCCGTTTCCGGGCCGCCCGCCCACCCCCGCGCCGATGTGCCGCCCTGAGGGTCCCTTCCCTCCCCCCGGCCCCGACGTTCGCTGGAGGCAACGGCACGGCGTGGTACAGCCGTCGTGGTACAGCCGTCGTGCCGAGCCCCCCCACGACCCTTGCCACAGCCCTCACCACCGCCTGTGCCACCGCCTCTGCCCCGCCCCCTTGATGCCATCACTGCCCTTGCCTCAGCCTTTGCCGCGCCCCCTTGCTGCCGCCGACATGACCCACCGCCCGCCCGGCGCCCCCCACCGCGCCGCCCCTCCGTCCCCCCAGCGTCTCGCGGTCTTCGGTGACGGCGTGTTCACCATCGCGATCACTGCGTCGGCGCGCGATCACCCCGGCCGCCGCCCTGCGGGGCTGGGGCGGGCGGACGCCCGGGAAACCCAGGGACGAGCCCGCCGACGGACCGCCTACCCTTTAAGGCATGACCAGCAGCGGCGACCGGAGCACGGCAGTGGAAGCTCAAGGACATCCGACGTACGAGATCCGCACCTACGGGTGTCAGATGAACGTGCACGACTCGGAGCGATTGTCCGGTCTGCTGGAGGACGCCGGGTACGTCCGCGCCCCCGAGGGCGCCGACGGCGACGCCGACGTGGTCGTCTTCAACACCTGCGCGGTCCGCGAGAACGCCGACAACCGGCTGTACGGCAACCTCGGCCGCCTCGCCCCGATGAAGACCAGGCGTCCCGGCATGCAGATCGCCGTCGGCGGCTGCCTGGCGCAGAAGGACCGCGACACCATCGTGAAGCGGGCCCCCTGGGTCGACGTCGTCTTCGGCACGCACAACATCGGCAAGCTCCCGGTGCTCCTGGAGCGCGCCCGCGTGCAGGAGGAGGCGCAGGTCGAGATCGCCGAGTCCCTGGAGGCGTTCCCGTCCACCCTGCCGACCCGCCGCGAGAGCGCGTACGCGGCCTGGGTCTCGATCTCCGTCGGCTGCAACAACACCTGCACCTTCTGCATCGTCCCGGCCCTGCGCGGCAAGGAGAAGGACCGCCGCCCCGGTGATGTCCTCGCCGAGGTCGAGGCCCTGGTCGCCGAGGGCGTCAGCGAGATCACCCTGCTCGGCCAGAACGTCAACGCGTACGGCAGTGACATCGGCGACCGTGAGGCGTTCGGCAAGCTGCTGCGGGCGTGCGGCGGGATCGACGGCCTGGAGCGGGTCCGCTTCACCTCGCCCCACCCCAAGGACTTCACGGACGACGTGATCGCGGCGATGGCCGAGACCTCCAACGTCATGCCGCAGCTCCACATGCCGCTCCAGTCCGGCTCGGACCCGGTCCTGCGGGCGATGCGCCGCTCCTACCGCCAGGACCGCTACCTCGGGATCATCGAGAAGGTCCGCGCGGCCATCCCGCAGGCGGCGATCACCACGGACATCATCGTCGGCTTCCCCGGCGAGACCGAGGACGACTTCGAGCAGACCCTGCACGTGGTCCGCGAGGCCCGCTTCGCCCAGGCGTTCACCTTCCAGTACTCCAAGCGCCCCGGCACCCCCGCCGCCACCATGGACGGCCAGATCCCCAAGAAGACCGTCCAGGAGCGCTACGAGCGGCTGGTCGCCCTCCAGGAACAGATCTCCTGGGACGAGAACAAGCGGCAGGTCGGCCGCACGCTCGACCTGATGGTCGCCGAGGGCGAGGGCCGCAAGGACGGCGCCACCCACCGTCTGTCCGGCCGCGCCCCCGACAACCGCCTGGTCCACTTCACCAAGCCCGCCGGAGAGGTCCGCCCCGGCGACGTGGCAACGGTCGAGATCACCTACGCCGCCCCGCACCACCTGCTCGCCGAGGGCGAGGTCCGAGGGGTCCGCCGCACCCGCGCGGGCGACGCCTGGGAGAAGCGCAGCACGGCCGTGGCCGCCAAGCCGGCGGGCGTGCTGCTGGGCCTGCCCAAGATCGGCGTCCCGGAGCCGCTGCCGGTCTCCTCGGGCGGCTGCGGCCACGACTGAGGGACTGCCACAATGCGGTCGGAAGGGAGCCGTCCCATGTTGCCGTACCGCATTGCGTTCACCGAAGAGGCCGCCGAAGTGCGCGACAGCCTGTCCGCCGACCGGCGCGAGGTGCTGGAGCGCGGCCTGGCCATACTGGTGACCGACCCACGGCACAAGCTCTCCCACCCGGTGCGCGGCGACGACGCCACCCGTGAGATCGCCCTCTCCCGCAACCTCTTCGTCGAGTACGTGATCAGCGACGGCAAACTCGTGATCCTCCTCCTCACCCTGATCGACCTGACGGACGTACTCATCGAGGACTGACACACGGGGCCCCTCCGGGGGTTCTGATGGCGGGGGCACGGGACTCCGACGGTCCTCGCGGCGGGCGTGCGTGGGACTTGGCGGTCGGCGGGGATCCGTGCGGGGGCTGTGGGTGGGAGTCCGGCGGTCTGGTGGGCTTTTGTGGTGGGCGGCTGCGAGATCCCGGCGGTCCGGCGGGGGTTCCTGTGTGGGGCGTGCGCGGGACTCCGGCGGAGGTCCCTGTGGCGGTTCTGCGCGGGACTCCGGCGGTCTGGCGGGGGTTCGTGTGGGGGCGGTGCGTGGGAGTCCGGCGGTCTGGTGGGCTTTTGTGGTGGGCGGCTGTGAGATCCCGGCGGTCCGGCAGGAGTTCCCGTGCGGGGCGTGCGCGGGAGTCCAGCGGAGGTCCCTGTGGCGGTTCTGCGCGGGACCCGGACGGCTCGGCGGCGTGTGGGGGTTGTGCGTGGGAGTCCGGCGTTCCGGTGGGCTTTTGCGGCGGACCTCCACGGGACTCTGGCGGTCTGCCGACGGTTCGTCTGGGGGCTGTGCGTGGGCGTCCGGCCGTCCGGTGGGTCTTTGTGGCGGGCCGCCGCGACATCCCGGCCGTCCGGCGGGGGTTCCCGTGCGGGGCGGGCGCGGGACTCCGGCGGACGTCCATGTGAGGGACCTCCCCGGTACCCGGCCGTTCGGCGGGGTTACCCTGCCGGTCATGCTTGTCGCCGCCGCCGTCTGCCCCTGTCCGCCGCTGCTGGTGCCCGAGGTCGCCTCGGGTGCCGCGCCCGAACTGGACGCCGCCCGCGCCGCCTGCGTGGACGCGCTCGGCGTCCTGGCGGCGGCCCGCCCCGACCGGCTGGTGGTGATCGGCCCGGTGGAGGAAGCGGAATCCGGGACGTACGCGGAGGGCAGCCGGGGTTCCTTCCACGGCTTCGGGGTGGACGCCACCGTACGGCTCGGACGGGAGCGGCCCGCCCCCGCTGATCCGGCCCGACCGCTGCCTGCTTCCCTCGCCGTCGCGGCCTGGCTGCTGGAGCGGACCGGGTGGGCGGATGCCCCGATCGAGGGACTCGCCGTGGCGGAACCACTTGCCGCCGAGCGGTGTATCCAGATCGGGAGGGAGATCGTGGCGGCGCCCGGCGAGCGGGTCGCGCTGCTGGTGATGGGCGACGCCAGCGCCTGCCGCACACTCAAGGCGCCGGGCTATCTCGACGAGCGCGCGCAGCCGTACGACGCGGAGGTCGCCCGCGCGCTGGATGCGGCCGACGGGGCGGCCCTCGCGGCGCTGGACCCCGGCCTGTCCCGCGGGCTGAAGGCATCCGGCCGGGCCCCTTGGCAGGTGCTGGCGGGAGCGGCGCAGGACGCGGGACTCTCCGGCGACCTGCTGTACGACGAGGCGCCGTACGGGGTGGGGTACCTGGTGGCGACCTGGAGCTAGCGCCGGCCTGGGGCTGGCGGCGGGGGCCGGGTCAGCGGGGCCGCCGGTGCGAGGGTGCGGGCCACTGCGTAGGCGGCGCGGAAGAACGGCCGACGGCCGGGAGCGCACAGGCTCCGCGGCCGTCCGTCCGCCGGTGGGTGTGCCGTCGCCTCAGGAGGCGGGTGGTGCGGAGTCGGGGGGCGGGGTGCCGCCACCTGACCCGGGGGTGCCTGTAGTACCTGTACCTGTACCTGAACCTGAACCGCCGGTGGAACCCGTGCTGCCGGGGTCACCGGCGTTGCCCGTGGTGCCCGCCGCTCCGGGGGTGCCGGGGTGTCCCGCACCGGCGGTGCCCTCTTGGCCCTCCTTGTGCGCGAGGCGGTCCATGGCGCCCTTGGCCTTGTCCGTACCGGTATGGATCTTCTCGCTGTACTTGCCCTTGGTCCGCTCGTCGACGGCCTTCGCGGCCTTGTCGATGCCGTGCGTCACCTTGTCCCCGTGCTGCTGCGCGAGGTCCGACACCTTGTCCTTGGCCGGGGCGAGCTTGGCCTTCAAACTGTCCAGGAGACCCATGGTCCACCTTCCCTCGCGGGCCCGATCATGTACGGGCGCCTTCGTCGGCGTCATTGTCGGCCGCCTGCTCGGCGGACTGCTGCTTGGGAATCTCGACACTGGCGGTCGCCCGGCCCCCGGCGTCCCGCGCCGCCGGCTCCCCGGTCGCCACCTCGTCCGAACCCGTCGGCGCCGCCGCCTCGCCGGCCTCTTCCACCACGGTCTGAGCAACCGCCTCCGCGGCCGGAGCCGCAGTGGTCGACGCCTCCTCCGAGGCGGCCTCCTCAGTGGCCTTGGACCTCCGAAGAAGTCGCGCAAAAACGCCCATATCCACTCCATACGTTACTCGTGCGGGGGAAATCCCGCGTCACCCGGTGCGTCCGATTGCGCCGCCCGGGGCACCGCCCCTTCACGAAGGCGGCGAAACCTCGCATCGGGCAACGACCCCGCACCCCGCCCGTCACGTAACTCGTTCGAGGGCCCGGTGGGAGGTTTGCGAGACTGGTCCCGTGAGCAGCGCACCCCCCGCCCCCCGAGTCATCGCCGTCGTCGGCCCCACCGCGGCCGGAAAGTCCGATCTGGGCGTCCACCTCGCCCAGCAGCTCGGAGGTGAGGTCGTCAACGCCGACTCCATGCAGCTGTACCGGGGGATGGACATCGGCACCGCCAAGCTGACGCCCCGGGAGCGGGACGGCGTACCGCACCATCTGCTCGACATCTGGGACATCACCGTCACGGCCTCCGTCGCCGAGTACCAGCGGCTGGCGCGCGCCCGTATCGACGCGCTGCTCACCGAGGGCCGCTGGCCGGTCCTGGTCGGCGGCTCCGGACTCTACGTCCGCGGGGCCGTGGACAACCTGGAGTTCCCCGGCACCGACCCCGGCGTGCGCGCCCGCCTGGAGGAGGAACTGGTGCTGCGCGGCTCCGGGGCGCTGCACGCCTGCCTCGCCGTCGCCGATCCCGAGGCCGCCCGGGCGATCCTGCCGAGCAACGGCCGCCGTATCGTCCGCGCGCTGGAGGTGATCGAGATCACCGGCCGGCCCTTCACGGCGAACCTTCCCGGCCATGACTCGGTCTACGACACCGTGCAGATCGGCGTCGACGTGGCCCGTCCCGAGCTGGACGAACGCATCGCCCGCCGGGTCGACCGCATGTGGGAGGCCGGACTGGTCCACGAAGTGCGCGCACTCCAGGCGCAGGGGTTGCGCGACGGGCGTACGGCCTCACGGGCCCTGGGCTACCAGCAGGTCCTCGCCGCGCTCGCCGGGGAGTGCTCCATGGAGGAGGCCCGCGCGGAGACCGTCCGGGCCACCAAGCGCTTCGCGCGCCGCCAGGATTCATGGTTCAGGCGCGATCCCCGGGTGCATTGGCTCAGTGGGGCCGCGGCGGACCTCCGGGAACTTCCCCGGCTCGCACTGGCGTTGGTCGAACGACCGGTCACAGCCTGATCACGTCCTGGCATCGGGACGCCCAGGCCGTCATCCGGGCGTTCGGGACCGTGCCATCATCGAGCTTCGATCGACCAGTGGAGTCCGAGTTGGGAGGGCGCGTGGCGATGGAGGCCGGCCCTCGCGACACCGCACAAGACACCGAACCCGTCACCGCCGCGGACCGCGGCCGACCGGATCCGGACGATCTTCTTCCGGGCCCCGATCCGAGCCTCGATCCGAGCCTCGACCCGAGCCCCGATCTGAGCCTCGATCTGACCCCTGACGGGCCCGATGACAGCGCCGACGTGGTCAGCCAGGACGGACCGGAGCCCGAGGAGATGTTCGCGGGCGGCCCCGAGGTCGAGGTCGAGCTGCGCCCCCAGCGCAGGCTGCGGATCTGGCAGCTCGCCCCCATCGTCGCCCTGGCCGCGCTCGGCTCCCTGATGTTCGCCTTCCCGCTCGCCTTCGACTTCGGCGACAGCGGGGCCGTGATCGCGATGCTGGGCCTGCTGATCTGCTCCTGCGCCGCCGGCTGGGGCATGATGGCCGCCCGCCGCGTCGGCCACTCCTGGCCCGGCCTGCCCCAGCGTGGTTCCGGCAAACGCCCGGACTGGCGGATCGCCCTGGCGTACGCGGTGCTGGTGGCCGCGGTCGTGGTGCTCGCGGTGTGGCGCGTGGCCCGGCTGCGCTGAGCGGTCCCGGGCGGTGCGCGGGACCGACGCGCACCGGGCACGGCCCGCGCAGGGGCCCCGTACGATCGAGGGATGAGCACGCGGATCGCCTTCCTCAAGGGGCACGGCACCGAGAACGACTTCGTGATCGTCCCGGACCCCGAGAACGCCCTCGACCTTCCCCCGGCCGCCGTCGCCGCCCTGTGCGACCGCCGCGCGGGCATCGGCGGCGACGGACTGCTGCACGTGGTGCGCTCCGCCGCGCACCCCGAGGCCCGGGGGACGGCGGCCGAGGCGGAGTGGTTCATGGACTACCGCAACGCCGACGGCTCGATCGCCGAGATGTGCGGCAACGGCGTCCGGGTCTTCGCCCGCTACCTCCAGCACGCCGGGCTGGTCACCGAGGGTGACCTCGCGGTCGCCACGCGCGGGGGCGTCAAGCGGGTGCACCTCGCCAAGGACGGTGACATCACCGTCGGCATGGGCCGCGCCCGGCTGCCCGAGGGCGAGGTGACCGTGCGCGTCGGCGAGCGCGCGTGGCCCGCGCGCAACGTCAACATGGGCAACCCGCACGCGGTGGCCTTCGTCACCGATCTCGACCACGCCGGGGAGCTGCGCACGCCGCCGCCGTTCGGCCCGGCCGCCGCGTACCCGGACGGGGTGAACGTGGAGTTCGTGGCCGACCGGGGCCCGCGTCATGTGGCGATGCGGGTGCACGAGCGCGGCTCCGGGGAGACCCGCTCCTGCGGCACCGGCGCGTGCGCGGTCGCCGTGGCCGCCGCCCGCCGCGACGGCGCCGACCCGTCACTCACCGGGACTCCGGTGACGTACACCGTGGATGTCCCCGGCGGCCGGCTGGTGATCACCGAACACCCGGACGGCGAGATCGAGATGACCGGCCCCGCGGTGATCGTGGCGCAGGGGGAGATCGACGGGGAGTGGCTCGGGGGTGTGGTGGGCCGGAGTTGACGGGGGCTCCACCGCGCGGGTCCGCCCGGACGCCGCCGGGGTCTCGCGCGCGGGCGTGCCGGTCCGGAATCGGTGTGCGAGCGCGCACGCCCGTCCGTTCACAGCCGACGCTCAGCCAAACCTCGCCGCGGTCGCTCGAATGGGTGATCCGTTTCACGCTCGGCCGGAGGCGGTCTGCCGGGCGTGGTGGGCTCGGTAGCATCAAGCACCGGCCCGGACGGGGGACGGTCGTCACCCCCTGAGCCCGTGTCCGCCATGGGGCAGCCCGTCCGCCGGTCGACGCAGCCGGAGGTGCCCATGAGTGCGGAGGCCACGAACCCCGCGACCCCAGGCCCGATCACGGACCCCGTGTACGGCCCCGCAACCGGCCAGACCGCCCGCAGGAAGGCCCGACCCCGGATCGACCTGCGTCGGCTCGGCCAGCGCGCCCTGCTCGGCTCACCCGCCCGCGACCGGCTGCCCGACGCCATCGGCCATGTCGTGGACGCCCATCGCGCCCACCATCCCGACGCCGACCTCGAACCCCTGCGCAGGGCCTACGTCCTGGCCGAGTCCTCGCACCGCGGCCAGATGCGCAAGAGCGGCGAGCCGTACATCACCCACCCCCTCGCCGTGACCCTCATCCTCGCCGAACTCGGCGCCGAGACCACGACGTTGACCGCCTCCCTGCTCCACGACACCGTCGAGGACACGGATGTGACGCTCGACCAGGTCGGCACGGAGTTCGGCAAGGAGGTCCGCTACCTGGTCGACGGCGTCACCAAACTGGAGAAGGTCGACTACGGGGCCGCCGCCGAGCCCGAGACCTTCCGCAAGATGCTGGTCGCCACCGGCAACGACGTCCGTGTGATGTCGATCAAACTCGCCGACCGGCTGCACAACATGCGCACGCTCGGGGTGATGCGCCCCGAGAAGCAGGCCCGTATCGCCAAGGTCACCCGCGATGTCCTCATCCCGCTCGCCGAACGGCTCGGCGTCCAGGCGCTCAAGACCGAGCTGGAGGACCTGGTCTTCGCGATCCTGCACCGCGAGGAGTACACGCACACCCGGGAGTTGATCGCCGCGAACGACGCCCGCGCGGCCGATCCGCTCGCCGAGGTCGTCGGCGACGTCCGCGCGGTGCTCCAGGACGCCGACATCCCCGCCGAAGTCCTCATCAGGCCCCGCCACTTCGTCTCCGTGCACCGGGTGTCCCGTAAACGCAGGCAGTTGCGGGGCGCCGACTTCGGGCGGGTCCTGGTGCTGGTGGGGGAGGACGCCGACTGTTACGCCGTACTGGGCGAACTGCACACCTGTATGACCCCGGTGGTGTCCGAGTTCAAGGATTTCATCGCCGTACCGAAGTTCAACCTCTACCAGTCGCTGCACACCGCCGTCGCCCGTCCCGACGGACAGGTCGTCGAGGTGCTCATCCGCACCCACCAGATGCACAAGGTCGCCGAGGCCGGAGTCGTCGCCCTCGGCAACCCCTACACGCCCGGCACCGAGGAGTCCCCGGCCGAGGGCGAGCGCATCGACCCCACCCGGCCCGGCTGGCTCTCCCGGCTCCTGGACTGGCAGCGCGCCGCGCCCGACCCCGACACCTTCTGGTCGACCCTGCGCGAGGATCTCGCCCAGGACCGCGAGATCACCGTCTTCCGCCCCGACGGCGGCACCCTCGGCCTGCCCGAGGGCGCCAGCTGTGTGGACGCCGCCTACGAGCAGTACGGGGAGGACGCGCACGCGTGCATCGGCGCGCGCGTCAACGGGCGCCTCGCCACGCTGAGCACGGTCCTCAGGGACGGCGACACCGTCCAGCTCCTCATGGGCCAGGACCCGGCCTCCGAACCCTCCCGCGAGTGGCTGGACCACGCCCACACCGCCGCCGCGCGGATCGCGATCCAGCGCTGGCTGACGACCCATCCGGCCCCGGCGGACGGGGTGGCTCTGGAAGGGGCGGCTTTGGAGAGGGCGGCTCTGGAGGGGGCGCCTCCGGAGGCGGTGACTGCGGAGGCGCTGGCCGGGGTGGCTCTGGGAGGGGCGTTTTCGTCGGGGGTCTCTCCGTCGGGGGCGTCTCCCGAGGGGGCGTCTTCCGAGGGGGCGGAGCGTACGGCGGTGGTCGCCGCGCCGCAGTCCACGCGCCCGGCCGCCAACGTCGTCCTCGACCAGCCCGGCGGCGCGGTACGGCTCGCCGGGTGCTGTACGCCCGTACCGCCCGACGAGGTCACCGGGTTCGCGGTACGCGGGGGAGTGGTGACCGTGCACCGCGCGGAGTGCGCCGCGGTGGCCCGGATGAAGAGCGCGGGGCGCGCGGAGATCGGCGTGCGCTGGGGCGAGTCCAGTGAATGCCGGGTGACGCTGGTCGCCGAATCGTTCGTCCGGCCCCATCTGCTGGCCGATCTGACCGAGGCGATGGCCCTGGAGGGCGCCGAGATCGTCTCCGCGACGGTGGAACCGCCCAGCCAGCAGCAGGTCCGGCACACGTACACGGTCCAGCTGCCCGACGCCTCCCACCTGCCCGCCCTCATGCGCGCGATGCGGAATGTGCCGGGGGTGTTCGACGTGAACCGGGCACGGCATGCGGCGGCGGCCTCCTGAGGGGCGGGTGCCCCTTCTTGGGCTCGGGGGGCGGGTGCCCCGGGCCCGATGGACAGGGACCGTTCGAGTGGGCCCGGCGCGCGTCCTCCCCGGCGCGCGCCTGCCCGGCTGATAGCCGTGGTCCATGCCGCACAGCTCCCGTACCCGCCGCGCACCGCTCGCCCGCGCTGCCGGGACGTTCCTGTCCCCGACGTTTCCTTCCAGGCCCTTCGCGTGTGGGCCCTTCGCTTCCGGGGCCCCGCGAGCGAAGAACCTCCGTCGGCTGAGGTCCGCGCTGCTCGCGTCCGCCGTCTCCGTCTGCCTGGTCGCGGCGAGCGCGCCCGCGGTGCCGCTGGGCGTCGGTGACCGGCTCTTCCCGTACCTGGGCAACGCGGGGTACGACGTGGCGGCGTACGACCTGTCCTTCACCTACGGCGGCAGCAACAGCGAGCCGCTCAAGGCCGTCACCACGATCGACGCCTGGACGACCCGCCCGCTCGACACGGTCAACCTGGACTTCACCCACGGCGAGGTCGAGTCGGTCACGGTCGACGGTGAGCCCGCCGCGTTCACGGGTGCCGGGGAGGATCTGGTGATCACCCCCGAGGACCCGCTGGGGGACGACGAATGGATGCGGATCACCGTGCGGCACACCAGCGATCCCATCCCTCCGCCAGGCCGGGACGGCGGCTGGGTGCGTACCGCGGACGGTCTGGCGATGGCCAACCAGGCGGATGTCGCCCACACCGTGTTCCCGTGCAACGACCACCCTTCGGACAAGGCCCTGTTCACCATCCACGTCACCGCCCCGAGCGGCTACACGGCGGTCGCGAACGGTCTCCCCGCGGGCGTCGACCGCGAGGGCGACACGCTCACGTGGACCTATCGCACCCGGCACCCCATGGCCACCGAACTGGCCCAGGTCTCCATCGGCCGCTCCACCGTGCTGCACCGCACCGGCCCGCACGACCTGCCCGTCCGCGACGTCGTCCCCACGCAGTACCGCGAGCAGCTCGAACCCTGGCTGAAGAAGACGCCGGAGCACGTCTCCTGGATGGAACGCAAGGTCGGCCGCTATCCCTTCGAGACGTACGGCCTGCTCATGGCGGACGCCTCCACCGGCTACGAACTGGAGACCCAGACGCTCTCCCTCTTCGAGCGCGAGCTGTTCATGGAACCCGCCTACCCGGAGTGGTACGTCGACTCGATCATGGTCCATGAGCTGGCCCACCAGTGGTTCGGCGACAGCGTCTCCCCGCGCGCGTGGTCCGACCTGTGGCTCAACGAGGGACACGCCACCTGGTACGAGGCCCTGTACGCGGAGGAGCGGGGCGGCCGCACGCTGGAGGCACGGATGCGGGCCGCGTACGGCGCCTCCGACCGCTGGCGCGCGTCGGGCGGCCCCCCGGCGGCCCCCAAGGTGCCCGCGCCCGGCGACAAGATCGGCATCTTCCGTCCCAACGTCTACGACGGTGGCGCGCTGATCCTCTACGCCCTCCGCCAGGAGATCGGCACCCCCGCCTTCGACCGGCTGGAACGGGCCTGGGTGACCCGCTACCGGGACGGCGTGGCGAGCACCCGGGACTTCGTCGCCCTGGCCTCGGAGACCGCCGGGCGCGATGTGAGCGGGTTTCTCGACGGGTGGCTGTACGGGGAGAAGACCCCGCCGATGCCGGGCCATCCCGACTGGAAGCAGCAGGCGGGGGCGACGGCGGCGGCGAAGCAGAAGCAGGGGTGAGGGTCAGGGGGCGACGGGGCGACGGGGCGGCGGTGACGGCCGCCGGATAACACGGTGACGGGACGAGGGGGCCGTGAGACCATCGTCAGGTCGGCGACACGGTCCGGAGCCACCGGATCGGACGCCGTGGCCTCGGGAATCTCCCGGTGGTCCCGGGCGTTGTGATCAGTGACGGGGCCGCATCGGCAGGCCCCCGCCACCGGCCCCGTCGTCGGCCCATGACACCCCATCGACGTAAGGATCAAATGACCTCCTCCTCTTCCCCTTCCCAGGACAGTCAGCGCCCCGCGCACAGCTACCCCGAAGGTCTTCGGGCCGATGCCCTGATGGAAGAGGACGTCGCCTGGAGCCACGAGATCGACGGCGAGCGCGACGGCGACCAGCTCGACCGCTCCGACCGCGCGGCCCTGCGCCGCGTGGTGGGCCTCTCCACCGAGCTGGAGGACGTCACCGAGGTCGAGTACCGCCAGCTCCGTCTGGAGAGGGTCGTCCTCGTCGGTGTCTGGACCTCCGGAACCGCGCAGGACGCGGAGAACTCCCTCGCGGAGCTGGCCGCCCTCGCCGAGACGGCGGGCGCGCTGGTGCTCGACGGTGTGGTCCAGCGCCGCGACAAGCCCGACGCCGCCACCTACATCGGTTCCGGCAAGGCCGCGGAGCTGCGCGACCTCGTGCTCGAATCGGGCGCGGACACGGTCGTCTGCGACGGTGAGCTGAGCCCCGGCCAGCTGATCCACCTCGAAGACGTCGTCAAGGTCAAGGTCATCGACCGTACGGCCCTGATCCTGGACATCTTCGCCCAGCACGCCAAGTCCCGAGAGGGCAAGGCCCAGGTCGCGCTCGCGCAGATGCAGTACATGCTGCCGAGGCTGCGCGGCTGGGGTCAGTCGCTGTCCCGCCAGATGGGCGGCGGCAAGGGCGGCGGCCTCGCCACCCGTGGCCCCGGTGAGACCAAGATCGAGACGGACCGGCGCCGCATTCGCGAGAAGATGGCGAAGATGCGCCGGGAGATCGCGGAGATGAAGACCGGGCGTGACATCCAGCGCCGGGAGCGCCGCCGTCACAAGGTGCCCTCGGTCGCCATCGCCGGGTACACCAACGCGGGCAAGTCCTCGCTGCTCAACCGCCTCACCGGCGCGGGCGTCCTGGTCGAGAACGCGCTGTTCGCGACCCTCGACCCGACCGTGCGCCGGGCCGAGACCCCGAGCGGGCGCGGCTACACGCTCGCGGACACCGTCGGTTTCGTCCGGCATCTGCCGCACCACCTGGTCGAGGCGTTCCGCTCCACGATGGAGGAGGTCGGCGACGCCGATCTGATCCTGCATGTGGTGGACGGTTCGCACCCGGTCCCGGAGGAGCAGCTGGCCGCCGTGCGCGAGGTGATCAGGGACGTCGGCGCCACCGACGTACCGGAGATCGTCGTGATCAACAAGGCGGACGCGGCCGACCCGCTGGTCCTCCAGCGCCTGCTGCGCGTCGAGAAGCGCTCCCTGGTGGTCTCGGCCCGCTCCGGGCAGGGCATCGCCGAGCTGCTCGCGCTGATCGACACCGAGCTGCCGCGACCGTCGGTCGAGATCGAGGCCCTGGTGCCGTACACCCACGGCAAGCTGGTCGCCCGCGCCCATGACGAGGGCGAGGTGCTCTCCGAGGAACACACGGCGGACGGCACCCTGCTCAAGGTGCGGGTGCACGAGGAACTGGCGGCGGAATTCACGCCGTACGTTCCGGCACCGGCGGTTTGACGGTCCGCGTGGGCGGGTGGCTTCGCCCGAAGGTGCGTGACCTGTAGGTAAGTGACCTGTAGGTATAGGCAAGTGAAGGGCCCGCTCCTCGTCCGGGAGGCGGGCCCTTTCGGCGGTCGGCCGGCGACCGAGGTCACCGACTGACCGCCGGTCACCGACTGACCGCCGGTCACCGGCTCGCGTCGGTCACCGGCCCCAGCCCTGTCTCATGGCCGTAGCTGCCGTAGCTGCTGCCCTCACTGCCCGGCGAACTTCTCGCTCACCGAGTCGAACACGCCCTGGGCCTCCTCGCCGAGCCGGGGTCCGGCCAGCCAGCCGGCGGTGACCGGACCGATGGAGGTGTTGGAGACCAGCGCGGGCTCACCGCCGGAACCGGTGGCCACCCAGCCACCGCCCGACGAACCGCCCGTCATCGTGCACCCGATGCGGTACATCGTCGGGTCGGTCTCGGTGATCGACAGCCGCCCCGGCTGGTCCGCGCACTGATACAGCGCCTCCCCGTCGAACGGCGGCGCCGCCGGATACCCGGTCGCCGTGATGCTCTCCACGTCCGGCACCGCAGGGGCGTCGAAGTCCACCGGCAGAGCCGAACCCACCGTCTCCTCCAGCGACTTGCCCGAGGAGCCCTCCTCCGGCGTCACATGGATCACTGCGAAGTCGTACGCCGCCCCGTCCCCACCGGTCGGCCCGCCCTGCTCGATCCACTGGTCCGAGGTCTGTACCCAGTCCGCCCACCAGACGCCGTACGGGGCGACCTCCTCCTCGGAGGCGGTCTGCAACTCCTCCGCCGACATCCCCGAGTCGTTGTACGACGGCACGAACGCGAGGTTCCGGTACCAGCCACCGCTCTTACCGGCGTGCACACAGTGCCCCGCCGTCCAGACCATGTTCGACTTGCCGGGGTTCGCCGGGTCCTGCACGACCGTCGCCGAGCAGACCATCGTGCCCTCGGGGGAGTCGAACAGCAGCTTGCCCGCCTCCGGCGCGCTGTCGTGGTACTGCGCCTCCACCGCCTGCGCCTCCACCGGCTCCGGCGTCGGGTCGGTCACCCCCTGGTCACCGGAGATGTCGTTCTCCTCGACACCCTGATCCGGCTCCTCCGCGTCCCGCATCCGGTCCGCGTCCCACAGGCCCTCGATGATCGGGTTGATGAACTCGTCGGCCTCGCGGAGCCAGTCCTCCCGGTTCCAGTTCTTCCACTCCCCGTCCCGCCAGGAGTCGAGGTCGATCCCGTATTCCTTGAGCCGGTCCGTGATGTCGTCCGGTATCTGGATCTTGTCGTCACCGGCCGCCGTCGCCGATGCCGACGCCGCACCGTCCGCCGAGGGCTCGCCCGACCCCCCGCACGCCGTGGCGGTGAGCGCGAGCGCCGACACGACCGCCACCACGGCCGGCACCGGCGACGCTCTGCGCCGCGACCTGCTTCCCCGACGAGCGATGAATGACGGCCGTATGGATCGCATGGGTCCTACTCCCCCTGAAATGAACGGAATCGGCGCTGCGGCGGTGACCTCGACGAGGCTCCCGCAGAGCCCGCCGCCCCGACCGCCCGGCCTTCGGGAACGGCTGCCCACCCTATGCGGTCGCTGTGGGGGACTTCCGACGGATCGGCAACGGTTTCGCTACGACGCCCCTGACCAGGCAATCAACAGAGCCCCGGCCGATCTGACGTCCGTTCACGCCGACATCGCCCGCCCCCTCTTCGCCCTCCGACAGCCCGCGATCCAGGGCGTCTTCGGCAATGGGAGTGCCTGCCTGGCACCTTGCTGGACCGCCTGTGCGATCGGTTGGGGGCCCGCGCGGCCCATGAGGTCGGCCGCGCTCAGTAGCGACCGCCCACCACCTTGCCCGCCAGCTCGTCGAGCGCGGTCACGTCCTCGCCCGTCAGCTCGATGGCAGCGGCGGCAGCGTTCTGCTCCAGCCACTTCACGCGCTTGGTGCCCGGGATCGGCACGACCGGCACGCCGAGCCGCTCGCCCCGCGCGTGCACCCAGGCGAGCGCGATCTGCGCGGGAGTGACCCCCCGGGCCCGAGCCAGGGCGCGGACGCCCTCCGCGACGACCTCGTTGTCCGTCGTCCGGAACCGGGGCAGCCGCCTGCGGGCATCGCCCACCGGCAGGGACGTCACGTCCACCGAGCCGGTGAGGAAGCCCCGGCCGAGCGGAGAGTAGGCGACCAGGCCGACGCCCAGCTCACGCAGGGTGTCGGCGACCGTCCCCTCCAGATCACGGGTCCAGATCGAGTACTCGGTCTGCACCGCCGTGATCGGATGCACGGCATGCGCCCGCCGCAGCAGCGCGCCGTCCACCTCGGAGAGGCCGATGTGCCGGATCTTCCCCTCCTTCACCAGCTCGGCCAGCGCGCCGACCGACTCCTCGATCTCGGCGTTCTGCCCGACCCGGTGCAGGTAGTAGAGGTCGATGTGGTCGACACCGAGCCGCAGCAGCGAGGCGTCACAGGCGCGCTTGAGGTAACCGGCGTCGCCGCGCAGCGCCCAGGTGTCCCCGCCCAGGCGCTCGATCCCGGCCTTGCCGGCCAGCTGCACCTCGTCCCGGCGGCCGTCGATGGCCCGCCCGACGAGCACCTCGTTGTGGCCGTACCCGTAGGCGTCGGCCGTGTCGATATGGGTCACGCCGAGGTCCAGCGCGCGACGGACGGTGGCGACGGCCTCGTCCCAACTGGTCGGGCCGTACGGCGGATATCCCTCGCTCATGCCCATGCAGCCGAGGCCCTGGGCCGAAGTGGTCAGCTCACCGAGCGAAATCCTGTTCACGGACTGTCTCCGATTCGAATGAATGGCCCCCGGCACACCCACAGGTGGCAAACGCACGCACCGGCGCCATGAGGCGGTTGTACGATGACTGAAACCGGAGGACCCTCCGGTTGTTAACGACGTTACCGGAGGCCCCTCCGGTAGGCAAGGCGGGGAGGTCTGCCCGCCCGGGGCGGCGCCCCGAACGACACCGGGAGCGCACATGCCCGATCACACGCCGGAGCGCCCGAGGCCCGCACAGCCGATCCGCGCACACGCCCGCCGCAATCGCGAGAAACTGCTGGCCGCCGCGCTGGAGGAATTCGGCAAGGTCGGCGACAGCGCCTCGCTGGGCAGCATCGCCAAGACCGCCGGCGTCGGCATCGGCACCCTGTACCGCCACTTCCCGAGCAGGGAGTCCCTGGTCCTGGCCACCTATGAGTACGAGGTGGAACAGCTCTGCTCGGCCGCCGAGGCACTGCTGGCAGAACTGCCGCCCGATCAGGCGTTCAGGGAGTGGATGAGACGCCTGGCGAGCCTGCTGGTCACCAAGCAGCACATGTCCGAGGCGCTGCGGACCTTCGGCCCCCAGGACACCTGGGAGTCGGAGTCGTACACCAAGGTCTTCCACACCATCGGCACCTTCGTCACGGCGGGTGCCGAGGCGGGAAGCATCCGGGACGACCTGTCCACCGCCGATGTCGTCCTCGCCATGAGCGGGCTGCTGCGACTGGACGCCGTCGGCGACTGGAGATCCCAGGGAGATCGCCTGATCGGCCTGCTCATGGACGGCCTACAAGCCGGGACCCACCCGAACCGCAGCCCTGCGCCGGTCCGCCCTCGCGACTGACCTTCACTGCCTTCTCGTACGGGCCGGACGGCAACCCGTCCGGCCCACACGGCATTTACGGCAAGGTGATGAACAGCGCCCCTCGATTGCCCCTGCCCAACGGGCTTCTACGGCGAAGCCTCAGCGTCACCCGGCCGCCCGCGACGGACGGCGGCATCGACGGACGGCGGGTACCCGCCTGTTTGCCCCTCGTCGGCCCGGTGCGCGGCAAACAGCTCACGACGATCGAAGGGCCAGGACATGTCGGTGGTGGGCCTGGTCCGACGACGAGATCCGCAAGCTCGACGTGATGACCCCGAGCCAGGTCCTCGACATCGACCGGCTTCCCCTACGGGGCGTCGACCAGCGCCGCGACGGGCGATGAAACGCTCGGGCCGGCGATTTCGAAGCAACCCGTAACCCACTGCCTGGTGGGTTGTTGGTAGCCGTGGGCGCTGGATTCCGGCACATGCACGCAGAGGGCCTCGAACCGCCCCCACACCCACACAAGGAACCTCGGAGCCCGACCCGGACCCGGCGGTCAGCGTGCGGCCGGAAAGCGGACACCGCCCCCGATCCGACCGGGAAGTCGGCAACAGGGAGTCAGGGAGCACGAACGGCCACCCCACCTCCGACCAGCGGGAGAACAAGGAGACCGTGGCCATGACCGAGGGCCCCCTGCGTCGGCACCAGACCCGTGAGCCAACACCCCGAGGACCGTCGTGACCAGCACGCCACCCCACCCCGACCACCACCCGGCCCCCGCAGCCGGCTATCCCCCCACCTCGGTGCCCCGCCAGCAACCCGCCCCCTCCCACCGCGAACAACTCGGCGGCGCCACCACCGATCTGGTCCAGCACCCCGACCCCGCCACAGCCGCCCAGGCCGCCGCCATTGAGAATCTCCTCCGCTGCTGGGCCCGAGAGACCAACCTCTCCGCCCCCGACGACGGCACCCTCCGCATCCCCCTCACCACCACCGGCACCACCCTCCTGGCCCCGGTCCACTACTGGTCCCCAACGGGCTGGCACCGCTTCGGCCTGCCCTACCTCGCCACCACCCCTTCGCCCCACACCGGGCACACTCCGCTCCCCCCGCTCGACGCGGTCACCCTCGCCGCCCTGCTGGCCCGCGAGGCACAGGCCACCGCGCCCGCCCCTTCGCACCCGCCTGCCCGACGCGCCGAGCCAGCCCCCATGAGCGAACCCACAGCCGCTGCCGATGGACGGACAGCCGCCGCCGGTGAATTCGCAGCCGCCGCCGATGGACGGACAACCGCCGCCGGTGACCTCACAGCCGCCACCGATCTCGTCAGCCGCGTTGCCGACTCCCTTCGCCGAACCGCCACCTTCCTCACCGAGCGCCGACGCATCCCGGCCGACGGCCCCGACCTGTTCCTCTCCGCAGAGCAGGCCCTACTCCTGGGCCACCCCCTGCACCCGACCCCGAAGAGCCGCGAAGGTCTCACCGAATCCGAAGCCCACCTCTACTCCCCGGAACTACGAGGCAGCTTCCCGCTGCACTGGCTGGCCGTCGCCCCGTCCGTTCTCACCACCGACTCGGCCTGGACCGAGCGAGGCCGCACGGTCCACGCAGCCCTGCTCACCGCCCGGCTCGCAGGACCCGGCCTGTCCCTGCCGGACACCCACACCGCCCTGCCCCTGCACCCCTGGCAACTGCGCGAGGTGAGTCAGCGCCCGGACACCGCAGCGCTCCTCGACGTCGGACTCCTCCGAGACCTCGGCCCCCACGGGCCCATATGGCACCCCACCTCCTCGGTCCGTACCGTCTACCGCCCCGGTGCCCCCGCCATGCTCAAACTGTCGCTCGCCCTCCGCATCACCAACTCCCGTCGCGAGCATCTCCGCAAAGAACTCCACCGAGGCGTCGAGGTACACCGCCTCCTCCGCAGCGGCCTGTCCCATCAATGGCGGACAGCCCACCCGAGCTTCGACATCGTCCGCGACCCCGCCTGGCTGGCGGTCGACGGACCGGACGGTCACCCCGTTCACGGACTGGACGTGGTGATCCGCCACAACCCCTTCCACCCCTCCGACGATGTCTCCTGCGTCGCCGGCCTGATCGCACCACGCCCCTTCGACCCGACCCTCCAGGCAATCACCGAGGCAGCCGGCCGACCGACCACGCAGACGACCACCCCGACCCCCACGCCCACCTATCGATCGCGCCTGGCCGACGTGATCACGCGCCTCGCGGCCCGCACCGCCCGTCCCCGCGGCGCCGTGGCCGCCGAGTGGTTCCTGCGCTATCTGGAGCACGTCGTCCGCCCCGTCCTCTGGCTGGACGCCGAGGCCGGAATCGCCCTGGAGGCCCACCAACAGAACACCCTGCTTCTGCTGGACCAGGAGGGCTGGCCTGCCGGGGGCCGCTACCGGGACAACCAGGGCTACTACTTCCGCGAGTCGCGCCGCGCGGACCTCGATGCCCGGCTTCCCGGCATCGGCGAGCACAGCGACACCTTCGTCTCCGACGAGGTAACCGACGAGCGCTTCGCCTACTACCTCGCGATCAACAACGTGCTCGGCCTCATCGGCGCGTTCGGATCCCAGCGGCTCGCCGACGAACGGCTCCTGCTCGCCGCCTTCCGCCGATTCCTGAAGGACGTCTCCTCCGGCCCCGCCCGGCTCCGCACCGCCTTGCCCGCCCTGCTGCTCGACGCCCCCGTCCTGCGGTGCAAGGCCAACCTCCTGACCCGGCTGCACGGCCTCGATGAACTCGTCGGCCCCGTCGACACCCAGTCCGTCTACGTCACCATCGCCAACCCCCTCCATACCTGAACCCCGCACACCAAACCCCTACCTCCGGGCCCTCGCCCCTCGCCCCACGTCCGCTTCCACCGCCACCACCCCCCGGCGCCCCGAGGAATTCGTCCGACCCCACCGACCGAGAGGAGCGTCGCCGTGCGCCCCACCGAGACGAGCACCGCCACCACCACCGACAGTGAGGACACACTGGACCTCCACCTCCCAGATGAACTGATCGCTCTCTGCACGGGCCCGACCGAAGCCGCGGAAACGGACACCGAAAGGCAGGCAGCCCCGACGAACCCCACCCGCATCCCCGATCCCCCCACCACCGTCGACATCCCCAACCTTCGTAACCTTCGCAACCTTCCCAATTTCCTCGGCGTCCCAGATCTCCTCGACAACGTCTCCACCTGGGGCCCCACCACCACACCGGTCGGGACCTTCCACCTGGTCCCCGTCCGGATCGACCGCGACCTGTCGCTCATCAGCCGCTGGATGAACGACCCGGCGGTCGCCGCCTTCTGGGAACTGGCCGGCCCCGAGAACGTGGCGGAGGAGCACCTGCACAGCCAGCTGACCGGCGACGGCCGCAGCGTTCCCTGCCTGGGACTCCTTGACGGCAAACCGATGAGCTACTGGGAGATCTACCGGGCGGATCTCGACCCGTTGGCCCGCCACTACCCCGCCCGACCCCATGACACCGGGATCCACGTCCTCATCGGAGGCGTCACCGACCGGGGGCGTGGACTGGGCAGCTGTCTTCTCAGGGCTGTGGCCAACCTGGTCCTCGACCATCGGCCGACCTGCGCACGCGTCGTGGCCGAACCCGACATCCGCAACACCCCCTCCGTCTCCGCTTTCCTGACCGCCGGATTCCGATTCGCCGCCGAGGTGGAACTGCCCGGCAAGCGAGCGGCCCTCGTGGTCCGCGACCGCTCCCTGCGTGATCTGCTGTAGCGCTGCGCCACAGCGCCATCACTTCTGGTACACCGCTCGCACCGATCCGGTTCCCGCTTGATCCACACAAATCTCGAACCACGCGAACCTTGAACCGCGGAAACCCGAACCGCGGAAACCCGAACAGCAAGAATTCCCACCCCATCCACCCCCACTCCGCCCCACTCCCCCCACCCCAAGCCGTCCCACTCCACCCCCCACCCCACCCGTCATCACCCACCTGTCAGTCCCGAGCCGTAGGGTGGTCGCCCTATGACAAAGCCCTCACTTCCCGATCTCCTGCACGCGGCCGTCACAGCTGTCGGCGGCACGGAGCGCCCTGGCCAGGCGGCAATGGCCGAAGCTGTCGCGGACGTCATCGACGGCGGCTCCCATCTGCTGGTCCAGGCCGGCACCGGAACCGGCAAATCGCTCGGATACCTGGTGCCCGCGCTCGCACACGGAGAGAGAGTCGTCGTCGCGACCGCCACCCTCGCCCTGCAACGCCAGCTCGTCGAGCGCGACCTGCCGCGCACAGTGGACGCCCTGCACCCCCTGCTGCGCCGCCGCCCGGAGTTCGCGATGCTCAAGGGCAGGTCGAACTACCTCTGTCTGCACCGCCTCCACGAAGGAATGCCGCAGGACGAGGAAGAGGGCTTGTTCGACCAGTTCGAGGCGGCCGCGCCGACCAGCAAGCTGGGCCAGGACCTGCTGCGCCTGCGCGAATGGGCGGACGGGACGGAGAGCGGCGACCGGGACGATCTGACACCCGGCGTGTCCGACCGTGCCTGGTCGCAGGTGACGGTTTCGTCGCGCGAGTGCCTGGGCGCGACGAAGTGCGCCTACGGCGCCGAGTGCTTCGCCGAGATGGCCCGTGAGCGGGCCAAGCTCGCCGAGGTCGTCGTCACGAATCACGCGCTGCTGGCGATCGACTCGATCGAGGGCGCCCCGGTCCTGCCGCAGCACGAGGTGCTGATCGTCGACGAGGCACACGAACTGGTCTCGCGGGTCACCGGCGTCGCCACCGGCGAACTCACCCCGGGCCAGGTCAACCGCGCGGTCCGCCGCGCCGCGAAGCTCGCCAATGAGAAGGCCGCCGACCAGTTGCAGACCGCCGCCGAGGGCTTCGAGCGGCTCATGGAGCTGGCCTTGCCGGGCCGTCTGGAGGAGATCCCGGAGGACCTCGGCTACGCCCTCATGGCGCTGCGGGACGCCAGCCGTACGGTGATCTCCGCCATCGGCGCGACCCGGGACAAGTCCGTCCAGGACGAGGACGCCGTCCGCAAGCAGGCGCTGGCCTCGCTGGAGGGCGTGCACGACGTGGCGGAGCGGGTGGCCAACGGTTCGGAGTGGGACGTCGTCTGGTACGAGCGTCACGACCGCTTCGGCGCCTCCCTGCGCGTTGCGCCCATGTCCGTCTCGGGCCTGCTGCGCGAGAAGCTCTTCGCGGACCGTTCGGTGATCCTGACGTCCGCCACACTGAAGCTCGGCGGCGACTTCAACGGCGTGGGCGCCTCGCTGGGGCTGGCGCCCGAGGGCACCGAGGGGGACGACCTTCCGCAGTGGAAGGGCATCGACGTCGGCTCGCCCTTCGACTACCGCAAACAGGGCATCCTCTACGTCGCCAAGCATCTGTCCCGCCCCGCGCGGGACGCCGATCGCGGCGACATGCTGGACGAACTGACCGAGCTGATCCAGGCCGCCGGCGGTCGCACGCTCGGTCTGTTCTCCTCGATGCGGGCCGCGCAGCTCGCCGCGGAAGACCTGCGGGGCCGCATTCCCGAGTACCCGATCCTGCTCCAGGGCGAGGAAACCCTCGGCGAGTTGATCAAGAACTTCGCCGCCGATCCGAAGACCTGCCTGTTCGGCACGCTGTCCCTCTGGCAGGGCGTGGACGTCCCCGGCTCCAGCTGCCAGCTGGTGGTCATGGACAAGATCCCGTTCCCGCGCCCCGACGACCCGCTGATGAGCGCCCGCCAGAAGGCCGTGGAGGAAGCGGGCGGCAACGGCTTCATGGCGGTCGCCGCGACCCACGCGGCGCTGCTCATGGCTCAGGGTGCCGGCCGCCTCGTCCGCGCGACGGGGGACCGGGGCGTGGTCGCCGTACTCGATCAGCGTCTGGCGACCGCCCGCTACGGAAGCTATCTCAAGGCATCCCTGCCGGACTTCTGGTACACCACGGACGGTAACCGGGTCCGGAAGTCGCTGGCGGCGATCGATGCGGCGGCCAGCCAGGAGGAGGCCGAGTAAAGGTGCTGTTGGAGGGCCGGTTATGCTGCCCCACGGCCGAGCCGTGGGGCAGCATAACCGGCACCGATACAGTCACAGAACGTAACTGATGCTGAGGTGGTCGCAGAAGCGACCGATGTCGCCAGACCCAGCCGGAAGGCTCGCGGTTCAGTACGGACCGCTGAGCCCCACCGGCACCGCAATCGGACGTCGACCGGCGCGGGGCCGGACCAGCATCGTGCAACCCGCCCCGGAAGCTCGAAGCCCCCAGGAGCGAACAACATCAGCCCGCCGCGGAGCGGACAACGCAGGGCCCCGGAACCGGCGCAGAGGTTCCGGGGCCCGGTCAGGGAAGCGGGGTGACGTACCCGCTCGCCGTGCTGCTCAGACGCGGCGCAGTACGGCGACGACCTTGCCGAGGATGGTCGCGTCGTCGCCGGGGATCGGCTCGTACGCGGCGTTGTGCGGCAGCAGCCATACATGGCCGTCCTCGCGCTTGAAGCGCTTGACGGTCGCCTCGCCGTCGAGCATCGCGGCGACGATGTCCCCGTTCTCGGCGACCGGCTGACGGCGGACGGTCACCCAGTCGCCGTCGCAGATCGCGGCCTCGATCATGGAGTCACCGACGACCTTCAGCACGAACAGTTCACCGTCGCCGACGAGCTGCCGGGGGAGCGGGAACACGTCCTCGACCGACTCCTCGGCGAGGATCGGGCCACCGGCGGCGATCCGGCCGACCAGCGGGACATAGGACGCGGCCGGCTTGCCCGCGGTGTCCGTGGGCTGCGCGGACGAGGCCTGGTCCGAGCCTCGGACCTCGTACGCGCGCGGGCGGTGCGGGTCGCGGCGCAGGAAGCCCTTGCGTTCCAGTGCCATCAGCTGGTGCGCCACGGACGAGGTGCTGGACAGGCCGACGGCCTGGCCGATCTCCCGCATCGACGGCGGGTAGCCGCGACGCTGCACCGAGTCGCGAATGACCTCGATCACCCGGCGCTGCCGGTCGGTCAGCCCGGAGCTGTCCGCCCGGATGCCTGGAGGTCGGCCCGGTAGGGAACGCTTGTGCGTCTCTGGGCTCGCGGCTTCGTTCATAGCGTGCACCGGCTCCAGTCGGCCCTGGGAGCGGTCCTGGGCGGTGATGGTGGCACTGTCTGCGGTGGTGGTCACGTCGGCCCCTCTCGATGGTCTCCCTGCTGGACAACGGTAGTTGCTTTCGAAAGGTTGCGCCAAACACACGTTCGAGTGAAAAAACGCGATCAGGCTTACGCGGTCTTGTCTCGGGGTGTATGGCTGGCGCATTCGTCGGCAGGCAAAGGGGCGCATTGTTGTACTCTTCACCGCCGGGGCGCGGCCCTTGTGGGGTCGCCCCAGTCTGCCAGTCGGCGTCCTGTCAACAGGGCATGCGGTTCCATCTGCGCGAGAGTCCCACGCCACCTCCCTGTGGCGCCCACGGTATCCCCCCATGCCTCCCAGGGGTACGGCGCTGCACGGGTGTGTCCGCCGCAGGGCCGCTGCCGGGCGGCGCGTGAGGCCGCGATGACGGTCCCGTCGCACGGGGTGCGCTGGTGCGTGCGCGACACGCGGTTCGGCGTGTATGTATGAGCCAATCCCCACATCTAGTGGTTGGATTGCATCAGCGGCCCAGAAGTTGTGGTCCCCCGGGTCTTCAAGGCTCCGGAGATCGCCTATGCTGGTGACTGCTTCGAGGGGCCCGAGTGGCCTCCTGAGGTCATTGAGTCTGCTGTGAGGAGGGTTGGGAGATCATGTACTGCCCCTTCTGCAGGCACTCCGACAGCCGTGTCGTCGACAGCCGTACGACCGACGACGGTACGTCGATCCGCCGGCGCCGCCAGTGCCCTGGCTGCTCCCGTCGTTTCACGACCGTGGAGTCGTGCTCGCTCATGGTGGTCAAGCGGTCCGGCGTCACCGAACCCTTCAGCCGTACCAAGGTCATCAATGGTGTGCGCAAGGCATGCCAGGGGCGGCCTGTCACCGAGGACGCACTCGCCCAGCTCGGCCAGCGGGTCGAGGAGGCGGTGCGGGCCACCGGGAGCGCCGAGCTGACCACCCACGACGTGGGTCTGGCCATACTCGGCCCCTTGCAGGAGCTGGATCTCGTCGCCTATCTGCGCTTCGCCTCCGTCTACCGGGCCTTCGACTCGCTCGAAGACTTCGAGACGGCCATCACGGAACTCAGGGAGACGGGACACCCCGCTGCGGACGACGAGGCCCGCGGCGACGGTGAGATCGGTGAGAACGGCGAAGGCGCTGTCGCGGGGAGCCGAGAAGACAACCGCGGGCCCGGAAGGACCACCCAGGTCCCCGAGCCCGCCCACGCCGCCGACTGAACCCGGGCGCCAGGACCGGACGGCGGATGCCGGGACCGGCCGGACGTCGGCGACCGAAGACCTGTTGCGGGCCGGGCATGAGGGCACCCGCAATACCACACAGAACACCGTGCCACGGGAACATCGGGGCACTTCAGGGCGTTTTCGCCCGTACAGGGAGGCGGCATGACAGAGACGGCGAGCGGTCCGGCACGAGGTTCCCGCACCAAGGGCACCAAGGCCACCAAGGGGCTGCGTATCGAGCGCATCCACACCTCCCCCGGCGTGCACCCGTATGACGAGGTGGTGTGGGAGCGCCGTGACGTCGTCATGACCAATTGGCGCGACGGTTCGGTCAACTTCGAGCAGCGCGGCGTCGAGTTCCCCGACTCCTGGTCGGTGAACGCGGTCAACATCGTCACCAGCAAGTACTTCCGCGGTGCCGTGGGCACCCCACAGCGTGAGACCAGCCTCAGGCAGCTGATCGACCGCATCGTGAAGACGTATCGGAAGGCCGGCGAGGACTACAAGTACTTCGCCTCGCCCGCCGACGCCGAGATCTTCGAGCACGAGCTGGCGTACGCCCTCCTGCACCAGATCTTCAGCTTCAACAGCCCCGTGTGGTTCAACGTGGGCACGCCCCAGCCGCAGCAGGTCTCCGCCTGCTTCATCCTGTCCGTCGACGACTCCATGGAGTCGATTCTCGACTGGTACAAGGAAGAGGGCATGATCTTCAAGGGCGGCTCAGGCGCCGGCCTGAACCTCTCCCGGATCCGTTCCTCCAAGGAACTGCTGTCCTCCGGTGGCAACGCCTCCGGCCCGGTCTCCTTCATGCGCGGCGCCGACGCGTCCGCAGGAACGATCAAGTCCGGTGGCGCCACCCGCCGCGCCGCCAAGATGGTCATCCTCGACGTCGATCACCCCGACATCGAGGACTTCATCGAGACCAAGGTCAAGGAAGAGGAGAAGATCCGCGCCCTGCGCGACGCGGGCTTCGACATGGACCTGGGCGGCGACGACATCACGTCCGTCCAGTACCAGAACGCCAACAACTCGGTCCGCGTGAACGACGAGTTCATGAAGGCCGTCGAGAACGGCGAGCCGTTCGGCCTGCGCGCCCGCATGACCGGCGAGGTCATCGAGAAGGTCGAGGCCAAGACCCTCTTCCGCAAGATGGCCGAGGCCGCCTGGGCGTGCGCCGACCCGGGCATCCAGTACGACGACACCATCAACCGCTGGCACACCTGTCCGGAGTCCGGCCGCATCAACGGCTCGAACCCGTGCAGCGAGTACATGCACCTGGACAACACGTCCTGCAACCTGGCCTCGCTGAACCTGATGAAGTTCCTGAAGGACGACAGCCGGGGCCACCAGTCCTTCGAGACCGAGCGCTTCGCCAAGGTCGTCGAACTGGTCATCACGGCGATGGACATCTCCATCTGCTTCGCCGACTTCCCGACCCAGAAGATCGACGAGAACACCCGCGCCTTCCGCCAGCTCGGCATCGGCTACGCCAACCTCGGCGCCCTGCTGATGGCGACCGGCCACGCGTACGACTCCGACGGCGGCCGCGCCCTCGCCGGAGCCATCACCTCCCTGATGACCGGCACCGCCTACCGGCGCTCCGCCGAGCTGGCCGCGGTCGTCGGACCGTACGACGGGTACGCGCGCAACGCCGACGCCCACAACCGCGTCATGAAGCAGCACGCCGACGCCAACGGCGAGGCCGTCCGCGGGGACGACCTCGACACGCCGGTCTGGGCCGCCGCCACCGAGGCGTGGCAGGACGTGCAGCGCCTCGGCGAGAAGAACGGTTTCCGTAACGCCCAGGCGTCCGTCATCGCCCCGACCGGCACCATCGGCCTCGCGATGTCCTGCGACACCACCGGCCTGGAGCCCGACCTCGCCCTGGTCAAGTTCAAGAAGCTGGTCGGCGGCGGCT
The DNA here is from genome assembly GCF_042790455.1 of Streptomyces sp. NPDC056734. Taxonomy (NCBI): domain Bacteria; kingdom Bacillati; phylum Actinomycetota; class Actinomycetes; order Kitasatosporales; family Streptomycetaceae; genus Streptomyces; species Streptomyces sp. NPDC056734. The sequence continues at coordinate 102,762 of NZ_JBHTZD010000021.1, forward strand.
CGATGCAGATCGTCAACGGCACCGTCCCGCAGGCCCTGCGCCGCCTGGGCTACCAGGAGGAGCAGATCGAGGCGATCGTCGATCACATCGCCGAGAACGGCATTGTGATCGACGCCCCCGGCCTGAAGACCGAGCACTACGCGGTCTTCGACTGCGCCATGGGCGAGCGTTCCATCTCCCCGATGGGGCACGTCCGCATGATGGCCGCCATCCAGCCGTGGATCTCCGGCGCCCTGTCCAAGACGGTCAACATGCCGGAGACGGCGACCGTCGAAGAGGTCGAGGAGATCTACTTCGAGGCCTGGAAGATGGGCATCAAGGCGCTCGCCATCTACCGCGACAACTGCAAGGTCGGCCAGCCGCTCTCCGCCAAGAAGAAGGAGCCGGAGGCGAAGGCCGCCCAGCAGACCGCGGCGCAGCCCCAGGTCGAGAAGGTCGTCGAGTACCGTCCGGTCCGCAAGCGCCTCCCCAAGGGCCGCCCCGGCATCACGACGTCCTTCACGGTCGGCGGCGCCGAGGGCTACATGACCGCCAATTCCTACCCGGACGACGGTCTCGGCGAGGTCTTCCTGAAGATGTCCAAGCAGGGCTCGACCCTCGCGGGCATGATGGACGCCTTCTCGATCGCCGTCTCGGTGGGCCTCCAGTACGGGGTGCCGCTGGAGACGTACGTCTCGAAGTTCACCAACATGCGCTTCGAGCCGGCCGGCATGACGGACGACCCCGATGTCCGCATGGCCCAGTCGATCGTCGACTACATCTTCCGCCGGCTGGCGCTCGACTTCCTGCCCTTCGAGACCCGCTCCGCCCTCGGCATCCACTCCGCCGACGAGCGCCAGCGCCACCTGGAGACCGGCTCGTACGAGCCCCTGGACGACGAACTCGACGTCGAGGGCCTCGCCCAGTCGGCGCCCCGCGCCCAGGAACTCAAGGCCGTCACCACCCCGAAGCCCGACATCGAGGCGGCCAAGCCCGCCCCGCAGCAGGCCCACACCAGCGCCGAACTGGTCGAGATGCAACTGGGCATCCAGGCCGACGCCCCCCTGTGCTTCTCCTGCGGCACGAAGATGCAGCGGGCCGGTTCCTGCTACATCTGCGAGGGGTGCGGGTCGACCAGCGGTTGCAGCTGATACCGGGGCGTCGCGCCGAGCAGCCCGCTCGGCGCCCGCGCTCCTGACAGGTGATCCGTGAGGAGGGGCGTCAGCATCGCGCTGGCGCCCCTCCTGCGGATCACGTCGGCACGCAACGCACCGGGGTGTCCGTACGGGGAGTGCCGCTGCGGATCAGGAGCGGGCGGTGGTGCCCATGGAGCGGGTGAAGGCCGCGGGGTCGTCCTCGTATCCATGAACGCCCGGGTGGAAGTCCCAGGTTCCCGAGTCGTTGCGCAGAAACAGCCCGACCGTCGCCGCCGTCGCGCCGAGCACGCCGCCGAAGTCGTCGGCGGCCAGGTCCGTGTAGCCCTCCCGGATGCGCAGCTTCGGGTTACCGACACTGACGAAAGTCCGGCGGTCCGGTCGCTGCTGGATGACGACACCCACCACCACGCGCGCGTAGCGCGGATCCAGCCGCTCGAACTCCACCGTCAGGACCTCGTCCCAGCCGAAGCCCTTGCCGTCCTTGCTGTCCCGGTTGAGGGTGATGGTGCCGTCGGGTGAGCGCTTGTCGAAATGCACGACATAGGCGGGCTCGCCCTGTGGATCACTCGTGAGATACGTCGCGGCCACCAGGTCCAGATCGGTCGGCGGTTGCCCCGACTGACTCGGATCCCACTTGACCGCGATCTCGGCCTTGCGGATGCCCTTGGTGAGGTCGTTCACCGGCTGTGCCCCTTCCCCGTACGTATCCACCCCGAACTGCCCCGTGGGTAGGGCCGGTTGTCCATCCTGCCACGCGAAGGCATCAGCACGCGCGCGTGCGCTCCCCCCGATCGTGACCGACGCCACGCCCTGGGCCGTACGATGGCGCGGTGCTGGTCAAGTGGATTCGCTGCACCGTGACCGACCGCCGGGGGTTCGAGCGGGGGCAGCGAAAGTGGGCGGGGCTTCCGGGAGAGCCGGGTTTCCGGGGACAGGGCGGCGGCTGGAGCCGCGGCCGGCCCTCGGTCGCGCACATCTTCGCCTTCTGGGAATCCCGAGCCTTCTACGACTCCTTCATGGCCCGCTCCCACGACCGGCTCGCCGCGACCCAGTCGGGAACCTTCAAGGACGCCCAGGTCAGGCTGTTCGACCACCGCTTCGACGTGAAGACCGGCTTCGAGCCCCGCTTCACCGACGCGGACCTGATCCGCGTCGCACTCTGCCGCATCCATGAGGAGCGCGTCGAGAACTTCACCCTCATGCAGGAGAAAGTCTGGAACCCCGCCATGGCGGGCTCGCCCGGGATGATCCGCGGCATGTTCGGGGAGGCACCCGGGCACGAGTTCCTGGTGCTCTCCATGTGGCAGTCGGCCGCCGAGCACGGCAAGTACCGCACGGAACGGGTGGAACGGCTCGCCCTGCGCGCCCAGACCGAGGCGGATGTGGCCGCGCTCACGGGAGACCTCGTGGAGATGGAGCCGTCCTGGACGGTGTGACGCAAGACGCACCGCGCGGGCCGTCGCCCGCACGGAATCGTGCGCCGCGTGTGGCCAGTGGTGCAGGAAATGTGTGACCTACGCCGTATGGAGCCCGTACGACTGCTCGGTACGGCCTCGACCGATCTAGGGTTTTGGCATGGTACGACCACGGCGCATCGTCCTTGTCCGCCACGGGGAGTCAACGGGCAATGTTGATGACAGCGTGTACGAGCGCGAGCCCGACCACGCGCTCGCCCTGACCGTACGGGGCTGGCGGCAGGCCGAGGAGACCGGCAAACGGCTGCGCGAACTGTTCGGCCGCGAGCGCGTGAGCGTGTACGTCTCCCCGTACCGCCGCACCCACGAGACGCTGCGCGCCTTCCACCTGGACCCCGAACTGATACGCGCGCGGGAGGAGCCACGGCTCCGCGAACAGGACTGGGGCAACTGGCAGGACCGCGACGACGTACGCCTTCAGAAGACGTACCGGGACGCGTACGGGCACTTCTTCTACCGCTTCGCCCAGGGCGAGAGCGGCGCCGACGTGTACGACCGGGTCGGTGGCTTCCTGGAGAGCCTCTACCGCAGCTTCGAGGCCCCCGACCACCCGCCGAACGTGCTCCTGGTGACCCACGGACTGGCCATGCGGCTGTTCTGCATGCGCTGGTTCCACTGGACGGTCGCGGAATTCGAGTCGCTGTCGAACCCGGGGAACGGCGAGGTGCGGATGCTCGTTCTCGGAGACGACGGCAAGTACACACTGGACCGGCCATTCGAACGCTGGCGCGATCCGGAGCCCTATGGAATCACCGGATAGAGTGACAGGGCGATGACCGCTGACTCCTCCCCCGACCGGCGCCTGGAGCGCGCCCTGGCCGGCCTGCGTGGGCTTGCCGTGGGGGACGCGCTGGGCTCACAGTTCTTCGTCCCGGTGAATCATCCGCTGCTCAAGCGCCGTGAGCTGCCCGCCGGCACCTGGCAATGGACCGACGACACGGAGATGGCCTGCTCCGTCGTCATGGTCCTCGCCACCCACCGCCGAATCGACCAGGACGCGCTGGCCGCGTCCTTCGCCGAGCGCCATGACTTCGACCGCGGCTACGGCCCCGCCGTCAACCGGCTGCTGCGCCTGGTCAGGGAAGGCGGCGACTGGCGCGAGCTGTCCGCCGCCCTGTTCGACGGGCAGGGATCCTGGGGCAACGGCGCGGCGATGCGGATCGCACCGCTGGGCGCCTGGTACGCCGACGACCCCGAGCAGGCCACCCACCAGGCGGAGATCTCCGCCTACCCGACCCACCAGCATCGTGAGGCCGTCGTCGGAGCCATGGCCGTCGCCGCGGCAGCCGCCCTCGCCGGATCCCCCGGCGGACCGCCCAGCCCCGAGGCGCTCCTGGACGGGGTCATCGCCCTGATCCCCAGAAGCGCGGTCGGCGCGGGACTGCGCCGGGCCCGCGACCTGCTCGACTACGACGACGCCGCCACGGTCGCCGCGGTGCTCGGCTGCGGACGGCGTACCACCGCCCACGACACTGTGCCCTTCGCCCTCTGGTCCGCCGCACGCTCCCTCGGCGACTACGAGCGGGCGTTCTGGACGACCGCGCAGGTCGGCGGCGACATCGACACGACCTGCGCCATCGTGGGCGGGGTACTCGCCTCGGGCAAGGCGGGGACACCGCCGACCGCCTGGGGCGAGCGGGTGGAGGCGCTGCCCGGCTGGATGGCGGGGGTTTCCTAGTTCCCGAGGGCCCTTGGGTCCGTGGGTCCGTGGGTCCGTGGGCTTCGTCCGAGGGACTGTGGGCTTCCCGGTGGTGTCGGGGCGTGGCCGCTCGGCGCCGCACTCTTCTCTGTGCCGCCCTGTGCCGCTCTGTGCCGGCCTCCGAAGCATCTTCGGAAACTCTCTGTGCTCGACGGGAACTCTCCGTGTTCGCCTGGCCGTTCCCACTACAGCCGCTGCGCGACGAGTGGGCAGGTGGACGGCTGTAGGGGACACGGGGGTGATCATGGTGCGCGCGTCGGTGTACTGGGGCGGCTCGGGCCTGCTCCCGGTGGTGGTGACCGTGGTGTGGGCTGCGGCTTGGTGGCGGGTGCACGGCAGGCTGGTGGGCGGTGGGCGCACCCCGGTGATGCCGGCCGCACACTGCCCGCCGCCGACGCCCTCCAGGCCGGGCTCTTCCCTTGCGACGAGACTCCCGACCTCGGGAGCGTGGGCGGCGCTCTCTTCCAGTGGCCGTGCCGCCGGGCGGGCGGCGCGAAGTTCTCGCGGTCCGGATCCACCCTCCGTGCAGAGCTTCACGAATGCGATCCGATGCGGGCCGAGGGCTTTCGCGGCCTGATCTTCGGCGGGGCGGCCAAGCCCACTTTCAAGCTGCGGGAGGGGGTCTTGAGTGCTGGAAGGGAGCGTGGATGGGTGCGGTCCGGCGACGCGAACCGCTGTGCCTTCGACGCCGGGTCGGCGACGGTGATGTGCCGCTCAGGGGTTTGTGTGAGCGAATCGAAGGACCTCGACAGTGAGGAGACGGCCGACGAGTTGAGGATGCCCGTGGCCCGGCCGGACGGCCGGTGAGACCGGCTCCCGCCGGGCGGGCGGGCCACTCCGGGAGGCGGGGTGTCACCGGGGGATCCGGGCGGCGTAGGCTAAGGGCGCCATGCCGTACGAACCGCCTACCCACACCGTCGAGCGCTCTCTCCGCGCCACGACCGGAGCGAAGATCATTGCCGGTGTCGACGAGGTGGGCCGGGGCGCTTGGGCCGGGCCCGTCACCGTCTGCGCGGCGATCACCGGACTGCGCCGGCCCCCCGGAGGTCTCACCGACTCCAAGCTGCTCACCGTCAAGCGGCGTACGGAACTCGCCGAAGAGTTGCGGACGTGGGTGAGGGCGTACGCACTCGGGCACGCTTCCTCCGAGGAGATCGACGAGATGGGCATGACGGCCGCGTTGCGCCTGGCCGCCGTGCGCGCGCTGGAGACGCTGCCGGTCCGACCCGACGCCGTGATACTCGACGGCAAGCACGACTACCTCGGGACGCCGTGGCACGTGCGTACGGTGATCAAGGGGGACCGGTCGTGCGTGGCCGTCGCGGCGGCTTCGGTGATCGCCAAGGTTCAGCGCGACAAAATGATGGCCGAACTGGGTATCGACCATGCAGACTTCGGTTTTGCGGACAATGCCGGGTATCCCGCACCTGTGCACAAGGCCGCACTGGAGGAGCGGGGACCCACCCCGTACCACCGGTTGTCGTGGGCGTATCTTGATGCGCTGCCCCAGTGGCGGCACCTCAAGAAGGCCCGCAGTTGGGCGGAGGGAAGCGTTCCGGGGATCGAGGGTCAGCTCGGCTTCGATTTCTGACGGTTCTGCTCGCACGTATGTGACACCCGCCCGTATGTGCCGTACCAATGTTTGATTAACATCAGCTCATGCCTCTCATCCCCGAGGAGCCTCAGATTCACGAGAGTGCCCAGGGTCCCCGCGCCACCCCGGCCAGCGGCCGTACCGCGCCGACCCCCCGTCCCGTACCCGGACCCCGCCCCGCGGCTCCGTCGCGTCCCGGTCGTCCCGGCCCGCTCCGGCCGGCACCGCCCGTGCAACGCGCGTCGCGTGACGTGGCTCCGGCCCAGCCCGCTCCGGCGGGCCCCGCTGCCCCCGCCCAGACCTCGGCGGGCCCGCAGATCCAGCTGATCCCGGCCTCGGTCGAAGGCGCTCTCGACGCCGCCGAGGAGGCCGTGGACCTGCTGCTGGATTCGGGCCGCGCCCCCAGTGACGTACTCGTCATCACGACCGGTGAGCAACACCCGTGGGCAGCGCACGAGCTGTCCTTCGGGGAATCCTCCTACTGGGCGCAGCACGACGCGCGCGACGACGTCTTCTACACCGACGCCGCCATGGCGAGCCGTGCCGCTTCCCGCCCCGTTGTCGTGGTCGCAGTCAATGGCGGTTCCGACACCACGGCCGCCGCCGCGCTGCCGCTGGCGCTCAGCCGGGCGGGTGCCCTGCTGATCGTCTGCGGTGACCCCAAGAAGATCAACACGATGCTGGGCGCGGGCGTCTAGCCCGGCCCGGCGTCTGCCGGGGACCACGACCGGGCGACCACCGCCCGCCACGGTGGCATGTGCACGGAGGACGCACCGGCTTTTGCCCTGACGGGGCCGGACAGGCCGGTGCTTCGCTTTGCCCGCCCGCAGAGGTGGACCGGTGCCGGTACTCGTCGGTCCGGTGATCCGGCCATCTGGTGATCCGTCGAGTGACCGTGCGGATGTTCGCGTGTCCGGGCATTCGCGTGTCCGGGCAGAGGGGCCGCCGTCCGGGCATCAGGACGGGCAGAGCTGCGGCGAGGCAGGGAAGCGGTGCGGTCGGCAAGGTCCTCAGCGGGCCGCGACGCGGCTGAGGATGTCCGACGCGGCGCCCCCGGTGCGGGGCAGCGGAGGCGGCGCCTCGGCAGTGGCGAAAGGCTCAGGGACCGACCCGATACTGGGCCGGCGACCACCGCGGCCCTCACCGAGGACCTGCCAGCCGTCCCGGGTCAGCGTGATGTACGCCCCGCAGCGCAGCCCGTGCAGCGTGCAGGCGTCCCGCAGGCCCCACATCCACGCGCCGTCCTCCTCCGTCCAACGGGCGTCGCCCTCCCGGCAGTAGATCAGCACCGCCGTGCGCACCGGAGTGCGGCGACGCAGATCGTGCGGGATGACCCGGCGCAGTTGGGAGAGCAGCGCGTTGCGCAGCATCCAGCCGTCCGCCGGGGCCGGTCGTCGCTTGAAGGACGCGCTGGCCAGCAGCCGCTCGTCGGGATCGAGCACCGCCACGACAGCGGTGAGCGGCATTGGCCGATGCCGGGCGTACAGTCCGCTGACGACCTCCCTCGGACTGCGCAGGAGGGGGATGCCCGCGGCGGCCCACTCCGCCGGTTCCAGCGTACGGGCCAAGGGGTTGGTGGAGGCGGCGGACAGGTGGGCCGAGGACGACGTAGATGCTGCGGAGGACGGAGCGAATCCGAAGGTCACGATCCTCCCTTCGGCTAGGCGCCCGCACTGCGGGCGGGGTCTGGTCGGGGGAGCGCACACCGCAGCGGAGCCCTTCCGGACCACGGCCGGGCCGTGCGGGGAGCGGACCTCAATTCTTCCTGTCGAACTGGGATGCGGCAACGAGTAAATGGGGTCACCGACCCGTATCTGCTGCTGCGTGGCTTATATCCCTGCCCAATGAGTCACCAGCCGACGCATGGTGCGGGGGCACACTACCGGGGCCTCCCACCGGCCACGCGTGTTTTCAGGTGCTACCGCGCGGCACGCCGCCCTGTCATGGTTTCGCCCGTTCGGCCCTTGACCGCAAGGACCAATCGCGACACGCCCACCCTAGGACGGCGCCGCTGTCCGGGCCCGGGAGTGGCCGATTGTCAGACCCATCAGGTTGCATGGAGACATGGACGATCAGGACCTGCGTGCGGAAGCCGATGCCATCCTCGCCGAGCTGGTGGGTGACCCGGGAGGATCGGCGCGGTTGCGGGAGGACCAGTGGCGTGCGGTGGCCGCTCTCGTACAGGACCGCCGACGCGCGCTGGTGGTGCAGCGCACCGGCTGGGGCAAGTCGGCGGTGTACTTCGTGGCCACCGCACTGCTGCGACGGCGTGGCTCCGGGCCGACGGTGATCGTCTCGCCGCTGCTGGCGCTGATGCGCAACCAGGTGGAGTCCGCCGCGCGGGCGGGCATCCGCGCGCGCACCATCAACTCGGCCAACCCGGAGGAGTGGGACGCGATCCACGACGAGGTCGGGCGCGGCGAAACCGACGTCCTCCTCGTCAGCCCCGAGCGTCTCAATTCCGTCGATTTCCGCGAGCAGACGCTGCCCAAGCTCGCCGCCACGACCGGTCTGCTGGTGGTCGACGAGGCGCACTGCATCTCCGACTGGGGCCACGACTTCCGCCCCGACTACCGCAGGCTGCGGGCCATGCTCGCCGACCTGGCCCCGGGCATCCCCGTGCTGGCCACCACGGCGACCGCCAACGCGCGCGTGACCGCGGATGTCGCCGAGCAACTGGGGACCGGCGCAGGTGAGGCCCTGGTGCTGCGCGGCTCGCTGGAGCGGGAGAGCCTGCGCCTCGGCGTGATCCAGCTGCCGGACGCGGCCCACCGACTGGCGTGGCTGGCCGAGCACCTGGACGAGCTTCCGGGTTCCGGGATCATCTACGCCCTGACGGTCGCGGCGGCCGAGGAGGCCACGGCCTTCCTGCGGCAGCGCGGCTTCCCGGTGGCGTCGTACACGGGCCGTACGGAGAACGCGGACCGCCTCCAGGCCGAGGCCGACCTGCTGGACAACCGGGTCAAGGCCCTGGTCGCCACCTCGGCGCTCGGCATGGGGTTCGACAAGCCCGACCTGGGCTTCGTGGTCCATCTCGGCTCACCGTCCTCGCCGATCGCCTACTACCAGCAGGTGGGCCGCGCGGGGCGAGGCGTACGACACGCCGATGTCCTGATGCTCCCGGGCAAGGAGGACGAGGCGATCTGGCGCTACTTCGCCGATACGGCCTTCCCGCGCGAGGCGCAGGTGCGCCAGACCCTCTCCACCCTCGCCGACGCGGGTCGACCACTGTCCGTCCCCGCCCTGGAAGCCGTGGTGGACCTCCGGCGGACCCGGCTGGAGGCCATGCTCAAGGTGCTCGACGTCGACGGGGCGGTCCGGCGCGTCAAGGGTGGCTGGACCTCCACGGGCGAGCCCTGGCACTACGACGCCGAGCGATACGCCCGGGTGGCCGGGCAGCGGTCGGCCGAGCAGGAAGCCATGCGCGAGTACATGCGGACCGACCAGTGCCGCATGGAGTTCCTGCGCCGGCAACTGGACGACCCTCAGGCCGCACCGTGCGGCCGTTGCGACAACTGCGCGGGGACCTGGATCGCATCCTCGGTCTCCACCGAGGCGCTGACGGGCGCGGAGAAGGAGCTGGACCGGCCCGGCGTGGAGGTCGAACCGCGCCGGATGTGGCCGACCGGGATGCCCGCGCTGGGCATCGACCTCAAGGGCCGTATCCCGGCCAAGGAGCAGTGCTCCACCGGTCGCGCCCTGGGGAGGCTCTCGGACATCGGCTGGGGCAACCGACTGCGCCCGCTGCTCGCGGAGAACGCGCCCGACGGACCGGTTCCCGACGACGTCCTACGGGCCGCGGTGGCCGTCCTGGCCGACTGGGCACGCTCCCCGGGCAGCTGGGCGACGAGCGGACCGGACGCCGCCGCGCGGCCCGTGGGTGTCGTCGCCATGCCCTCGGCGACGCGCCCGCTCCTGGTCGCCTCGCTCGCCCAGGGAATCGCGAACGTCGGGCGCCTGCCCTTCCTGGGCACCCTGGCCTACACCGGGGACGGACACCCGGTGCGCCGCAGCAACTCCGCGCAACGCCTGAGGGCGCTGTCCGGGGCGTTCACGGTCCCCGAGGAACTGTCCGGAGCGCTGGCGGTCGCGTCGGGACCGGTGCTGCTCGTGGACGACCGCACGGACTCCGGGTGGACCCTGGCGGTGGCCGCGCGCTTGCTGCGCCGGGCGGGGAGCGGGGAGGTGCTTCCGCTGGTGCTGGCTGCGGCGGGGTGAGGTATCTGCGGAGGGGTGTCGTTCGTGGCGGGGAGTTGTTCGTGGTGCGGGGTTGTTCGCGGTGGGGGGTTGTTCGTGGCGCCACCGACGGCGGCGGCGCGTCGCTCATCTGAAACAGACCCGCTCCGGGTGCCCATCGGCGGTCATCTACTGCGATGACCGTGAGACGGCTCGTGCCGTGGTGGAACGGCCGGGGTGGATCTACGAGTTGACCCTCCGTGACGTGTCCCTGATCGAAGTTATCCACAGGCTCAAGCGGAGTTTTGGAATCCGCGAGATCGTCGAGACATGACGAACCACAGCGAATCCACTGGCCCCTTCGACCACCACGACGTGAACGGCCAGGTGAACAACCCCGTCCACGAGCACATCAAGGACGGCCCGAGCGACAGCAAGGGTATCGACGACGGCAAGGGCGTCGGCGACAACCTCACCGCGTACGTCGGACACGGCGGCGCGCAACAAGTCACTCTCCGTACACCGGCCGAACTGGCGGACGCCCTGCCGTACCTGCTCGGCTACCGCCCCGAAGACAGCATCGTGCTCGTCGCCCTGTACGACAAGAACGGGCGCGGACGCCTCGGCGGGCGGGCCCGGCTCGGCATTCCGACGAACCCCCAGGACTGGCCCTCCGCGGCCAAGCAACTGGCGCACGGCCTGGTGACGGGCAGCCGACGCCGAGGCCGTCGGCCCGAGCAGATGGTGGCCTATGTCTGCCAGGAACCGGCGCCGGGCGAGACCGGCCAGGACGTGATGAACAGGCTGCGCGACCTGGCCCAGCACCTGCGCGTGGAGTGCGGCCTCCTCGACGTACCGGTGATCGAGGCACTCTGCGTCTCCGACGGCCGCTTCTGGTCGTACTGCTGCTCCATGCCGGACTGCTGCCCGCCCGACGGCGTTGCGATGGGACTGCCCGGCACCTCGGTACTGGCCGCGGCGTCCACGTACGCCGGACTCCAGGTCCGCGGCACCCTGCGCGAGCTGCGGGCCAGGCTGCTGCCGCTGGAGACGGCTGCCGCACTCGAACAGGAGAAGGAGTTGGACAAGGCCGGCCTGTGCCTGGTCCCCAGGATCCTTGACGACACCAGCCGGGCGAAGGTGGCGGCGGAGACCGTGGAGCTGGCCGAGCGAGTCATGCACCGGTTCATCGCGGCGCCCAAGGTGTCGGGCACGCTCCTGGCGGATCTGCACGACGACGAACTGCTCACCCATAAGGAGGCCGCCGCGCTGATCCTCGGCATTCAGGACCGCACGACACGCGACCGCGCGGCGGAGTGGATGGAGGGCGAAGAGGCCGCACCCGCCCTACGGCTCTGGCGTGCCCTCGCGCGCCGCTGCGTGGGCTCCTACTCGGAACACGCCGCAGCACCGCTCACCCTCGCCGGCTGGGTCGCGTGGTCGACCGGCGACGACCTGGAGGCCCGCGAGGCGCTGGCCATGGCGTTGGGCGCCGACACCGACTATCTCTTCGCCCGCCTTCTGCACCAGGCGGTCAACGACGGACTGGAGCCGGAGCCGATCCGGCGATGCCTTCGGTCGGAGCGGTCGGAGCGGTCGGAGCGGTCGGAGCGAGGGGATCGAGCTGAGCGGGCTGATCGGGTGGAGCAGGGAGTGGAAGAAGCGGGTCGTACGGGCTGCACAGTGCGTACGAAGGATGAGTCGGCCAGTGACGCGGAGCGCGCCCGGCAGGAGGCTGCTCCCGACCCCGGAGCACCCGGCGACCCCGTGATTCCGGCGAATTCCGACGAGCCCTCCGCCCTTCCGTCCACCGCTCCCGACACGGCCCTTTCCAAGCGTCGGCGGCGCCCGCGACCCGTCGGGGGCGGCACCAGCCCCTCGCACACCGCAAGTCCGGACGGCCGGACGCCAGGCGCCGACGCGCGGCGGACATCGGTGTCTCTGAGCCGGACCCGTCCGGGTGCCCCGAGGACACGGGGGACGCGGCTGCGCACAAGGGCGGGTGAGGCCGTCGGAGGCATCCGCGCTGCTGACAGTGACCAGCCCGGCAGCGGCGGTTCCGATGCCGAGGAGTGAGCGGGCGCTCCTGAGGTGGGTGACCGGTCGGGTGATGCCGAGGGTTGTCGTCGGCCGGTTCTTCCGCCGGCACTCGGGCACGTCGAGCCGTCGTGGGCGTGACCCGGGGAAGCCTCGTCCCGTTCACCTGAGTGGCGGAACGCCCGGAAGCGTCCAGCGGCCGTATTGCCAACCCCGATGGGCCCTCCGCCACCGCCCGCCCAACCCACCCCGTTCTCCCCGTTCACCAGGTCCATCCCACTCGACCGACTTGCCCGCACCGCGCACCCTGCCCGTCTCGCCCACCCCGTCCGACGCGCGCCGAGCGCAGAAGAAGCCGCCCATGCCTCAGCCCATCCCGCCCTCGGCCACCGACGACCCCTCTACCCCCGACCGCCCAGGTCCCCCGGGCCCGGACCGCTCACCCTCCACGCACACCGAAGGCAGGCACGACCGCCGGCACGGCCTCGTCATCGCACCACCCCGAAGCCGCGTCCCCGTTGCGCCTCCGGGAAATGACCGCCCTCCACCACCCCCAGGACGATCACGCCGCCCCGCGACCGCCCCCTCCCCGGCGGCACCGACCGCCACGACCTCCCGCCCGCGCCGCCCCGTCGGCCTGCCACCCGCCCATCGCACCCTGATCTGTGTCGGCCTCCCGGGCCTCGCGGTCTCCATGGAGCACGGCCAACTGACCGGGAAGGGCCTGGACGGCTTCTACCGCACCGGCCGACGCCTGCTCTCCCGCTGTGAGGTCCGGGTGGCCGGGCGGGAGCCCCTCGCGGTGCAGGCCCGTATGACCGCGGCCGACACCGCACGGTTCATGGGAACCCTGCGCGCCTCGCCGGAGCCCGGCCCGGACCCGGACCCGGACGTGATCGTCGAACGGGTCCGTCGAGCGGACGGCAGAGAGCGGATCACGCTGCGGAGCGCGGCCCCACGCGCGCTGAGGCTGCCCGTCGAGGTGACGCTCGGGACCGACCTGGCCACCTTGGGCGCCATCGCCTCCGGCGCGGCCGGACCGGAACTCCCCGCCGACGTCAGTGACTCCGGCCTGCGCTGGTCGTCCGTGGCCGGGACCTCCTGGGTGGTGGCGGATCCGCCGCCCACCGACGCGCTCGCCGCCGCGGGACTGCTGCGCTGGGAGTTGGAGCTACCGCCCGGTGGCAGTGCGACCGTCGAACTGCGCGTAGGGCTGGACGGCGCCGGGCCGGTCCGGGCAGTCGGGCGAGCGGCGACGAGCGTACTGGCCCCGGCCAGGGCGACGGGGGACGACCCGAGAGTCGGTCCGCTTCTGAGAACCAGCGTGGACGACCTCCGAGCCCTCCTCCTGCGCGATTCCTCCCACCCGTCCGACAGCTATCTCGCCGCAGGCGCACCCTGGCGCTGCGGACCAGCCCCGGCCGAGATGCTGGCCGCCGCCAGAATGGCTCTGCCGCTCGGCACCCGGCTGGCCGTCGGCACGCTCCGCGCCCTCGCGCGCACCCAACTCACCGGCCCGGGGCAGCGCTCCGGGATGATCCCTGGCCCGCTGCGGGACGCGGGCGGGCACCTGCCTCCCGTCTGCACCGCGGAAGCCACGCTCCTCTTCCCCGTCCTGCTCGCGGAGGCCCGCCGCTGGGGAATGCCCGAGCAGGACACCGAAGAACTGCTGCCGCCAGCCGAGCGATGCCTGACCTGGCTACGGACCGCAGTCGGCAACGGCATCTATCTGCCCGACCCGCAGCCCGGTGGCCCGGTCCGCTGCGAGACGCAGGCCCACGCGCACCGGGCCGCCCTGCTGGGCGCGGACCTGCTCGACGCCTGCGGCAGACCCGGCGGGGATCAGCTGCGGCAGTGGGCCCAGCGGCTGCGGACGGCGTTCCGTGAGGGATTCTGGATCGAGGACATAGATGGCGGGCGTCCCGCGGCGGCGCGGGCGCCCGACGGACAACTCGTACCGCACCTGAGTGCGGCGGTCGCGCATCTGCTCGACACCGGCCTGCTCGGCGGGGGAGCGCAGGCACCCGGACTGCTGGACAAGGTACAGACGGAACAGGTCGCCCGGCTCCTGGGCGGTCCGCTCATGGACTCCGGGTGGGGGCTGCGCGGCCTGGGCGCGAAGGAGGCTGGCCGGTCACAACCCGTTCGGGCACCGCAGCGGAGCCGTACGCGTTCATGAGACGGCGGTCGCCGTGGCGGGCCTGGCGGTCGCCGGGTACGAGAAGGAGGCGACATCGCTGCTGAGGGGCCTGCTGGCGGCCGCCGAGCCCTTCGCTTACCGGCTCCCTGAAATGTACGCGGGAGAGCAGCGCACCGAGGGAAGCACCCCGCTTCCACACCCAGCCGCGTGCCGGCCCGCGGCCACAGCGTCAGCCGCCGTGGTCCTGCTGATGTCCACACTCGCCGGTATCCGCCCCGACGCACCGGTCGGGACGGTACGGCTGAGACCGCTGCGCGGTGCGCCGCTCGGCGAGATCGGCCTCACGGACCTCACCGTGGCCGGCGCACCCTTCTCCGTGCGCGTCAGCCGACTCGGTCTAGCCATGGTCGAAGCGGCGGCCGACGGCCTCCAACTGGGGGCGTGATCCCCCATGGCCCGATGCGGCCCGGGGACGAAGAGCGGCCGGTGAGGGCCATAACGGGCGGAACAGACCAGGGCGGCGATGCGGCCGCCGAAGGGCGTGTTTATCGTCAGGCAGACGACTATGATCACGACATGCCCTACGACCCGTCAGCGTTTCCGCCCTTTGCCGTCACCGTGGATCTGGTCGTGCTGACCGTGCGTCGTCACGCTTTGTGCGCGCTGGCGGTGCGCAGGGGCGAGGCTCCGTTCCAGGGACGGTGGGCGCTGCCCGGCGGTTTCGTACGGGACGACGAGGATCTGGCGCAGGCGGCGGCGCGCGAACTGTCGGAGGAGACCGGGCTGTGTGTGCACGACCCGGCGGTTCCCTCCACAGACAACGGTGCCCACCTGGAACAGCTCGCCACCTACGGCGACCCCAAGCGCGACCCCCGAATGCGCGTGGTCAGCGTCGCGCACCTCGCTCTCGCCCCCGATCTGCCCGCACCACGCGCGGGCGGCGATGCCAGCAATGCGCGCTGGGCACCGGTCGCGGAACTGCTGAAACAGGGCGGCTACGGCCGGGACGGCGAGCCGGTCGCGCCGCTCGCCTTCGATCACGCCCAGATCCTCTCGGACGGGGTCGAGCGGGCCCGGTCGAAGATCGAGTACTCGTCGCTGGCCACGGCCTTCTGCCCGACCGAGTTCACCGTCGGTGAGCTGCGACGGGTGTACGAGGCCGTGTGGGGTGTGGCCCTGGACCCGCGTAACTTCCACCGCAAGGTGACCGGCACGCCCGGGTTCCTGGTCCCGACGGGCGGCACGACCACGCGCCAGGGCGGGCGTCCGGCACAGTTGTTCCGCGCCGGTGGCGCCACGCTGCTCAACCCGCCGATGCTGCGCCCCGAGGTATGAGAAGGCAGTGCCCCGGAGCATGCCCGCCCGCCTGACACAGCGGATCCAGTCGGGCCATGCTGGCCGAAACTGCCCGAAAAAACGGACATAGCGCGCTATCTTGCTGCGAGTGATCCAGGCGTTCGGACTGACCAGCAATCCCCGCAAGGGCCTTCCGCCCGTCGTCGACGATGTCTCCTTCGAGGCACGGGCGGGCCGGGTCACCGCGCTGCTCGGAGGGGAGGGCGTGGGCAAGACGACAGTGCTCCGGCTGATGCTCGAACTCCAACACGGCCGTGGCGCCACCTACTTCCGAGGCCGCCCCCTGCATCGCATCGACCATCCCTCGCGTGAAGTCGGCGTCCTCCTCGGCGATGTGCCCGGCCACCCCGCCCGGACCGTGCGCGGCCACCTGCGGATGCTGTGCGCCGCCGCGGGGGTTCCGGTCCGGCGGGCCGACGAGGTCCTGGAAGTGGTCGGCCTCGTCAGCCTCCGCGACGAACGGCTCGGCACCCTCGCGCGCGGCATGGACCGCCGCCTCGGCCTGGCCTGCGCCCTCCTCCCCGACCCGCACACCCTCGTCCTGGACGAACCCTTCGACGCGCTCTCCGCCCGCGAGAGCAGCTGGCTCTACGGCACGCTGCGGGCGCACGCGAGCCAGGGCGGCACGGTCCTGCTGACCGTGACCGACCCGAAGGAAGCCGCCGCCACGGCGGACCAGGTCGTCACCCTGGAGCAGGGCCGGATCGTCGCCGACCAGGAGGCGGCCGACTTCGCCCGCACCCGGCTGCGCCCTCGCGTCGCCGTCCGCAGCCCCCACGCCACCCGACTCGCCGCCCTCCTCACCAAGGAGGCCCGGACCGCCCACCGCTCCATCGAGGTGGTACGGGAAGACGGCAACCGGCTCTCCGTGTACGGCAGCACCTGCGCCGACATCGGGGAGACCGCCTTCCGTCACAGCGTCCTCGTCCACCAACTCGCCGACGAGGTCGGCGACATGGGGCCCGGGGCCGGGGCGGGCTCTGGTGCTGGCGCGGGCTCGCGGCGGTCGGATGGAGAGGAGGGCGGCGGCGAGTCGCAGGCGCGCGGAGCCCCCGCCGCAAGCGTCTCCAACCTGATCTCCACCGCCACCGCCCGAGGGGCTGTACCGGCCCAGGAAGCGGCGCCGGCCAGGGAAGGCGACCCGGCGGTCCGGGAAACCGTGCCGAGCCACGATGACCACGACCTCTCCGAGGCTGGGGCGCTCCCGACGGCCGGTGCTCAGGCTCCCGGCAGGGCGACCGGCGGCACCGAGGGCGCGGGACTTCCCCGGCCGACAGGTCACGCCGATCCCGTGGTCTCCTCCCCCCTCCCTCCCCCCTCCCGCCCCGCCCCCCACCCCCTCCACCCCACACCCCGCCCTGCCCCTACCTCCCCCCGCACCCACGACGCGCTCCCCGATCTCCCCCCGCCCATCTCGGTCCGCCCCGCTCCCAGCCCCTTGCGTCCCCTGCGCTACGAGCTGCGTCGGGCGGCGGGAATCGGGACGGGATTTCTCACGGCCGGTGCCGTGCTCGTCGTCTCCGCCCTGACGGCCGTGGTCATGGCCCGGGTCGGGCACACACCGCAGGCCCGGCTGCTGGCCGCCTGGCCGCGTGAGCTGCCGTTGCCGCCCGCGGCGATCGGTGCGGGGCTGCTCGGTGCGCTGGCCTTCGGGGACGAGTTCCGCCACCCCGCCCTGGCGGCGGACCGCGGCACCGTGCCCCGCCGGCTGGGGCTGCTCACGGCCAAGCTCCTCGTCTCCGCCGCCACCGCGCTGCTCCTCGCCGCCCTCACGGTGGGCTGCGACGCCGAAGTGCTGTACCTCGTATACGGACGGGAGGTCGCGCAGGTTCCCGACGGGTGGCTGTCGCTCGGCGCGAGTTGGTTCGCGCTGGTCGTGGGGTGTGCCTGGGCCGGGGTCTTGGCCGCCGGCATCTTCCGGTCCACCACCGCCGGGCTCGCGGCCGTGGTCGCGGTGCCGGTCGTCGTCGTACCCCTCGTACAGAAGGTCTGGGAGGGACCGTCCGTGCGAACCGCGGCGGGCTTTCCGATGCGGGTGCGCGAGGTGCTCCTGGCGCAATGGCCCTTCGGCGGGGAGCGATATCTGGCCGCCGCGGCGAAGGTGATCGCCCAACCCGTCGGCAGTGCCCTGACGTTGTCGCTCACCGCGTTGCTCTGCGCGTATCTGCTCACGACCGTACGCAGCCGGGTCCGATGACGACCGTGCGAGCCCGTACGGAACCGGGATGCGCACAACTCCCCGCGGAAAGCCCATTTCTTTCCGATAAGGCGTCAATTGCGACGGGGTGAGCGATCACCCTTTCGTGTGCTTTTCACCAAAGCCCTCAAGGGAGTTGGGGACAGCGCCGACAAAGGATCCGTGAGTACCCTTGCGCACACCATGATGACCCCCGCCCGTTCCGCGGACTCTCTCTCCGGTCCGGGCGACCTCAACCGCTACCCCTTCGCGGAGGCTCCCGCCGCCGACCGTGTCGTGGCGCCCGCCTGGGAGGGCGCGGACCCCGAACTGGGCCGGGTGGGCCGGCGTGCCGCGGGCAGCCGCGGACGCGGACTCCACGGCCAACTCGTCCAGCAGCTGGGCCAGATGATCGTCTCCGGCGACCTCGGGGCCGACCGCCCGCTCGTGCCCGAGGAGATCGGCCAGCGTTTCGAGGTCTCCCGGACCGTGGTCCGCGAGTCCCTGCGCGTCCTTGAGGCCAAGGGCCTGGTCAGCGCGCGGCCGAATGTCGGCACGCGCGTGCGCCCGGTCAGCGACTGGAACCTCCTGGACCCCGACATCATCGAATGGCGGGCCTTCGGACCGCAGCGCGACGACCAGCGCCGCGAGCTGAGCGAGCTGCGCTGGACGATCGAGCCGCTCGCCGCGCGGCTGGCCGCAGGCCACGGCCGCGAGGACGTGCAGCAGCGCCTCGGTGACATGGTCGAGATCATGGGCCATGCGCTGGCACAGGGCGACGCGCTGACGTTCTCCCGCGCGGATTCCGAGTTCCACTCCCTGCTCATCCAGGTCGCCGGCAATCGCATGCTGGAGCACCTCTCCGGGATCGTGTCCGCCGCCCTTCAGGTGTCCGGCGGCCCGATCGCCGGGTGCGAGCGGCCCAACGAGGCATCCCTGGCGCACCACGCCAGGATCGCCGAGGCGCTCGCCACGGGCGACGGCACGGCCGCCGAGACAGCCATGCGTCAACTGCTCACCGTCCACCCCGAGGTGGAGCGCGTGGTGCCGGCCCCGCGCGAGCACTGACGCGGCTCCGCGCGGACGCCGTGGCCGGAGGTGCGCTTCACCTCCTCGTGGTATCGCCCGAACCTTGTGGTAGCGCCCGACCCCTCCTTGAGGCACTGCCCGGCCGGGAAGCCGGCTCCCGTCGGACCCCGCAGGATCCCACCGGGACTGCGGGGTCCGACTCCGACATGGCGCGATGCGACTCCGACCTGGCTCGATGGGCGGAGCCGGGTCTCGGTGGGACCGGGATGCGGTGGGGGCGCGGCCGAGATGTCCGGTCCGAGGCGCGGGACCGAGGCCGAGCGCCGCGCTGGGGCGTACGCCGGAGGCGCTGAGCGCCCACTGTCCGGCGCGGGTCCCGGCCCGTCGGCCCGGGATGAGCGGACCCGGTTCGCCCGGCCTCGGGTCACCGGCCTCGGATACGTCCCGGCCTGGCCGTCCCGGCCCGGGATCGGCGTGGCGAGCGACGTAGGCTCGGTCTTGTGCGCAGACCAGGAGACAGATGCGCGGAGCAAGGGGCATGCCGGAGGGCAGACGGCCGAGAGGCGACTCTTCGGTGGTCTTCTCTGACCGTCTCCGACCCTTCCCGGCCTCCTCTGACCACGTCTGACCGTTTTTAGGTGCTTACGGGGTGTGACTCGGGCCACGCAGATTGGGCGTAACGCTCGCCGTAACCACGCGATGACCTAAGAGGTGACAGCCGCGGAGGGAATACAGACGCCGTTCATGGCGCTGTGCATCTCCCCGGCCCCCGCCCGCGCCGTCGGCCCATCCCCAAGCCGGCGGTCGGCTCCAGTCCGCCGTGGACGGGGCCGGAAGCCGTTTTCCAACGTTCCGAGAGGTTGTTCGTGTCGGCCAGCACATCCCGTACGCTCCCGCCGGAGATCGCCGAGTCCGTCTCTGTCATGGCGCTCATTGAGCGGGGAAAGGCTGAGGGGCAGATCGCCGGCGATGACGTGCGTCGGGCCTTCGAAGCTGACCAGATTCCGGCCACTCAGTGGAAGAACGTACTGCGCAGCCTCAACCAGATCCTCGAGGAAGAGGGTGTGACGCTGATGGTCAGTGCCGCAGAGCCCAAGCGCACCCGCAAGAGCGTCGCAGCGAAGAGTCCGGCCAAGCGCACCGCCACCAAGACGGTCGCGGCCAAGACGGTGACCACCCGGAAGGCGACCGCCACCACGGCCGCCACTCCGGCAGCGCCCGCCGACCCCGCCGTCGAGCCCGCCGAGGACGCGGCGCCGTCGGCCAGGAAGGCCGCTGCGAAGAAGACGACGACCGCCAAGAAGGTGGCCGCCAAGAAGGCGACGGCCACCAAGAAGACGGCGGCCAAGAAGACGACCGGCAAGAAGGACGACGCCGAGCAGATCGAGGACGAGGTCCTTGAGGAGGCGAAGGGCACCGGCACGGAGGAGCCCGAGGGCACCGAGAGCGCGGGTTTCGTGCTCTCCGACGACGACGAGGACGACGCGCCCGCCCAGCAGGTCGCCGCCGCCGGTGCCACCGCCGACCCGGTCAAGGACTACCTCAAGCAGATCGGCAAGGTCCCCCTCCTCAACGCCGAGCAGGAGGTCGAGCTGGCCAAGCGCATCGAGGCGGGCCTGTTCGCCGAGGACAAGCTGTCCAACGCCGACAAGCTGGCGCCCAAGCTCAAGCGCGAGCTGGAGATCATCGCCGAGGACGGCCGCCGCGCCAAGAACCACCTCCTGGAGGCCAACCTCCGTCTGGTGGTCTCCCTGGCCAAGCGCTACACCGGCCGCGGCATGCTCTTCCTGGACCTGATCCAGGAGGGCAACCTCGGTCTCATCCGCGCGGTGGAGAAGTTCGACTACACCAAGGGCTACAAGTTCTCGACGTACGCCACCTGGTGGATCCGTCAGGCGATCACCCGCGCGATGGCCGACCAGGCCCGCACCATCCGTATCCCGGTGCACATGGTCGAGGTCATCAACAAGCTTGCGCGCGTGCAGCGCCAGATGCTCCAGGACCTGGGCCGCGAGCCCACCCCGGAGGAGCTGGCCAAGGAACTCGACATGACCCCGGAGAAGGTCATCGAGGTCCAGAAGTACGGCCGCGAGCCCATCTCGCTGCACACGCCGCTCGGTGAGGACGGCGACAGCGAGTTCGGTGACCTGATCGAGGACTCCGAGGCGGTCGTCCCGGCCGACGCGGTCAGCTTCACGCTCCTTCAGGAGCAGTTGCACTCGGTCCTCGACACCCTCTCCGAGCGCGAGGCGGGCGTGGTCTCCATGCGCTTCGGTCTCACCGACGGTCAGCCGAAGACCCTCGACGAGATCGGCAAGGTGTACGGCGTCACCCGCGAGCGCATCCGCCAGATCGAGTCCAAGACCATGTCCAAGCTCCGCCACCCGTCCCGCTCCCAGGTGCTTCGCGACTACCTCGACTAGGCCCCGGGGCACACCGCAGGCGCAGGCCGGGCACCAGCCGGGTCGCGCCGCGCACCGGTCACGATGTCGGCCGCCGCCGACGTTGAGCCGTACGACACGGAAGGCCCGGTTTCCCTCTGAGGGAACCGGGCCTTTGTGCTGCCGACGCCCCCGCGCGCGTGCGCCCCGGCGGGCCGTGAATCACTCTGGGTGTTCCATCCTGTCCCGAGAGTGAGGTAACCGTATGCGTCGTCCTGTTGCCCGGGCGCTGGCCCGGCCGCTGGTGCTGGTGGCCGCCGCGACCGCGATACCGCTGGTCTCCGCCTCCCCCGTGTCCGCCGACAGTGTGGTGATCGGCGGGTTTCCCGTCGAGGTGGCGGACAGTCCGTGGACGGTGGCGGTGTCCAGCCGTGACCGGTTCGGGGGTACGCGCTCGGGACAGTTCTGCGGTGGTGTCGCCGTCGGTCCCACCACCGTGCTCACCGCCGCCCACTGCATGGACGAGGAGGTGCTGGGGGCGCCGCCCGGCCAGGTGGCCGATCTGAAGGTCATCGCGGGCCGTACGGACCTGCGCTCGACCGAGGGGCAGGAGATCGCCGTCCGTGAGACCTGGGTGAACCCGGCCTACGACGCTGTGAGCAATGCCGGTGACTTCGCCGTGCTGACTCTGGCCGAGCCGTTGGCGCAGAACGCGGCCGTGGGCATGGCGGGCCCGGGGGACGCCGCGTACACGCCGGGCACGGCCGCCACGGTGTACGGCTGGGGGGATGTCACCGGCGCCGGGGACTACGCCACGTCACTGCGGGCCGCGCGGGTGCAGGTGCTGGCCGACGCCGAGTGTGAGGACGCCTATCCGGGGGGCGGAGACGGGGCGTACCGCGCGGACAGCATGCTGTGCGCGGGTGAAGAGCTGGGTGGGCGGGACGCCTGCCAGGGGGACAGCGGTGGCCCTCTGGTCGCCCAGGGGAGGCTGGTGGGCCTGGTGTCCTGGGGCAGCGGCTGCGGGAGGGCGGGGAACCCGGGCGTGTACACCCGCGTCTCCGACATCGTCCAGCGGCTCGGCTGGGGCACGCGGGGCGCCGGTAAGGGCTCCGGAGGCGCCTGACGGCCTCCTGGCCGGGTTGTACGGCCATGAGTGCGTCGATCGGACGTACGTCCTCCGTCCTTGCGGGCGGGGCGTACGTTCACGAGGTCCGGTCGGTGGGGGTGTCCGCCAGGGCCGGCCGGTCGGACCGCGGCGGATGACATGTGTGGTGCGGTGCGTCCAGGACTACGGGCGACCGCCCTCCTGTGAGAGTCGGTCGCCCGAGGGCCGACCGGTGCCGGCCAAGGCTCGTCGTGGACGCTAGATCGTCAGCGCTCCTCTTCGGTGGCGCTGGCGGGAACGGACGTAAGCCGCTCCGTCTCGTCCTGTATCTCAGCGGCGATCTTCTTGAGTTCCGGCTCGAACTTGCGGCCGTGGTGGCCGCAGAAGAGCAAGTCTCCGCCGCTCAGCAGGACGACGCGCAGGTATGCCTGGGCGCCGCAGCGGTCGCAGCGATCGGCGGCCGTCAGCGGGCTCGCGGGGGTCAGAACAGTAGTCACGTCGCCTCTTCTCTAGCTCGACGAGCTGTCGTACCAGGGTCAACATCCAACCAGCCCGAAAACGTTCCCGCTCGTGGCTTCTCTGCGAAAAAATCTTCCGGGGCGGCCGTTTGCTGCCGGTTTGGCGGCGAATGTGCCGTATTGCGTGGTGCTCGTGTCGTACGGTTTCGCGCTGTCGGTCGGTGGTCGGTCCTCCCGGCGGGTTGCCGGTTTGTTCATGAGGACGTGCCCGGAGCCTAAATGGTTCATGCCTCGAAGGGAACGTGATATGTACTTCACTCCATTGAGGGATCGAACACGTATGCGACTCTGGACTAGTCTGGGATCAGACGAGGGTGGCGTTACAACGGCTCTATCTGGCCTCGGTACCCTCTGAGCGGCAACAGAAGCCGTGCCCATACCCACTTGGGCATCACTTGAAATTCAGCGAGGAGCGAACCGCGTGACCGCCGAGACGTCCGTGCCGTCCACTGCGCTGCTGGCAGGAGCAGACCGGGACGGTTCCAACTACACCGCGCGGCACCTGCTCGTCCTCGAAGGGCTTGAGGCCGTACGCAAGCGCCCTGGCATGTACATCGGCTCCACCGACAGTCGTGGCCTGATGCACTGCCTGTGGGAGATCATCGACAACTCGGTGGACGAGGCCCTCGGTGGCTACTGCGACCACATCGATGTGATCCTGCACGACGACGGCTCCGTGGAGGTCCGCGACAACGGCCGGGGCATCCCGGTCGACGTGGAGCCCAAGACCGGCCTCTCCGGCATCGAGGTCGTGATGACCAAGCTGCACGCGGGCGGCAAGTTCGGCGGCGGCTCCTATGCGGCCTCCGGCGGTCTGCACGGCGTCGGCGCCTCGGTCGTGAACGCGCTGTCCGCGCGGCTGGACGTCGAGGTCGACCGCAACGGCCACACCCACGCCGTCAGCTTCCGGCGCGGTGTCCCCGGCGTCTTCGCCGCCATGGGGCCGGACGCGAAGTTCGAGGCCAAGGGCGGTCTGCGCAAGACCAAGAAGGTCCCCAGGACACGCACGGGCGCGCGCGTGCGCTACTGGGCGGACCGCCAGATCTTCCTCAAGGACGCCAGGCTCTCCCTGGACGACCTGCACCAGCGTGCGCGGCAGACGGCCTTCCTGGTGCCCGGCCTGACCATCGTCGTCCGGGACGAGTTCGGCCTCGGCGCGGGCGGCAGCAAGGGTGAAGAGTCGTTCCGCTTCGACGGCGGCATCAGCGAGTTCTGCGAGTACCTGGCCACCGACAAGGCGGTGTGCGACGTACTCCGTCTCACCGGCCAGGGCACCTTCAAGGAGACCGTTCCGGTCCTCGACCAGCACGGGCAGATGACGCCCACCCAGGTCCTTCGCGAGCTGGACGTGGATGTCGCGCTGCGCTGGGGCACGGGCTACGACACCACCCTGAAGTCCTTCGTGAACATCATCGCCACCCCCAAGGGCGGCACCCATGTCGCGGGCTTCGAGTCGGCCGTCACCAGCACCATGAACGAGGTGCTGCGGGCCAAGAAGCTGCTACGGGTCGCCGAGGACGACATCGTCAAGGACGACGCCCTGGAGGGCCTGACCGCCGTCGTCACCGTCCGTCTGGCCGAGCCCCAGTTCGAGGGGCAGACCAAGGAGGTCCTCGGTACCTCGGCGGCCCGGCGGATCGTGAACACCGTGATCGCCAAGGAACTCAAGGCGTTCCTGACATCCACGAAGCGGGACGCCGCGGCCCAGGCCCGGGTGGTGCTGGAGAAGGCGGTGGCCGCCGCGCGCACGCGCATCGCTGCCCGCCAGCACAAGGACGCGCAGCGCCGCAAGACGGCCCTTGAGTCGTCCTCCCTGCCCGCCAAGCTCGCCGACTGCCGCAGCGACGACGTCGACCGCAGCGAGCTGTTCATCGTCGAGGGAGACTCCGCGCTCGGCACGGCCAAGCTCGCCCGGAACTCCGAGTTCCAGGCGCTGCTGCCGATCCGCGGCAAGATCCTCAACGTCCAGAAATCGTCCGTGACCGACATGCTCAAGAACGCCGAGTGCGGCGCGATCATCCAGGTCATAGGAGCCGGGTCCGGACGTACGTTCGATATCGACGCGGCGCGCTACGGCAAGATCATCATGATGACGGACGCCGATGTGGACGGCTCCCACATCCGGACACTGCTGCTGACGCTGTTCCACCGCTACATGCGGCCCATGGTGGAGGCCGGCCGGGTGTTCGCCGCGGTGCCGCCGCTGCACCGGGTCGAGCTGACCCAGCCCAAGAAGGGCCAGGACAAGTACGTCTACACGTACTCCGACCGTGAGCTGCGCGAAAAGCTCATGGAGTTCCAGAGCAAGGGCGTCCGGTACAAGGACTCCATCCAGCGCTACAAGGGCCTGGGTGAGATGGACGCCGACCAACTGGCCGAGACCACGATGGATCCGCGCCACCGCACCCTGCGCCGGATCAACCTCTCCGACCTG
The DNA here is from genome assembly GCF_042790455.1 of Streptomyces sp. NPDC056734. NCBI lineage: Bacteria > Bacillati > Actinomycetota > Actinomycetes > Kitasatosporales > Streptomycetaceae > Streptomyces > Streptomyces sp. NPDC056734. The sequence goes on from NZ_JBHTZD010000021.1 coordinate 128,021, forward strand.
GAGGGCGCCGAGGATGTCTTCGACCTGCTGATGGGCAATGACGTGGCCCCGCGCAAGGAGTTCATCTCCAGCTCGGCGGCGACGTTGGATCGATCGCGGATCGACGCGTAGGCGCTGGCCGCTGGGGCTCTTGGCTGGGCTGAGCTGACTGGATCGGCTGAGCCGGGGCTTCGGGCGGTGTTCTTTTGCTCGGTGCTCGGTGCTCGGTGCTCGGTGCTCGGTGCTCGGTGCTCGGTGCTCGGTGCCCTGGCCGGGTGTCGGGTGTGGTGTCGGGTTCTGGTTGCGGAGGGGCTGGACTTGGCGGGGTCCACGGTGGGTGGTCTGCGCCGGTGGGGGGGGCTGGGCCTCGGGCCCCGAAGCAGGCCGGATCGGGTTGGCGGCGGCCTGCGCTCTGCCCTGGGTCGGACCTGGGCTGCCGTCCTGGCCTCCGTGGGTTCACGTGCTCGACGATTCGGCGGGGCGGTGGCCTCGGCAACTCAGTACGGCCCTCTGCTTCTCCACCCGTGGGTGGAGGGTGGTGCCCGCAGGGTTCCACCCATGATCCACCCGGGCTCCGATCTCCCGGACCGCGGATTTCCGTAGCGTCGAAGGCGTCGGCGGTGCTCGCCGTCGGCATCGACTTCCCGCTCACGGAGGCACGCAATGACCGGGCTCGTGGACGTACTGGTGATCGTGGCCGTCGTCGCTCTGGTGATCACGCGGCAGACGCGGCCACAGCGGATCGACCACGCCCGGCGCTGGTGGCTGGTGCCCGCAGTCCTGGTGTTCTTCTCCCTGAGGGATCCCGGAGTCATTGATGCCCGGCACCAGACCGAGGCGGTGCTGCTGCTGGTGGCCGAGCTGCTCGTCGGGGTGGCGATCGGTGTCGGCTGGGCGTGGACCACCCGTATATGGGCGGATCCGGACGGCTCCGTGTGGAGCAGGAGCACCAGGGCAAGCCTGGGTGTCTGGATCGTCGGCATCGCGGTGCGCCTGGGACTCTTCGGACTGGGGGCCGCCCTCGGCGTGCACCAGGGGACGCCCGCGCTGCTCCTCGCCCTCGCGGCGACGCTGCTGGTCCGCGCCGGGATCCTCAAGTTCCGGGCCCAGTCCCTGACCTCGGCATACGGCGGTGGCTCGGCGTACGGTGACGACGTGCCCCGCGCCGCGAGGAAGGAGCGCGCGTGACGGACGACGTCTGGACACGCTGGCCCACGCGGGAAGCGCTCTCGCGGGAGGCCGTCTCCCCACCGCGGCGGATGCTGGCCTGGGCCGTGCGGCTCCTGGTCGCGGGAGTGCTGCTGTGGGGCGTCTTCGACAACCGGCCGGTGCGGGGCTGGGCCGCGGTCGGGGTCGTGGGCGGCATCCTCCTGACGGCTGCCATGGCGTGGGCGTTCTTCCGGACCACTCTCCGGCATCGGCTGTGGCCGTCGATGGGCGTCGCCGCTGTCCTGCTGGCGCTGGCGTTCGTGGCTCAGGCCGAGGAGTTCCGGCTGGCCGCCGTGGTGATGTGCTGCGGTATCGCGATCTCGGCCCTGGAGCGGCTGCCTCTCGTGGCGGCGGTACCGGTGTCCGTGGTCTCCCTGGCGGTGTTCGCCGTGGTCGACGACGACGCCTGGTTCACGACGGCCGTCACCATCGCGGGCATGTCGCTGGCCGGGTATGTGCTGCGGCTGGACGCCGAGGCCCGTGCCGGTGCCCAGCGGCTCCTCGCGCAGGAGCGGGCGGCGCGGGCCGCGGAGGCCGAGTCGGCGGCGCTCGCGGAGCGGAGCAGGATCGCCCGGGAGATCCATGACGTGCTGGCCCACAGCCTCTCGGCGCAACTGGTGCATCTGGAGGCGGCGCGGCTGCTGATCGAGGGCGGCGCGGACCGGGAGAAGATCCTCGACCGGGTCGTGGCGGCGCGGGGAATGGCCCGTGAGGGCCTCGCCGAGACCAGACAGGCGCTCTCCGCGCTGAGGGGCGAGCTGACCCCGCTGGAGGAATTCCTGAGCATGCTCGTCAGTGCGGGCGAGGCCGCCGAGGTCACTGTCACGGGTGAGCGCAGACCGCTGCGGGCCGAGGCGTCCCAGGCCGTGCGCCGGGTCGCGCAGGAGGCGCTGACGAACGTGCGCAAGCACGCGTCGGGGGCGAAGGTGTGGATGTCCCTGGACTACGGCGAGCGGGAGGTGACCCTCCAGGTGCGGGACTCGGGCGGTTCGCCGGGTGAGCTGTCCCACTCCGGGGCCGGGTACGGTCTGCTGGGCATGCGGGAGCGGGCCGAGTTGCTGGGCGGTTCGCTGCGGGCGGGGCAGGAAGGGGAGGGGTTCGTGGTGACACTGAAGGTTCCGGGATGAGCGAGGGAGGGCCGCCCGCGCGGGTGGTCGTGGCGGACGACCAGACCGTGGTGCGAGAGGGCATCGTGATGCTGCTGGGGCTGCTGCCGGGCATCAAGGTCGTGGGAGCGGCGGCCGACGGGGACGTGGCGGTTCGCCTGGTCGCCGAACTGGACCCGGACGTGGTGCTGATGGACCTGCGGATGCCCCGCTGCGACGGCGTGGAGGCGACCCGGCGGATCCGGGCGGAGCATCCGCGGACGCAGATCGTGGTGCTCACGACGTTCGCCGACGACGAGTCGCTCTTCCCGGCGCTCATGGCGGGCGCCCGCGGCTATCTCACCAAGGACGCGGGCGGCGACGAGATCGTCCGGGCCGTGGAGAACGTGATGTCGGGGGACGCCGGACTCTCGCCCGCCATCCAGCGCCGGCTGCTGGAGTGGCTGTCCGAGCCGCGGCCCGAGGCGGTGGTGCCGGATTCGAACGAGTCGCCGGACGGACTCACCGCGCGGGAGACCGAGGTGCTGGTGCTGATCGCCGGCGGCCTGAGCAACCAGGAGATCGCCCGGCGGCTGACTGTCTCCGTCGCCACGGTGAAGACACACATCAACAACCTCTTCGCCAAGACGGGGATGAAGGACCGGGCACAGGCGGTGCGTTACGCCTACCAGGAGGGGCTGGTGCGGCCACCGAGGGGGTGAATCACCTGAAGGGATGAAGCGCGCGGGGAAGCAGGGCGGGGGATCTTCCCGTTCTGTCCATCCTTGGGCATGCATTCAAGCAAGGGCCGTCCCCTCATGGGCGGGGACGGTCATGGGAGCCCGGAGCAGAGCCACCAGGACGCGGAAACTACGTTCACCGAGACGTCCGGGACGGCGGGATACACCGATCCCTGGTACGACGCGCTTGCCTCGGGGTGGGGCGAGGCGGGGACCGGCATGCCGACGGCGCCGTCCGTTCCGGCGGCGCGGCGGGACGGCGGGGACGGGGCGGCGGAAGCCGCCGAGGTGTATCTGGAGGTCCAGCGCAGCGAGGCTTTCCGTGAGGTACGCAGCAGGTACCGAAGGTTCGTGGTGCCGGCGGTGATCGGGTTTCTCGCCTGGTACGTGGCGTACGTGGTGATGGCGACGGCGGCGCCGGGGCTGATGGCCCGACCGGTGGTGGGGGCCGTGAACGTGGCGATGGTGGCCGGGCTGGGTCAGTTCCTGACGACCTTCCTGCTCACCTGGGCCTACGCCCGCCATGCCAGGCTGCGCCGGGACCGTGCCGCGCTCGAACTGCGCTGGGACACACAGGAGCTGACGCGAAGTGTCCGGGGCGGTGTGCTGTGACGGACGACCATCAGACGCTCGCCCTGATTCTGTTCAGTGTCTTCGTGGCGGTGACGCTGGGGATCACGACGTGGGTGAGCCGTAACCGGCGGGGTTCGGCGGAGGAGTTCTATGCGGGCGGGCGGCTGTTCTCACCCATGGAGAATGGTTTCGCCATCGCGGGTGACTACATGTCCGCCGCGTCCTTCCTCGGCATCTCCGGCCTGATCGCGCTGTTCGGCTACGACGGGCTGCTGTACTCGGTGGGCTTCCTGGTGGCGTGGCTGCTGGTGCTGTTCCTGGTCGCCGAACTGGTGCGGAATTGCGGGAGGTTCACGCTCGCCGACGTGGTGGCCGCGCGGATGCGGGAGCGGCCGGTGCGGATCGCGGCGGGAACTTCCTCGGTCACGGTGTCCGTTCTCTATCTGGTGGCGCAGATGGTGGGTGCGGGCAGCCTGGTCGCGCTGCTGCTGGGCGGGACAGGCGAGGCGGCGCGGTCCTGGACGGTCGTCGCCGTGGGCGCGCTGATGGTGATCTATGTGTCGTGGGGAGGGATGCGGGCCACTACGTGGATTCAGATCGTGAAAGCGGTGCTGCTCATGGGCGGGGCCATCGCCATGACGGTGCTCGTGCTGGTGCGCTTCCACGGGGACTTCGACCAGTTGCTGCGCACCGCGGCCGAGCGCAGCGGACACGGTGACGCCTTTCTGGCGCCGGGACTGAAGTACGGCGGGGACTGGACCGCGCGGTTCGACTTCATCAGCCTCGGGCTCGCGCTGGTGCTGGGCACGGCCGGGCTGCCGCACATCCTGTCCCGGTTCTACACGGTGCCCACCGCGCGGGCTGCCCGGCGGTCGGTGGTGTGGTCGATCGGGCTGATCGGCGGCTTCTACCTGATGACGATCGTCCTCGGGTTCGGGGCGGCGGCCATCGTGGGGTCCAGCGAGGTGCGCGACTCCAACGCAGCGGGGAACACGGCGGTGCCGCTGCTGGCGCTCGATCTGGGCGGCGGTGCGGGCTCCATGGGAGGAACGGTTCTCTTCGCGGTCGTCGCCGCCATCGCCTTCGCCACGATCCTCGCGGTCGTCGCCGGTATCACCCTGGCGTCGTCGGCGTCCGTGGCCCACGACCTGTACGCGTCGCTGCGGCGCGGACGGGCCGAGCCGCGCAGTGAGGTCGCCGTGGCCCGGGTGGCGGCGGCCGGGATCGGGATCGTCGCGATCGGGCTCGGGCTGCTCGCCCGCGACCTCAACGTCGCGTTTCTCGTGGGGCTCGCCTTCGCCGTGGCGGCGTCGGCGAATCTGCCGGTGCTGATGTACTCGCTGTTCTGGCCCGGCTTCACCACCCGTGGAGCGGTCTGGTCGGTGTACGGCGGGCTGATCCCGGCCATGGTGCTCGTGCTGCTGTCGCCGGTGGTGTCGGGCGGCCCGGCCTCGCTGTTTCCCGGTGTCGACTTTCAGTACTTCCCGCTGGAGAACCCCGGCCTTGTCTCCATCCCGCTGGGCTTTCTCGCGGGCTGGCTCGGCACGGTCACCTCCCGCGAGGAGCCGGACGCCGCCAAGCACGCGGAGACCGAGGTGCGGTCACTGACGGGAGCAGGCGCGGCGTAGCGACGGACGGGGCCCTCACCCTCGTAGGCGATGAAGCTTGTGTTTGTCGCCGTACGGCCCGGTGTGGGGGCGGAGGGCGGGCACGGTCGCGGGGGGCCTATGAGGGTCAACCGCGAGTTGCCCAGGCGTAGCGGTGTTCGGGGCGGCCCGCGTCGCCGTATTTGAGGGTCAGGGTGGCGCGTCCGGTGCGTTCCAGGAGCTTCAGATAGCGCTGGGCGGTCTGGCGGCTGACGCCGGTGCGTTCGGCGATCTCCTGGGCGGAGAGGGGGCCTTCGGCGGCGAGGAGGGACTGGCGGACCAGTTCGGCGGTGGTGGGGGAGTGGCCTTTGGGGAGGTCGGGTTCCGAGGTCGCGGAGAGGGCGCCGAAGATGCGGTCGACCTGGGCCTGTTCGGCCTCGCCGCCGCCATCGAGGGTGCGGCGCAGCTCCGCGTACGCCTCCAGTTTGGCGCGCAGGCCCGCGAAGGCGAACGGTTTGACCAGGTACTGGAGCGCGCCGTGCCGCATGGCCTCCTGGACCGTGGATACGTCCCGCGCCGCCGTCACCATGATCACGTCGGTCCGGTGGCCGCGGCGGCGCATCTCGCGCACCACCGCGAGGCCGGTGTCGTCGGGGAGGTAGTGGTCCAGGAGGACCAGATCGAGCCGTGGACGGGCCTCCATCTGGCGCAGGGCCTCGGCCGCGCTGTGGGCCTCGCCGACCACCTGGAAGCCGGGCACCTTCCCGACGTACGCGGCATTGACCCGCGCGACCCTGATGTCGTCGTCCACGACCAGGACCTCGATCATCGCGACTCCTTCTCGGCGGCCACCGGTACGGCGGTCCGGGTGGCGACCGGTACGTCCGTCCGGGCGGTGGCCGGCACGGGGCTGTGGGCGGTGCCCGGCGCGGTGGTGACGGTCTCCTCGGGCTCGTCCAGGGCCTCGGGCAGAACGACCGTGAACTGCGCGCCGCCGCCGTCCGCCTCCGTGACGGTCGCGGTGCCGCCCTGCCGCTCCGCCAGCCGGCGGACCACGGACAGACCGATGCCGCGTTCACGGTGGGCGGGCGGCTGCTTGGTCGACCAGCCCTCCTTGAAGATCAACTCCCGGCGCTCCTCGGGAATTCCCGGACCCGAGTCGCGGACCGTGAGAACGACCGCACGGCCCTCGGTGACCAATTCGACCTCCACGCGCGCGTGCGGTGTGCCCGCCGTGGCGTCCAGGGCGTTGTCCACCAGGTTGCCGACGATGGTCACCAGGCCCCTCGGGTCGATCAGCCGGTCCGGGAGCGCGGTGCGGTCCGAGATGCCGAGGGCGACGCCGCGTTCGGCGGCGACCGTGGCCTTGCCGACCAGCAGCGCCGACAGCAGGGGGTCCCGTACCTTCTCGGTCACCTGCTCCGAGGTGGCCCTATGGCCGCCGACCACCTCGCTGATGAACTCCATGGCGTCCTCGTACATCTCCAGTTCGAGCAGCCCGAGCATGGTGTGCATACGGTTGGCGTGCTCATGGTCCTGGGCGCGCAGGGCGTCGATCAGGCCGCGCGTGGAGTCGAGTTCCCGGCCGAGTTGCTCCAGTTCGGTGCGGTCGCGCAGGGTGGTGACCGCGCCGCCGTCGTCCGTGGGCATGCGGTTGGTGACCAGGACCCGCCGGCCACGGACGGTGAGGAGATCGGTTCCGGTCACCCGGCCGGCCAGGACGTCGGCCGTGCGGCTCGTGCCGAGCGCCTCGTCCGGGGTGCGGCCGACGGCCTCGTCGCCGATGCCGAGCAGCCGTTGCGCCTCGTCGTTGAGGAGCCGGATACGGCCCGAGCGGTCCAGGGCGACCACGCCCTCACGGATGCCGTGCAGCATCGCCTCGCGTTCCGCCAGCAGTCCCGAGATGTCCGAGAAGGCCAGGTCACGGGTCTGCCGCTGGACCCGGCGGGAGATCAGCCAGGCGGCCAGCGCACCGACCGCCAGAGCGCCGCCCGCGTAGGCGAGCAGCCCCGGGATCGCGTGGATCAGCCGCGCCCGCACGCTGTCGTACGCGATCCCGACCGACACCGCGCCCACGATCGTGCCGTTCTCGTCCCTCAGCGGCACCTTGCCGCGCGCGGAGCGGCCCAGGGTGCCCTCGTCGATCTCCATGACCTCCTGGCCCGCCAGCGCCTCGCTGGGGTCCGTCGACACGACGTGGCCGATCTCCGCGGGGTCCGTGTGCGACCAGCGCACACCTCGCCGGTCCATCACCACGACGTACTCCGCCTTGGTCGCCCTCCGGATCCGCTCCGCCTCCTGCTGCACGGGGCCGTCGGCCGTCGGGGGCGTGCTCAGGATCTCGTCGGCGAGCTGCGGCTGGGTGGCGGTGGTCTGGGCGATCGCCAGGGCGCGGCGCATCGCCTGGTCGTCCAGCTGGTCGCTGAGCGGGGCGAGGAACAGCCCGGTCGCGAGCACCGCGACCCCCGCGGCGATCGCCACCTGCATCAGCAGCACCTGTGAGAACACCCGGCGCGGGATTCCCAGGCGCAGGCGACGGGCGGGGGGAGTGGGGCTCATGGCCATGACGGTACGTCGCGATTTGGGAGGGGGTGTAGGGCGTGGGCCACGTCTGTGGGGTGGAGGTGGGGCGGAGGGGGTGGATGTGGGGCGGGAGGGGATGTGGGTGTCTGGGGGTGGGGGTGCGCTGTGGGTGGGGCTTGTGGGGTGGGGGTGCGTGGTGTGTGGTGCGGCTTGGGCGGGGGGAGTGGGCGACACGCCGTAAAGGGGGTGGAACGGGGGTCCCGCGCGGGCGTGGCTCGGCTAAGGACGGGACGGGTCGCCCGCAGGCCGGCCTGGAGGGGAGTCGCGCGCGGGCGTGGCCCGGCTACTGCGCACAGCGCGGGGCGTCCCCACTGGGAGGTGCGGCGAGCGCGGCCTGACTTGTGTGGTGTTTGTGCCGTGCGGTGGGGGTGCCTGCCACGAGGAGTCCGGGGCCTGGAACGTTCGCCGCGCGGAGTCCGTGTCCTGGGGGATCCCGCGCGGTGGAGTCCTCGTACGGCAGTCCCCGCCGCGCGGGACACCGGCTGGACGGCATCGTGCCGCCAGGGCGACGACCTCGCCGGACCCGGCCCGGACCCCGGACCGCGGCCCTGGACCCCACACCCTGCGTCCTCAAGGCGCCCCAGCCGCCCCGAGGGCCCGGTGGAGGTCACCCCGTCAGTGCCGTCGCCCCAGTTCGCGTACCGACACCACGTCCATGCGGGCCGGTGCGCCCAGGGCCGACGCGCCGCAGCTTTCCTCGCGGGGTGGGAGGGACGCGCCCTGGGCGACCACGACGCGCCAGAGGCGGCCGTTCTGGTGGGCGACGGTGACGTCCCAGCGGGGCGCGGCGCCGGTGGTGGCGACGACGGTCAGCGCGTCTGCCGCGTACTCGCGCGTGGCGGTCCGTACGGCCAGTTCGGCGGCCTGGCCGGGCCGTTCCCAGGCCGAGCGGCCCCGGCAGCCCTCCACGACCACCCGGTCCTCCTGGGCGCCCTGGAGGACCTCCTTGATCGTGTGGGCCTCCGCGCGGCCGTAGGCGTAGCCGTACGGCAGGATCAGCACCGTCGGCGAGAAGCGGTGGCCACCCAGATGGGTGACCTCCCAGACGCCCGGGACGCCGGAGACGGTCAGTTCGGTGGCGAGCGGGCGGCCGAGCAGCGCGCAGCAGCGGTCGCGCTTGCCGTTGGTGCAGACGAGGGCGAGCGGGTCGCCCTCGTGCGGCCGTCCCCGGAGCGCGGTGTCGAAGGTGCGATGGTCGCCCCGGCCGAGCGCGGCGAAGTCGAGGTCGAGGAGCCGGCGCGGGTCGGTCGTGGTGGCGCTGCGCAGCCATACGCCGCCCGGCACCGTGTGGGCGGCGTACACCTGGCGTTTCGTTGCGGTGCCGCAGTCGGCGTGGCGACCGGGGCGCCGGATGAGCGCGACGCGTACGCCCGTGCCCTCGGTGGCGGCCTCCAGCGCGCGTCCCAGGGCCGGGTCCAGGTGGCTGGCGGTGAGCGCGCGGGCGCCCCAGGGGCCCGGTTGCTCCAGCAGCAGCCACGTTCTCGCCGTGGCCGCGGTGCCGGAGACGGGCTCGTCGAGGTCCCGGGAGACGGTCGCGCACGCACTCACAGAGGTGAGCCTAACCTGACTTTGTCAAAGGCGACTTCCGGCCGAGATGCGGTTACTCCGGCAGTGGCTGGGGTGGTCGACGGCCCACGTACTGACCCTCTGGTCGCATCCGCAAAGGGCGCTCGGTGTACTCCTCCAGGGCGTGCGCGATCCAGCCGGCGGTGCGTGCGACGGCGAAGACGGTCTCGCCCGCGTTGGCGGGCATGCCGCAGGACACCGTCAGTGCCGCGAGCGCCAGGTCGACGTTGGCGTGCAGCGTGGTGTGGCGCGCGGTGGTGTCCACGATGTCGCGGGCGGCGGCGAGCGCGGGCTCGGCGTGGGGGAGTTCCGCGAGGCGTGCGAAGAGGGCACGCGCGCGGGGGTCCTCGCCCGGGTAGAGCCGGTGGCCGAGGCCGGGGATACGGCGACCCGCCCGCAACTCGCCCGCGATCACGGGGCCCGCGTCTCCCTGTTCGAGCACCTGCTCGATCAGCCGGTGGGCGAGCCCGCTCGCCGCGCCGTGCAAGGGGCCTTCCAGTACGCCCAGGCCCGCCGAGACGGCCGCGTAGGCGTGCGCGCGGGCCGAGGCGGCGACCCGCACCGCGAGGGTCGAGGCGGCGAGGTCATGGTCGACCAGCAGACCGAGCGCGGTGTCCAGGACGTCCAGCGATGCCTCGTCGGCCTCGCGCGGGGTCAGCCTGCCCCACAGCCGGTGGGCGAGGGGGCCGCCCTCCTGGGGGGCGTACAGCACCGGCGGCAGGGCGCCCACCAGGGTTGGGATGAGGGTCCGCGCGGTGCCGAGGACGGCGTCCTCCGACAGGTCGAACCGGAGCGGGTCCGCCGTCGCGGCGGCGATGGCGGCGACCCGGAGCCGGTCGGTCGGGTCCGTGTGCTCCGGCAAAGCGTTGACCGCGCGGCGGGCGATCTCTACCGAGGCGTCGGGCGCGGTGAACGTGATCCCGGGGTTCAGCCGCCCGGTCCACAGCCACTCGGCGATCTCCTCGTAGGAGTGGCGCGCGGCCAGTTCGACCGCGTCGACGCCCCGGAAGTAGTACCGGTCCTTCTCGATCAGGGTGATCCGGGTCCGTACCGACAGCTCGCCGCCCGACGCCGGACTTCCGGCGCTCTCCCGTCTGTTGCGCCTTGCCAGCGCTTCGACCTCGCTCGCGTCGAAGGTGCTGCCCCGGCCGCCCGGGACGCGGCGGCTGCCGAGCTGGCCGCGGCTGACGTACGCGTAGACGGTCTCGGGCTTCACGCCGAGCAGTTCGGCGGCCTCTTTGGTGCTCAGGCGCCGTTCGGGGTGGCTGGAGCCGGGTTCTTGATCGGGCATGGGCGTCACCGTAGCCGCAGCGGATGAATGTTGATTCAATCAATATTGACAGAGATTGAGTCAATCATGGACAGTCGAATCAAGTTCAGGGAGGTCATCATGTCCGTCAACAGGTCCGCCGTCACCCTTGTCGAGGCGCCCAGGGGGCTCGCCGGTGTCGTCGTCGCCGACACCGAGATCGGGGACGTACGAGGGCGCGAAGGCTTCTACCACTACCGGCAGTACTCGGCCGTCGATCTCGCGCGCACCCGCAGCTTCGAGGACGTCTGGCATCTCCTCGTCCACGGCGAACTGCCTGACACCGCGCGGAGCGCCGCCTTCGCCGCCGAGACGGCAGCGCGGCGGCGGCTGCCGGACGAGGTGGCCGCCGTGCTCCCCGCCATCGCCGCGGCCGGCCGGGATTCGGGCCCCCTCGCCGGGATGCGGACCGCGCTGTCCCTGCTGGGCGCGGCGCAGGGGTTCCGTCCGGCGTACGACATCGACGCGGAGCGGCGCCGCGCGGACACCGTCGTCGCGGCGGCTGCCGTACCCACGCTGCTGGCGGCGCTGTACCGACTGGGCCGGGGACTTGATCCCGTCGAGCCACGGGAGGATCTGTCGTACGCGGCCAACTACCTGTACATGGTGACCGGGAGCGTGCCGGACAGGCGGCGGGCGCGGGCGGTCGAGCAATACTTGATCTCAACCATTGACCACGGATTCAATGCGTCAACCTTCACCGCCCGGGTCATCGCCTCCACCGGCGCCGATGCCGCCGCGTGTCTCGTCGGAGCCGTGGGTGCCCTGTCCGGCCCGCTGCACGGCGGAGCGCCCAGCCGCGCCCTGGACACGCTCGACGTCATCGGCACACCCGACCGCATCGATCCCTGGATCCGCGAACGGGTGCTCGCCGGGGAACGCATCATGGGCTTCGGGCACGCCGTCTACCGCACGGAGGACCCCCGGTCCCGGATGCTCCGGGAGATCGCGCGGAGCTTCGGCGGGCCGCGGGTGGAGTTCGCCGTCGAGGTGGAGCGGCGGGTCGAGGCGATCCTGGCGGAGCTGAAGCCGGGGCGTGAGTTGCACACCAATGTGGAGTTCTACGCGGGTGTGGTCATGGAGCTCTGCGGGTTGCCCAGGGAGATGTTCACCCCGACCTTCGCCGCCGCGCGGATGGTCGGCTGGAGCGCCAACATCCTGGAACAGGCACGGGACTCGAAAATCATCCGACCGGTGGCGCGGTATGTGGGACCGGAGGCACCGGTTGCGGTGCCGGTCCCGCCGGGGGCGTGACGCCGCGGGCGGGCTGGTGGGGGTGTGCCGCCGCAGGTGTGACGGTGCGGATGTGGTGCCGGGGGCGTGCTGGTGGGGGCGTGGCACGTGGGCCTGGCGGTGGGAATGTGACGGCGGAGAAAAGACGTGACCATCGAGACGGCCGAGGATTGTTGAGGTCGGGTTCCCGAGCTGCAAGGATGCCCACGCGCACCGCGCGGCAGCGTGGGAGGGCGTGCTTTTGTCCCTTGATACGGGCCTTGAGAACAGGAATTCACCAGTGAGTCAGATCATCCGCCGCCTGGGCGTTTCTCCGCGCCTGAGGGGCAGCACCAATGGGGCCACCTGCCCCGACATCTTCGAACTGGCAGACGGAAATTTCGCCGTCATCGGTACAGATGTCACTGACTCGCTGGACTCACAACTGCCGGCGGACGCCGGCCGCGCGGACTACGAACGCATCGTGGTGATCACCCGGGAGACCCTGGTGAAGGCGAAGGCGGACATCCCCGACGCCTGAGACCACCCGCCGCAACACAAGGCGTCGGCCCGGCAGGAATCCCACCCCCTGCGTGGCCCGGCGCCTTTCCCGTGGCACGTCCGCGCGCCGGCTACCCCTCCTCGCCCGGCGGCATCCCCACCACCCACCACTCCTCGTCCGCGTCGTCCAGAGCCCGCAGCAAGTCGTCGACGATCTGCCCGAGTTCGGCCTCGTCGGTGTCGGTGATGCTCGCGCGCTGCTGCCGGCCCGCCTTCCAGTACTCGCGGACGACCGGGTTCTGAAGCATGCCTCTGACGTGCTGGAAGAACTCCTCCTTGGACAGGTTGCCGATGCGGTAGTAGAAGAGCAGATTGGTGTACAGGGCGTTGGCGAACAGGTACTGACGGCGCTGCTTCGGGGAGAGGGACACGTCGTAGTGGTCGAGGACCTCGGCCAGTTCGGGGTCGTCGATCGCCTTGCTCAGCAGTTCCCAGTGCTGGTGCTGCTGTCGCGCCAGATTGGCGTGCGAGGGAGTCGGAGCCTGCTCCTCCAGATGTTCCAGACGGGCGTGCAGTGATTGCAGTGTGCGGCGCTGGGCGGCCCGCGCGATCAGGACACCGGTCGTGAGACTGGCCGCGGCGACCACGCCCAGCGCGCGTGCCCCGAAACTCCGTGTTGCCATGTCAACCCCCGATTCAGGCGGCCGCCCGCCGGTCGTCGGATGCGGGTCGACGACAAGGGACCGGCGAGCGGAGGGCGGCGCTGCCGTCTCCCAGGGTGCCGAGCGGCTCCGGTCGGCGGGGAGGCGGAGAAAAGGCGCACAGAAGGAAGCGAGGGTCGCACGAACCGGCACCTTGACAGACGTCTGCCCCCGGCATGGCGCTAACAATCGTTCACATCGGCGCGTTTCGGGCTGCTCGTATCCTGGGGCGGCATTCCATCCAGCGTGGCGGGCACGGCCGTGAGCCAGTGCGCCACAGGCGTGAGAGAGGTCGCACGGTGCGCCACAGTCCGAGTCCGCGGCAGATCCCGGTCGTCGTCCTCGCCGGATTCCTGGGCTCCGGGAAGACGACGCTGCTCAACCATCTGCTCCACCACAGCGGCGGCAGCCGGATCGGCGCGATCGTCAACGACTTCGGGTCGATCGAGATCGACGCCATGGCCGTCGCCGGCGCGCTCGGCGACTCCACCGTCTCGCTCGGCAACGGCTGTCTGTGCTGCGCGGTCGACGCCGGGGAACTCGACCTCTATCTGGAGCGGCTCGCCGACCCGTCCGCCGGTATCGACGTCATCGTCATCGAGGCCAGCGGGCTCGCCGAGCCGCAGGAACTCGTACGGATGGTGCTCGCGAGCGAGCATCCGGACGTTGTGTACGGCGGGCTGGTCGAGGTCGTCGACGCCGCCGAGTTCGACGCCACGCGCGCCAGGCATCCCGAGATCGACCGGCATCTCGCCCTCGCCGACCTGATCGTCGTCAACAAACTCGACCGGGTCACCGACGCCGATCGCGTCCTGGCCCTCGTCCGCACTCTCACCGACCGCGCGGCCGTCGTCCCCGCGCGCCACGGCCGTATCGACCCCGAGTTCCTCTTCGACTGCCGGCCGAGCGAGGAGCGGATCGGACAGCTGTCGTTCGATGATCTGTACGACCATGGTGATCGCGGCACGGAGACCGGCCGTGCGGATGATGACTCGCTCGGCCGCCCTGGCGCCGAAGACCGCCATGAGGACGGTGACTCACCTGGCAGCCATGGTGACGAAACCGGCCACGACGAGCGCGACCCGCACGCGACCCACGCGCACGCCCCCCACCTGCACGCCGCCTACGACACCCTCTCCTTCGCCTCCGACACGCCGATGGACCCACGGCGGCTGATGGCCTTCCTCGACAGCCGCCCCGAGGGGCTCTACCGGATCAAGGGGTACGTCGATTTCGGCCCGCACGATCAGCGCAACCGTTACGCCGTGCACGCCGTCGGGCCCTTCCTGCGCTTCTACCCGGAGCGCTGGCCCGCGCGCGAGCCCCGTCGTACCCAGCTCGTCCTCATCGGCTCCGGCATCGACCCCGCCGCGCTCGGCAAGGAGCTGGAGGCGTCCACGAGCGACGCCCCGCACGCCGACGAACACGGCATGTGGGGCGTCCTGCGCTACGTGCGCGACCTGGCGGAGGACGGGGCCGAGCCGGAGTAGGGCGCAGAAGCATCCGCCAGGCCAGGAAGCATCCGCCAGGCCAGGAAGAACCCGCCATGCCCGGCGGAGCCAACCCCCGCCAGTTCCGCCGGGCGGGCAAGCAACCACCCCGCTGATTCCACCAGCCCCGGATGCCCAGCCCGCCCCCCGCCGACCGCGTCTACACCGGCCCCGCCACCACCGCCACCGTCTTGGCCAGCGACACGCCCGAGCCGTCGCGGCGCGGGTCCATCTCCGGGAGTTCGGCCGGTGTGCCGTTCTTCTGGGCCGCCCGCGCGGGGGTGGCGCCCGCCCAGGCCAGCGAGAGACAGTCCTCGCCCTTGAGGAACCGCTGGCAGCGCACGCCGCCCGTGGCGCGGCCCTTGCGCGGGTACTGGTCGAACGGGGTCAGCTTGGCCGTCGTCTGGACCGAGTCGTCGAGCGTGCCGCGCGAGCCCGCGACGGTGAAGACCACCGCCTCGGCGGCCGGGTCGACGGCCGTGAAGGAGATGACCTTCGCGCCGTCCACCAGCTTGATGCCCGCCATGCCGCCCGCCGGTCTGCCCTGCGGACGCACCTGGGACGCCTGGTAGCGCAGCAACTGGGCGTCGTCGGTGATGAAGACCAGGTCCTCCTCGCCCGTACGCAGCTCGACCGCGCCGACGATCCGGTCGCCGTCCTTGAGGGTGATGACCTCCAGCTCGTCCTTGTTGGTCGGATAGTCGGGCACCACGCGCTTGACGATGCCCTGCTCGGTGCCGATCGCCAGGCCCGGCGAGGATTCGTCGAGCGTGGTCAGGCAGATCAGCGTCTCGCCGTCCTCCAGGGGCACGAACTCCGTCAGCGGGGCGCCGCCCGCGAGGTTCGGCGACGACATGGTGTCCGGCAGCTGCGGCAGGTCGACCACATTGATCCGCAGCAGGCGGCCCGTCGAGGTGACCGCGCCGATCTCGCCCCGCGCGGTGGCCGGTACCGCCGACACGATCACGTCGTGCCTGGCGCGTCTGGCGTCCTCGTCCGTCTCGAACGGCTCGCCGTTCGCCGTACGGGCCAGCAGTCCCGTCGAGGACAGCAGCACCCGGCACGGGTCGTCCGCGACCTGGAGCGGCACCGTGGCGGCCGTCGCCCCGGACGCCTCCAGCAGGACCGTACGCCGCTCGGTGCCGAACTTCTTGGCGACCGTGGCCAGTTCGGCGGAGACCAGCTTGCGCAGCTCGGCGTCGGACTCCAGGATCCGGGTCAGCTCCGCGATCTCCGCGTTGAGCCGCTCCTGCTCCGACTCCAGCTCGATCCGGTCGAACCTGGTCAGCCGGCGCAGCGGCGTGTCGAGGATGTACTGCGTCTGCACCTCGCTCAGCGAGAAGCGCTCGATGAGGCGCTCCTTGGCCTGCGCGGAGTTGTCGCTGGAGCGGATCAGGCGGATCACCTCGTCGATGTCCACCAGGGCGACCAGCAGGCCCTCGACCAGATGCAGCCGGTCGCGCCGCTTGGTGCGGCGGAACTCCGAGCGCCGCCGCACCACGTCGAAGCGATGGTCGAGGTAAACCTCCAGCAGTTCCTTCAGGCCCAGCGTGAGCGGCTGGCCGTCGACCAGCGCCACGTTGTTGATGCCGAAGGACTCCTCCATGGGCGTCAGCTTGTAGAGCTGCTCCAGGACCGCCTCGGGCACGAAGCCGTTCTTGATCTCGATGACCAGGCGCAGGCCGTGCGCCCGGTCGGTGAGGTCCTTGACGTCGGCGATGCCCTGGAGCTTCTTCGAGCCCACCAGATCCTTGATCTTGGCGATCACCTTCTCCGGGCCGACGCTGAAGGGCAGCTCGGTGACGATCAGGCCCTTGCGGCGGGCGGTGACCGCCTCCACCGCGACCGTCGCACGGATCTTGAACGTGCCCCGGCCGGTCTCGTAGGCGTCGCGGATGCCGGACAGGCCGACGATCCGGCCGCCCGTCGGCAGATCCGGGCCCGGGACGTGCCTCATGAGCGTGTCCAGGTCCGCGCTGGGGTGCCGGATCAGATGGCGGGCCGCGGCGATGACCTCGGACAGGTTGTGCGGCGGCATGTTCGTGGCCATGCCGACCGCGATCCCGGACGCGCCGTTGACCAGCAGGTTCGGGAAGGCCGCCGGGAGGGCGACCGGCTCCTGCTCCTGGCCGTCGTAGTTGGGCGCGAAGTCGACCGTGTCCTCGTCGATGGACTCGGTCATCAGGCTGCTCGCGGCGGCCATCCGGCACTCGGTGTAGCGCATGGCGGCCGGCGGGTCGTCGTTGCCCAGCGAGCCGAAGTTGCCGTGTCCGTCGACCAGCGGCACGCGCATGGAGAACGGCTGCGCCATCCGCACCAGCGCGTCGTAGATCGACGAGTCGCCGTGCGGGTGGAGCTTGCCCATGACCTCGCCGACGACCCGCGCGCACTTGACGTAGCCGCGCTCGGGGCGCAACCCCATCTCGTTCATCTGGTAGACGATGCGGCGGTGGACCGGCTTGAGTCCGTCGCGGGCGTCGGGCAGGGCACGGGAGTAGATGACCGAGTAGGCGTACTCCAGGAAGGAGCCCCGCATCTCGTCGACGACGTCGATGTCGAGGATGCGCTCCTCGTACGAGTCGTCCGGCGGTGGGGTCTTCGTACTGCGGCGGGCCATCGCTGCCTGGCTCCTCTTTTCTGGTCGCTCGCCTGTGGGGCGCCGAAGCCGGTGTCGGCCGGACGGACGGGCGGGGCCTGCCCGTCCGT